>JBKTHK010000042.1:0-17062 GCA_047240885.1 Slackia sp. | reverse complement strand
CGATTGGAGAGTTCTTCTCGTCGTGAAAGGCAGAATGCTGCAGCTACTCTTTCCGCTGTCGCATCCTTCGAGCCCCAGGTGGTTTTCTCCCGCATCGACGCATTCATCAATGCCCTTGATCGTCCTGAAGCGCAAACACGATGGGAATCTCTCGAGGTGTTGACTCACTTCCTTTCTCTTGATTCTGACTCCTGTGATAAGGCTCTTCCGGGCGCGGAGAGTGCTTTGTTCGATGAAGATTCGGGACCGCTTCGTCTTGCCGCTCTTCGTTTTCTTTGCAAATACGGTGAGCTTTCCCAAAAGCACAGCCTTCAGGTTTGGCCTTTGCTTGATGAAGCGATTCAGTGCTACCATGGCGATCTTGAGTTCCAGGACATGCTTATTGCGGTCATTTCCTTCTCAGAGTCCAATCTTGCCGACTCCGTGCGAGATGAGCTCAAAGACCGCATGGAGTTCGATGCCAAGCACAGTCGCGGCGTTTTGAAGAAACGTGCTCAGCTGATTATTGAGAATCTTGATAGGTAGCATCGTTCTCGTCGTTGGGCATTTTGCTGCGTTTTCGTCATATGCGTTCTGACGATACCTTTTCCTAAGAATTGTTTCCTGGCACCGAGGTTATGGTGGGTATTGGGTGTGTATCGCAACGCCTCATTCTGCTGGTGCTCCTTCGCTGATTTTTTGGCTCGACGCTTTATTTGGCTAAAGCGCGCGTGATATGATAGGTGGGTTACAGAACGGTCGCATAGTGCGACCCTGATTCAGCGAGGTTGCATATGAACAATCGCATTGACGTGCTTGCCGTGGGCGATCGCTCCGTAGGGTATTACCCCGTTCGCGGAATTGACGGTGCCGACAAGCTTCCATACTCTTTGCGCATTCTGCTTGAAAACGTTTTGCGCATGGCTCCTGATGACGATTCTGCAGCTCGTTTCGCAGGTCGCGTAGTAAGCGCGGGGCTTGCAGGCGAGCAGGGCGGAGAAATCGAATACATGCCTGCGCGCGTCTTGCTGCAAGACTTCACGGGCGTGCCTGTTTTCGTCGATCTTGCCGCCATGCGTGAGGCAGCTCGCGATCTTGGGGGCGATCCTTCGCGAATCAATCCCCAAATTCCTCTGGACTTGGTCGTCGATCATTCGGTCATTGCCGACGTTGCAGGGTGCCCTCAGGCGCTTGAGAAGAATATGGAGATGGAGTTTGCCCGCAATGGCGAGCGCTATCGTTTTCTCAAGTGGGCCCAGGAATCTTTCCAGAACGTGCGCATCGTTCCTCCTGGGGCGGGAATCTGTCATCAGATTAACGTCGAACACTTCGCAACGGGCGTTATGACCAAGAATGAGGACGGTAAGGAGATCGCCTATTTCGATACGGTGGTAGGAACGGACAGCCACACGACGACGGCAAACGGCATCGGCGTGCTGTCGTGGGGCGTTGGCGGCATCGAGGCGGAGGCGGCCGCGCTGGGCAGCCGATTACGACGCTCGTTCCGCGTGTCATCGGCGTGCATCTTACCGGTCTGTCTTTCCGAAGGTGTTTCGGCGATGGACGCTGCGCTTGTTTTCGCGCAGATGCTTCGTGCCAAAGGGGTCGTAGGATGCTTCGTCGAATGCTTCGGCGAAGGCGTGGGCGCTTTCGGCGACCCAGCGAGCCCATATTGCCAACATGACTCCTGAGTACGGTTGCACGTGCACGCTTTTCCCCGTCGATGACAGGACGCTTGAGTATCTGCGTTTGACGGGCCGCGATGAGCAGGTCGCTCTTGTCGAGGCTTATGCCAAGGCTCAAGGGCTCTGGAACGAGGATGCCGAGCGCGTCTACAGCGAGGTCATCGAGCTCGACCTTTCTACGGTGAGGCGCAGCCTTGCCGGTCCAAGCCGCCCGCATAGCCGCTTCGACGCGGACGCCGCCCGCGATGCTTTCCGGGGAATCTGCGAAGAACGCGGTCTGGATATGGAGCATCATGCGGTTGTCGATCTTGGAGGCGAGTCTTTCGAGCTTGCGCATGGCGCGTTGGCCATCGCCGCCGTCACAAGCTGCACGACTGCGACCGACCCCGAGATGATGCTTGCCTGCGGTTTGATTGCGAAAAAGGCTCGTGAGGCGGGTCTTGAAGCGAAACCTTGGGTCAAGCGAGTTATGGCTCCCGGAAGCCATGCTACTCAGCTGCTGCTCGAACGCGCCGGCCTTGCCGAGCCTCTTGCCGAACTTGGCTTTGCGACATGCGGTTTCGGCTGCATGAGCTGCATCGGAAATTCCGGTCCCATTTGGCCCGAGATGCATGAGGTCGCCGGCGATATCGAGCTTGCCAGCGTGCTTTCGGGCAACCGCAACTTCGACGGGCGCATCTCCCCGGATGTTTCCCAGAATTACCTGTGCGCTCCGCGGCCGTTGTCGCGTACGCTATCGCGGGTACGATGGACTTCGAGTTCGAAACGCAGGAACTGGGCTTGGACGAAGCGGGCAATCCGGTGTATCTGCGCGATATCTGGCCGTCCGACGAAGAAATCGAGCGTGCGCTCGACGCTTACGCGACCAAGGAGCTTTTCGAAGAGGGAGGACGCGGCCTTTACGAAGGAACCGACGCCTGGAAGGCGCTTAAGGTCGAGTCGTCTGACATTTTTGAATGGGATGAAGACTCCACCTATGTTCGCCATGCTCCGTATTTCGAGGGGATGACGCTCGAGCTTCGCGATGTGAAGCCCATAGAAGGCGCGCGCGTGCTGGTCAATGTGCGTGATTTCATAACGACGGACCACATTTCCCCTGCGGGCAGCATTGCTTCCGACAGCCCTGCTGCGGCGTATCTGCGCGAGCGCGGGGTCGAGCCCGAGATGTTCAACACCTACGGCAGTCGCCGAGGAAACCACGAGGTTATGGCGCGCGGAGGTTTCGGCAACGTCAAGCTGTCCAATATTCTCGCCGAAGGCCGTAACGGCGGATATACGCGTGATTTCGAAACGGGACGGGTCACGAGCATCTTCGAGGCTGCGTGCGATTACGAAAAAGCGGGTCTTTCGTCGGTAGTCCTTGCGGGTAAGATGTACGGCAGCGGGTCGTCGCGCGACTGGGCGGCGAAGGCCCCTCTTCTTTTGGGCGTTCGCGCGGTCTTCGCCGAAAGCTTCGAGCGCATCCATCGTTCGAATTTGATCGGCATGGGCATCCTTCCCCTTCAGTTCGAAGAGGGACAAAGCGTCGAGAGCCTTGGGCTCGATGGGACAGAGATGTTTTCCATCGAGACGATCGATTTCGGCGACGGCGAGCCGTGCATGCCAACGCCGTCGAAGGTGAAGGTAACGGCTTTGCAGCAGGATGGCTCCGCGAAGGAGTTTCAGGCTATAGTACGAGTTGATACGCCGACCGAGGGGGCATATATGGCCCATGGCGGCATCCTGCAGTACGTGTTGCGCCACCTTGTGGCCAACGCATAAGTTTGACCGACGCGCTGACGGGCACCTGCATAACGCAGGCGCCCGTTGCATATCGGCTTGATACATAGGGAAGGGAATACATGGCAGGCAACCAAAATCCATTCTTCACCATGTTCGGCATGGATGATCCATTTGGCGCGGGGGAGGGATCCCAGCAGGCTACGCCTCATGTCGAGTTCAATGCGACGGAAGATTTCCGCCAGCTCAAGGATAAGTTCGCAAGCATGAGCAAAAAGGCGCTGTTCGCGCTCGTCATCGTGGCCGTCATCGCCCTTGCCGCCGCGTATTGGTGGTTCCATCCGCCCATCAACATCCACAGCGTCGATACGTGGATGTTTGTTGCGGTGTTCATTTTGCTGCCGACGTTTCTGTTCTTCCGCGCGAAAACCCGTGCATACAAAAACGGAACCTCCAAGGTGTCGAGCAACGCTGGCAAGGCGAAAGCCTTCAAGGTGCTCTCTTTCGTCCCCGTGGTCGTTTTCGCGTTGGTGCTCGTAGGAACCCTCATGTCGCTCTCTTTCTTCCCGGGCAACGCCCAGAAGTACGCAAGTGTCCTTCAGACCACCGATATGGAGTTCACTCAGGACATTCAAGAGGTTGACTATAACGAAATCCCCGTTATCGATCGCGAATCTGCGGTGCTTCTGGGCAACCGTACGATGGGCGCTATGTCCGACCTGGTGAGCCAGTTCGAGATTTCCCCCTTGCACAGTCAGATCAACTATCAAGACCACCCGGTGCGCGTTAGCCCCCTGGTGTATGCCGACTTGTTCAAATGGCTCCAAAATCGCGAGCAGGGCATTCCCGCTTACGTCATCGTCGACATGACCTCTCAGGACGCACAGGTTGTGCGCCTCGAGGGCGACAAGGCCATAAAGTATTCCGAAAGCGAGCCTCTCGCTCGAAACATCGATCGCTATGTACAGCTGAAGTATCCCTTCTACATGTTCGGCGAGAAGTCTTTCGAAATCGATGACGAAGGCAACGCGTGGTGGATTTGCCCCGTTCGGGATTTCACGATCGGTCTTTTCGGCGGCGAGACCGTCTCTCGTGCCGTTTTGGTGAACGCGTCAACGGGCGAATGCCAGGACCTCGATGTTTCCGAGGTTCCCGAGTGGGTCGACCGCGTGTACCCGGCGAATCTGCTCATCCAGCAGTACAACTGGTCCGGCAAGTACAAGGACGGATGGATTAATAGCTGGCTCGGCCAGAACGGCGTTGTCCAGACCACTCCCGGCACTGACGGCACGCTCGGCTACAACTACATCGCAAAAGATGACGACGTTTGGATGTACACGGGCGTTACTTCGGCCACGGGTGACAACTCCATTGTCGGCTTCGTGCTGGTGAACCAACGCACGTCCGAGAGCCACTTCTATTCCGTGGCCGGCGCAACCGAGGACTCCGCCATGCAGTCCGCGGAAGGCCAGGTGCAAAACCTTCGTTACCAGGCAACCTTCCCGATTCTCATCAATGTGAGCAATACGCCTACGTACTTCATGGCTCTGAAAGACGATGCCGGTCTGGTGAAGAAGTATGCGATGGTTGACATCCGCAGCTACCAAAACGTTGCAGTCGGTGATACGGTGGCTGACACCCAGAAGGCTTACATGTCCTTGATTGCGGCGAACGGATCGGGCGAGGGTTCGGCTTCGAGCGATTCGGCCATTGAGGCAAGCGGCACGATCAAGACGATTGCGCAGGCAGTCATCGAGGGCAACTCGCACTTCTATGTGACTCTCGACGGAGATAGCCGTATCTACGACTTCGCTTTGCCTGGCATGCTCAACGTGGTTTCTTATGCCGTGGGCGACACGATTACTTTCCGCTATATCGAAGGCGATCCGACAAGTGCAGCCCAGGAGATTGTCGAAGCGGCCGTCAACGGCGCGCAGGATTCTTCCGGTCAGGGTAGCTCTTCTGTCTCCGACGCCGATGATAAGGATGGTTCGGATGGCTCCGTCTCTGGTGAGGAGAGCGCGTCTGGTCAATCGGAGGAGAAGGCCGCGTAGCTTGATTTTTTGAAATTCCATCTTGCATTCTTCGGAAAGTAGGCTAAACTATCTATTCGCGTTTGAAAGAACGTATGTGAACGATAGTTCCGCTACCGAAGACAGCAGGCACCGAAAGGTTTAATTGCATTGCAGCCAGCCGAGGTGGAGCGCATGATGATAGTGCGACCCCCGTGTCTTCGACCGGGGGTCTTTTCTTTTCGTTTTGCGAGAACAGGCCCACCCTCAATGTGGCGGAGCGTTTGAGCAAAAACGAAAAGGAGGTGAAACAGCATGCCAAACAAGCACAATGTCGAAAATGTCGCAAAGATCGCTGAAGAGCTTCAGGACATCACCGCAATGTGGGTTATCGATTACCGCGGTCTTACCGTCAAGGAGGTCGAGACTCTTCGTCGCGCAGTCCGCGAGGCCGATGCGAAGATGGGCGTTTACAAGAACACCCTTATGCGTCTCGCACTGGAGAACGCCGAGCTCCCCGAGCTGGGCGACATCCTCTCCGGTCCTTCCGCTTTCGTGTTCGCCACGGGTGACCCCGTCGCTTCCGCAAAGGCCATCAAGGACTTCGCGAAGAAGAACGAGAACCTGGTCATCAAGGGCGGCATGATGGACGGCGTCGCCTACGGCGCTGCAGAGGTCGAGGCTATCGCAGCCCTTCCTTCCCGCGAGGAGCTCATCGCCAAGCTGCTCGGCACCATCAGCAACCCCATGGTCAAGATGGTCCGCGTCTGCAACGGCCCCATGGAGTACTTCGCTCGCGCGGTTTCCGCTATCGCGGACCAGAAGTCTGCAGCATAAAGCTGCATAGAGCGGCTTAGGCCGCGTTACGTGAAAACCAAGGCGTCGGCACAACGATGTCGCGCCTCATGTGAAAGGAGCCATAACAATGGCCGTTACTCGTGAAGAGATCATCGAAGCTTTGAAGGAAATGCCCGCTCTGGAGCTCTCCGAGCTCGTTAAGGAGCTTGAGGAAGTCTTCGGCGTGTCCGCCGCTGCTCCCGTCGCTGTTGCTGCTGCTCCCGCTGCTGAGGGTGGCGCTGCAGAGGAGAAGTCCGAGTTCGACGTCGTCCTCGAGGGCTTCGGCGACAACAAGATCGCTGTCATCAAGGTTGTCCGCGAGATCACCGGTCTTGGCCTGAAAGAGGCCAAGGAGGTCGTCGAGGGTGCTCCCAAGGCTATCCAGGAGGGCGTCGCTAAGGACAAGGCTGAGGAAATCAAGGCTAAGCTCGAAGAGGCTGGCGCTGCTGTTACCTTGAAGTAACAACTCAGCAACGACTGAATCACTTTTCAATCACGAACGAAGGGTCGAAGCGTATGCTTCGGCCCTTCGTTGTATAGTTCTCGGAAGATGACGCATAGGCTAGGCAAAGGAGACTCAGGTGCAGCAAGGGTGTTTTCTCGGTCATGGGAAGCCTTTCGTTCCACGGAAGGGTGGTTTGCCAAGATATGCGTTCTTGCGCTCGTTGCGTTCATTCCGATTCTCGGACCCATCGTGGTTTCCGGCTACCTTCTAGGTTGGGCACGCGATGCCGCATGGGGCATGGATAATCCTCTTCCGCGCAAAGTTTTCGGAAACGAAGACGGACGTCTGTATCGTCGCGGTTTGTTTGCTTGGATTATCTCGCTCGTCATGGGCCTGGCGGTCTTCGTTGTCGTTTTCGTCTGCATGTCGCTTTTCGGCCTGGCCGCAGGAGTCTTCTCGACGCTTTTCGACGGCGCGTACGCCGCCGGTTTTCTTGCCATTCCCGCCACGATAGGATCTTTCGGCATAGGGGCGGTATCTCTTGTCGTTTCGTTCGCAGCGCAATTCTTTATCTGGATAGGATGCATGCGAATGAGCATTTACGACACGTTGAGCGCGGGTTTTCAAATAGGGCAAATCTGGTCGATGATTAAGCGCGATCCTGTAGGTCTTTTGAAAATCTTTCTCTACGAACTCGTCGCATCGCTTTTGATCGGCGTCGTATTGGCCGTAATATGGACGGTGCTGGTTTTCGTCGGGATGATCGCTGCTATGGTTTTCGTTGGGGCGGCCGACCTTTCTGGCATGGCGGCGTACGGGCTGGACGGATTCGCCGTCATGGGAGCCATCGCGGCCATCCTGCTGTTTCTGGCCGTTGTGTACGTCTCGATGGCACTAGGGGTTGTTCTGCAGGCTTTGGTGTACCGTTCGCTGGGTTATTGGACGGCTCAGCTCAACGTTGCGGCATGGGGTTCCCAATACGACCCGCTTCCGCCTCTTCAGTTCGACATGCGAGGTTGATATGGCTAAGAAAGACAAGTTCGAAAAGACCAACGCCATGCGCATGCTCGATGCCGCAGGGGTTTCGTACGAATGTCACGTGTACGACGGCTCCGTTGCTCTTTCGGGGGTCGAGGTCGCTCGTTTTCTGGGGCAGGACCCGGATAGGGTCTTCAAAACCCTGGTAAGCGTCGGCCGAAGCGGCGAGCATTATGTGTTCATGATTCCTGTGGCGTCAGAGCTTGATTTGAAGAAAGCCGCCGCTGCCGCAAGTGAGAAAAGCGTGTCGATGCTCAAATCGCGCGAGCTGCTTCCTCTTACGGGCTACATCCATGGCGGATGCAGCCCTTTGGGCATGAAGAAGCATTTCAGAACATTCATCGACGAGACCGCCCAGCTTTTCGAAGATTCGATCATGTGCTCCGGCGGCCGCATAGGGTGCCAGATTGAGCTTTCGCTTCGCGATTTGCAAAAAGAGGCCAAAGCGGAATTGGCCGATCTGACTGTCTAAATCGAAGGGGGCATGCGTCGCGTTTTGCCGATGGGGCGCTGATGCGCCTGATGCCGGTGCATTGCCTAAGGTTGCGCAATGCGGGAGGGTGCTGGGATTTCGGGCGCTGGCGCAATGCCGTATGCAACGGGGTTTCGGGCGCTGAAACAACGCAGAGAAAAATTTTCAAAAAAGTAGTTGCATTACAAAATGGATTTTGCCATAATAACCGAGCTGCTTGATTCGTCCCCATAGTCTAGAGGTCAGGACGCGGCCCTTTCAAGGCTGAGACACGAGTTCGATTCTCGTTGGGGGCACCATAAATCCAAACCCGAACACCTTATGGCGTTCGGGTTTTTTTATTGCCGCTTCAATCACTCGAAAGCTGCGGCGGTATCATAGAACGATTCTGTATCGAGATACGTGAAAGTGGGAAACGCTATGGCATTTTGCTGGGAGAAACGCGGCTGCGATGAGGAGATGCAGAGCCGCTGCCCTCATAACATCCCGGGGGAGCTCTGTCCGACCGAATGTAACTTCGCCGCGTGCGACAGGCCCACGCACGAGGTCGCCTACGGCCTGTCCATGCTTGACAATCCCGATGTCGACAGGAATGCACCCGTGAAGGAAGTGTGCCGCGTGTGCAAGTTCTTCATTGAGCACGGTCCCGTCATAAAGAAAGAGGCGTAACTATGGCACGTGTAGCAGTTGTGGGCGGCGGCGCCTCGGGTCTTGTCGCTGCCATCGAAGCGGCGCGATCCGGAGCTGATGTGGTGCTGTACGAAGAGGCCGACCGCGTAGGGAAGAAAATCCTCGCCACGGGAAACGGCCGCTGCAACCTCAGCAACGCCGACATCATGAGCGATGACTACAATCGCCCGGAATTCGTGCAAGAGGCCATGAACGAGCTGCCTCCTGAAGACGTGTTGCAGATGTTCGTGTCGGCCGGCCTGCTTGTTTCCGAAGAAGACGAGGGCCGCATCTATCCTTACAGCAACAAGGCCGCGACCGTTGTCGACGTGCTGCGCCTTTGCTTCACCGAGGCAGGCGCCAGGGCATGCTGTTCGTCGAAGGTGGAGCGTATCGTGCCTGCGGGCGAGGCGGGCGAAGTTCAGAATGCCGCATTGTGCGAAAACGATGGCGGCCGTTGGGCCCTGGTCTGCGCCGACGGTGCGGTCGAGGCGTTCGATTCGGTGATTGTGGCTGTAGGAGCGCCCCGGAGAAAGGGCTTGTGCCCGATGACGTCAAGTATGTCTCCACGCATCCTGTTTTGGTGGGCCTGAAGACGGATACCGCGAATATCAAGGGTCTTTCAGGGATACGAGTTCGTGCTCGCCTGTATCTCGATACCGATCCCGAAGATCTTCGCGACGCATGGATGGATGTGGTCGACCCCGATTTCGAGGCGGATTATGTGGGGCCGGAAGAGCGCGGCGAGATTTTGTTCAGGGATTACGGCATTTCCGGCATTGCGGCCTTCGATATGTCTCGCTATGTCCGCCCTGGCCAGATGGTCTTCATAGACCTTCTTCCATCTTGACCCTCAAGAAAAGGTTGATTTCATTTGGAATCAGGTTCTAAGCCACCCTTCGCGCACGGCATGCGAGGTTTTGTCCGGCATGATGCCGTCTCGTGTTGCACGCGCCGTCGTCACGGCGGCAGGCTCAATCCTGATGAGCCGATCATTGCCGAGCAGGAGGCCGTGGTGCTTGCGATGGTCTCCGAATCGTTCGGCTTGACCGTAGAAGGAATTGCCGATAAAGCAGGCCCAGGTCATGCGCGGCGGCTATGCGGTGAAGCATTTCTGTCCGAGCACGATGGAGTGTAAAAAACACGCAGGGCTCTATGCCGTCGGCGAGGCGCTCGATATCGATGGACGCTGTGGCGGTTACAACCTGCATTGGGCTTGGACGAGCGGTATTCTTGCGGGCCGCGCGGCGGCTGGCGCCGTCCGCTCCGTGCTTCGATAGGGGTTTGCATGCTCGAGATAAGCAATCTGCGCCTTCCGCTCGATGCCGGTCTTTCGCATGGGGAGGACTTGGTGCGCAGACGCATTGCGAAGGCCATTGGGTGCGATCCGTTGCGCATTGCAGACATGCGCCTTTTGAAGCGCAGCGTGGACGCGCGCAAGAAAAACGACGTCCACTTCGTCGCGACGTACGCTTTCAGCCTTACTGGCGCGGACGAGCTGGATGTCGTGCGGCGCGGATGCAGGCCTCCGGCGCATCTGAAGCTTCATGAGCCGTATGCGGGCTATCGTCCGAGGCGTCTTCAGCGTCGCCCTGCGACTCGTCCTGTGGTGGTGGGCACGGGCCCTGCCGGCTTGTTTGCGGCCTGGGCGCTCGCCAAGGCTGGCGCTTGCCCCTTGGTCGTTGAACGTGGAGAATGCGTGGATGCGCGTCTGGAATCGGTCGCTCGCTTTAACGGAGGGGGTCCGCTTGACCCCGATTCGAACATTCAGTTCGGAGAGGGCGGTGCTGGTACGTTTTCCGATGGCAAGCTGACCACGAATATCAAGAACCCACGATGCAAAGACGTCCTGCATATTTTCGCCGAAGCGGGGCTCCGGAGGAAATCCTGTGGCAGCGAAGCCGCATATCGGAACCGACCTGCTTGTGGACGTTGTGCGACGCATGCGCGAGAGATCGTGGCCATGGGGGAGAGGTTCGCTTCGGGCGCGTTTCGAATCTCCGTGCTTTGCGGACGGTTCCTCGAATCCATCTCGGTCGTGGACGTGAAGACCGAGAGGGCGGAATGCGTGCGGGCGCGTCACCTGGTGCTTGCTTGCGGCCATTCAGCGCGCGATACGTTTCAGGCGGTGCATGACGCGGGTCTTTTCATGGAACGCAAGCCTTTTTCCGTAGGCGTGCGCATCGAGCATCCCCAGAAACTCATCGACCGTTCTCAGTACAGCAAGGCCGCATCGCATCCTGCGCTCGGCGCGGCGGACTACAAGCTCGCTGTTCACCTGGAAAGCGGACGCGGCGTGTATACGTTTTGCATGTGCCCGGGCGGCGAGGTGGTGTGCGCGGCGTCCGAGGAAGACGGCGTATGCGTCAACGGCATGAGTCGTTTCGCCCGAGAGGGGCGCAACGCCAATGCGGCCGTCCTCGTGGGCGTGGAAGATCGGGACCTTCCCGGGGACAGCGTGCTTGCGGGCGTCGAACTCCAGCGCATGATGGAGCGCGCGGCGTATGAGGCTGCAGGCTCTACCTATGCGGCTCCGGCGCAATACGTGGGCGATTTTCTGGCCCATCGTGCAAGCGACGGCCCCGTGGACGAAGGGGTTGATCCGACGTATGCACGCGGGGTTGCCTGGTGTGACCTGCGCCAGGTTCTTCCCGAAATCGTTTCTCGCTCGATTGAAGAGGCGCTTCCTCTTCTCGATAGACGCTTGCGGGGTTTCGCGTCGAAAACGGCGGTCATGACAGGCGTCGAGACGCGAGCTCGAGTCCCGTGCGCATCGTTCGTCGAAAAGACACGATGCAGGCGGTCTTTCACGAAGGGGTGATTCGTCCCGGGTGGCTCTGGCGTGTATCCGTGCGGAGAGGGCGCCGGGTATGCAGGTGGCATCATGTCCGCCGCCGTCGACGGATTGCGCGTGGCCGAAGCCCTCATCGATGCTCTTGCATGCGAAGAGGAGAGGGGCTAGTCTTTCGCTTCTGCAGGTGCGAGGGCGTTGTTGCTAGCGCCATAAGTGCGACTTGGGCGCGACAAGTGCAGCCGTAAGCGCGAAAGGCGCGGTTGCAGGTGCAAAATGAAGGCGGCAAATATTCGGCCTAACGATGATGCGTATGAGGAAAGGACACTGTTATGGGCGTTTTGTTCGTAGAGTATCCCAAGTGCACGACGTGCAAGAAGGCGAAAGCATGGCTTGATTCTCATGGAATCGAGTACGTCGACCGCCATATCGTGGAGGATAACCCCACGGCCGAAGAACTCGCCGCGTGGCATCGCGCAAGCGGGCTTCCCGTGCGCCGGTTCTTCAACACGAGCGGTATGAAGTATCGAGAACTGGGCATCAAGGCGAAGCTCGATGCGGGAATGACCGACGAGGAATGCTACGAGCTTCTGGCGACGGACGGCATGCTGGTAAAGCGTCCGCTTGTCGTAGGAGAAGACCTTGTGCTGATAGGCTTCAAAGAGTCTGCATGGGAAGAGGCTTTGTGTAAAGAGCTTGCCATGCGGCAGCGCGCGCATGGACGTACGAGAAATAGCGACAAGCGCGAAGGTGCGCTTGGCGACTATGGGCAAACGGAAAGGCGGCTGCGACGGAGTGTTGTCGCAGCCGCCTTTGTTTGTTCGGTCGCGTGTCGCGGCGACCGTTATGGGCAAGGGGCGGCGTCAGGCGTTCTTCGTTTTGGCGAAGACGATGCCGACGGCTCCTATTCCACAGATGAGAAGGGCTATGAGCACGCCGAGGAGCCCGAGCGTATCGATGCTTGCGCCCATGGCGAGGCTGGCAATGGTGCATCCGACGTATCCGACCAGATTAATGGTGGAAACGATGTGTGCCGTGTCCCCGTCGGCTTTCGCCAGAAGCAGTCGGAGGCTTCCCGAGAGGCACATGCCCGTTGTCATGCCGAAGGCTCCGGTTGCGAGAAGGAAGGCAGCGAACTGTTCGAGCGCCATAAACAGGCACATAAGCGCGGTTGTCACAGCGAGCGCCGCCATGGAGACGCGCAAAGAGAACCCGTACCTCATGCGGGCTTCTACAGGGCCGCCGAATGCGCTGGGAGCCATGGAAAGCGCCAGAATGCATGATCCGGCGAGCGGGGCGGCCATGCCGAAACAATCGAGCGCGACGATGGCGCTGAAGGATTGGTAGTAGGTTCCTATGATCCAGGCTGCGAGGTATGCCGCCGCGGCAACGGGGAAGACGGGCAGGATGGCGGGGTCGATTCTCGTGATCGGGCGGATGGCGGCGCGAAGGCGCACGCGGGCGCGCGGCGGCTCGGGTGCGCAGAGCACGAAGAGAACTCCTAGCGCCATAAGGGCGGCCACCATATAGTACATAATTGCGTAATTGCTGCTTACGGTGCAGAAAACGCCGATGGCGATTGAACCAATCATGACGCCTACGAGCGCTCCGCATCCGGCAATCGTCGTTGCGACGACGAGGAACCTTCCTTTTGCGACGTCTACGACCCAGGCCGAAATGGCGCTCATGGCTATACCGCAGGAAAGACCTTGGCAAAAGCGCGCCGCAAATAGCATGGGTACGCTGCTGGCCTGGGAAAAAAGAAGACACCCGCCTATACCAAGGAGAAGCCCTATAACAGCGGAGGCCCGATACCCTATGGCGTCGGAAACCGACCCCGCTATGAAAAGCACCCCGCACACGCCAATCAGATACGACACCATGGCAATGGATATGGCCGCGTCCGTAAGTCCGATTGATACGCGGTATTCCGAATACAGAGGAATGGGGACGGCCGAGGACGTGAAAAGAACGAGGAAGGCAAACGATGCCGCTAAAAGGCCAAGGATGGCCTTCGGGCTTGTTGCCATATCGTGCGATGCTGCGTTTTCAGACGGCACGGCTGCCTCTCCTTTCGTGATACATGCGAGCGAGGTGGATGCTAAACTATCGGGTAACCATAGGGTCAAGGGTAAAAGCGAAAACGTGCGATGGGCGCTTCGTCCGAGCCGCCGCTTTATGTTCTGGGAGGAGGCAAGATGGAGTCGCTGTTCAAAACGGGGGAATTCGCCGAACTGTGTCAGACGACGAAGAACACGCTTATTCACTACGACCACGTAGGCGTTCTCAAACCGACCGAAGTGGGGGAGAACGGGTACCGCTACTACAGGCCGAATGACCTTTTCAGGTTCAAGACGATTCGTGCGCTGACGGATGCGGGCTTCACGCTTCAAGAGGTCCGCTCCGTGTTTTCCGAATACGATCCCGATACGCTCGGCCGCAGCGTGGCCGAGCATCGAACCGAGCTTCGCGCCCATATCGACCGTCTTGCTCATGCCGCCTGTCTTCTGGACGAGATCGACAGGCAGATTTCGTCCGAACGCGAAGTGGAGCCCGGGGCGTTTTTTCTTGAAGAGAGGAGGGAGCGCTTGATTGTCAATCTGGATTGTCCGGTGGACTCCATGTGGCTGAAGGGCGCGGACGCCGCGCTGTCTGACGGAAAGGCTATGGAGACGCTCGAGCGAATTTCTCCTGAAGCGGCGCTTTCCCTCTATGGTCTCAAGGCGTACGGCGCTTTGGAGCAGGGGCGGATTCGCTACGACGGCGGGTTTTATCTTCTGCCCGAGAGCGTGACGCTCGGGGAGGTCTTGTGGTTGCTTCGTTCAACGGAGCACCTGTGCGACGAAAGTCAGCTCGAGACGGTGCCGGCCGGCGTATACGCGTGTATTTCCGAAGTAGGGCCGCAGGAAAAGGCCGCAGCGGTCCATGCGCGTCTGCTCGAAGAGCTTGATCGACGTGCGCTTTGCTCGCGTGGCCCCCGATACGAGATCATGTCCTTCCGTCTTTCGGACGTGGCGCCTGGGCGGGCGTATCGCTTTGTCGTTTCGGTGCGTTGCGAGCCCGCGGATGCGTGATGCGGTTCGAATTGATATGCTTTCCGTCGAAGAAAACGAACGCGTCTATCCGAAGGGCGCATAGCGCATAACGAAAGGTGCTTTTCATGCATGTTTCATCCAGGGCGAAAACGAACAAGGCCGTGTCGACGGGCCGATGTTCGCGAATTCGCGAAGATGCTCGCCGGCATCGTCGGCGAGGAGATATTCTGCTCGACGAGCCTATGGCGAAGCATACTACGTTCCTCATCGGCGGTCCTGCCGATGCGTACGTGATTCCGCAGAGCGTCGAAGAAGTCGCGGCGGTTGTGCGTGCGTGTCGTCGGTCGGGTGTTCCACATCGCATCGTCGGCAACGGCAGCGATCTTCTGGTGGCTGACGAAGGGCTGCGCTGCGTGGTCGTGCAAATCCTCGACAACCTGTCGAGCGTCCACGTCGAAGGAAACTTCGTGCGTGCTCAAGCGGGCGCGACGAACGAGGCGGTGGCGTATGCCGCCTATGAGAACGGTCTAGCGGATTCGAGTTCGCAAGCGGAATCCCAGCACCATCGGCGGCGCGGCCATCATGAACGCAGGGGCGTACGGCGGGGAATTCAAAGACGTCGCTGTGGAGCTGACGTGCATCACCCCGAAGGCGATATCACGAGCGTGTCGCGCGATGAGGCGGACTGGTCGTATCGTCACGCATGATGGACAAGGCGGGTATGTGGTGGTCGAAGCCCTTCTTCGCCTGGAGGAGGACGACCCTGCGGCCATCAAGGAGCGCATGGACGATCTTCAAGCGCGTCGTGAGGAAAAGCAGCCTCTCGAGATGCCAAGCGCGGGAAGCACGTTCAAACGCCCTGAAGGCTATTTCGCGGGCAAGCTCATCAAGATTCTGATTTGCGCGGCTATCGCGTCGGCGGAGCTCAAGTTTCGAGAAGCACACGGGCTTCGTGGTGAACGCGGGCAACGCTACGGCCGCCGACGTCATGCAGCTTATCCGCGACGTGCAGCAGCGCGTGCGCGAACGCTTCGGCGTCGAACTCGAACCTGAAGTGCGTTTGTGGAAATAGCGAAAACGAACGACCCTCGCCATCTTTGTGAACCGCTTTCCATCGGGAGTATGAGGCTCCTATCGGAATGCGGTTCATTTCGGCGGGGCCGCATTGTATCGAGCGGCTAGAACGTGTCCCCTTCGGGGCGGCTGGCCTTCTTTCTGCGGCGTACGAAATAGCGGGCGATGTACACGGCGGCAATACCGCTTGCGATGCCGAGCGCCATGCCGGCTAATACGTCGGTTGGATAATGAACCCCCAGATAGAGCCGCGAGAATGCGACGCATGCGGCTCCTGCGAGGGGAATTGCCTTGTACCAGGCGTGGCGCATGGGCAGAAAGCAGAGCGCCGTGGCGGCGGCGAACGAACTGCCCGTGTGTCCCGATGGGAATGAGAAGCTTTCCGGCAACGCGATAAGCTGCGTCGCGAGCGTGGGGTCCGCCAAAAACGGGCGGTCGCGGCCGATGATGTTCTTGAGGCCGAGTTCGCCGACAAGATAGGCGCACATGATCGCGATGATGACGATGCCGCCGTAGAAGCGGTACTCCTTCTTGCATAGCAGCAATCCTGCGACGACAAACCAGACGAACGCCATATCCCCCAGGGACGTGACGAACGTCATGGCCGTATCCATCGCAGGCGATTGAAACGCGTCATGTATCGCATGGAGGATGGCGTTGTCTATGTCGGTAAGCCGTTCGAGCATGGGAGGCATTGTAGCAGCGTTGGGGCGTTCGGAGAAAGACGTTACGAATTCGGTGCCTGATCGCCCGAGCCGGTGGCTTGCGGTGCGGGAAGAGGACATTCGAACGCGTGAGGTGGCGTTGCGTTTGGTAGAATGTCGACCGAGAGAGAGGAGGAGGTGCCGAGAGGTTGGAAGCGCGGCGCAGACTGCGTCGTGTACGAATTGATGTTTGGCCGAAGACGATACGCTTGGCAAGGCGTGAGTTCCGCGAAATTTTCCGGAACAAGAGGGAATGAGGGTGAAAATCCCTCGCTGTACCAGCAACCGTAAAGCATCGAGTGCGTTCGAAGGCGAAAGGCCGCGTGCTCGGTGGAAGTCGGAACACTCGTTCGTCCCAAGGCCCTGGATAGAAAGGTTCCGAATATGGTCGGAAGAACGCAGGTGATTGCGCGCGTAAAGCGTGCACACGGCGTATCGGGCGGTAAGGCCCAATATCACGAGCCCGGATCGGGCTTCCTCAAGAAATTGATGCTCTTGATGATTGCGATGTCGTTGGCGACGTCGATGGTTCCTGCGTCTGCGCTCGCGAATGTCGTCGGCGCAGAGGAGGCGACGGATGCCGCCGGCGTTGTGCAGACGAC
>JBKTHK010000041.1:0-17787 GCA_047240885.1 Slackia sp. | reverse complement strand
TGCTTCTGTCCTCCCTCGATGGTGCGAAAGCTACCGCTATTCAGATTGAAGGCGAGCAGCACGAGTTCTCCACCGCTGAGGGTGTTATCGAAGATGTCTCCGACATCGTCCTGAACGTAAAGGGCCTTGTTTTCTCGGCCCTTTCCGAGGACTACACCGAGGCGACCGCGACCATTTCCGTCGAGGGTCCCTGCACGGTAACCGGTGCTGACATCAAGGTGCCCGCCGAGTTCACGCTCGTCAATCCTGAGCATGTTATCGCCACTGTCGCCGATGGCGGTACGTTGAACATGAGCATTCGCATCGGTGTTGGTCGCGGGTATGTTTCGGCCGAGCGCAACAAGCGCACCGAAGACCCTATCGGCATCATTCATGTGGACAGCCTGTTCTCCCCGGTGCGTCGCTGCACGCTTGCTGTCAGCGATACGCGCGTGGGCCAGCGCACCGACTTCGACAAGCTGGTTCTTGAGGTCGAGACTGACGGCTCCATCGTTCCTAATGAGGCGGTGTGCCGTGCGGCCAATATCATCAACCAGTACATGGGCGCATTCTTGACCCTGGCTGATATTGCAGACGAAGAAGAGGGCGAGATTCCTTCTATCTTCGCTCCCGAAGGCCAGGAGGCGAATGCGGAGCTCGATAAGCAGATCGAGGATTTGGACCTTTCCGTCCGTTCCTACAACTGCCTGAAGCGCGCGGGCATTCACTCCGTGCGTCAGCTGGTCGAGTTCTCTGAGAATGACTTGCTCAATATCCGTAACTTTGGTGCGAAGTCCATTGAAGAGGTCAAAGACAAGCTGATCTCCATGGACCTCAATTTGAAGCAATAATAGGAGATACACGATGAGGCATTACAAGAAGGGCCGCAAGCTGGGTACTGACGCTTCCCACACTAAGGCCATGAAGAGGTCCTTGGTGAAGTCGCTGTTCCTCAACGACCGCATCAAGACCATCGAGTCTCGTGCCAAGGAGATTCGTCCCGACGTGGACAAGATCGTTACCTGGGCAAAGAAGGGTGACCTGCATTCCCGTCGTCTTGCCATTGCTGCTCTCGGCAATGACAAAGAGCTCGTTCGCGAGATCTTCGAGAAGGTCGCGCAGGGCATGGTCGCCGACCGCCAGGGTGGCTACACCCGCATCATGAAGCTTGGTCCCCGCAAGGGTGACAATGCTCCCATGGTCATCATGGAGCTCGTGACCGAGCCCGTCCAGAAGAAGACCGCTGAAGCTCCTGCCGAGAAGGCTGAGCCGAAGAAGGTTGAAGCTCCTGCTGAGGAAGCAAAGGCCGAAGAGGTTGTCGAGGAAGCTGCTGAGGCTACCGAGGCTCCTGCAGAAGAGGCCGAAGAGAAGAAGGCTGAATAACCTTATTTTCTTGCAAGGAAACGCCGTCCTGTCCAGGGCGGCGTTTTTTGTATGATGCTGCCGACATACGTTTGACGATTCTTGATGAGCTTCGACGGGGCGTAGCAAGTTGTCAACGCGTCGAATTCATCCTTTGACTCAACTTCTGCCGTGGTAGGATGAAGTTGTCCGATGAACAGGGGCAACAGAGGGGTTTGCGCGAATGCGCATAATCCCCGGTACGAAGGGGGCGCCATGTCCGAACTGGGAAAAATCATCAACGAAGCTATTGATAAAGCGCAGGAATTTGCTGGAGAGCTGAAAGATGCGAACGATAAGATTATCGATGCAATCCAAGAGCAGGCTCCGGCCGTCGTCGAAAGCGCACGCGTGAAAACCGAAGAGCTTGCTAACGCCGCTCATGATAATTTTCCTGGGATGGTTGACGAAGCCAAGGCCGCGGCAGAAAAAGCCATGGATGCATCCAAACAGGCAGCCGAGCATGTGATGGATGCTACTTCCCACATTGCTGATAAATCCGTTGAAACGGCGAAGGAAATGGGCGATCGTGCCGCTGAAGCTGCAAAGGCGACGGTAGAGCGCATTTCGAAAAAAGACGATACGGCTGAATAGCTTTCATTTACTGGGAAACGGACGCAAGTTTTCTTGCGTCCGTTTTTTTGTGCGGGCTTTCCAAAGGCCTTCGTGCCTGTCTTGATGTTTGATGGAGGGTGTCAGCAGGCCCGTGCGGCTCGCATATACTGAGGGACATGTCATTGTGTCCAAACAACGTATCTCTTCGTATTGATGCGCGTATCGCCATCGTGCTGGCGTTCGTGTACTCCGTCGCGTTGTTTTTAGCGGATTCATGGATAGCTCTCGGAATCTTTGCTATCGGTCTCTTTGTTGTTCTTGCTGCAGGTCGCGTTTCGCTCGTCAGGGTGATGCGCGGCATGGTGCCGCTGCTGCTCATTCTGGCGTTTACGGTAGTGGCTCATATTCCCCAGGGAATCGCCGAAGGTTTTTTCTACGCGTTCCGCATTTTCCTCCTTGCCGTCGCAACGTTGTCGGTGGCTTTTTCCTACGACGACACCTGCCTGGTGCGGGCGTTTGCGTTCTTCCTTTCTCCGCGTCGAAAGGTGCACGTGCCCGTTGATGATATTGCCACAATGTTTTCTATCGCCCTGAGGTTCATTCCCGTGAGCATGGACGAATTCCAGAGGGTCTCATCGGCTCAGCGTGCGCGAGGCGCGAATCTTGACGAAGGCGGCGTGATCGAGCGCGTCAAGAACTGGGGGAGCGTTTTGGTGCCGATGCTCGTGGGGCTGTTTCATAGGGCAGGCGTGTTGGCTCAGGCGATGGAGGCGCGTTGTTACGGGGGATGCTCTCGCCGAACGAGCCTGCATGGAGACGAAAAGCTCGGTGCTGCTGCCGTCTTGCTCACGCTCCTTCTATGCGCCGTCATCGTTTCGGCAGCGTTGTTGCTATAGCTTGCAAGTATCGAAGGGGTGCGCCCTGTGCGTATGGAACCGTCTTCTTGCCTTGCCTCATTCGCTTGCTGTTTCGTTGCCACCGCTCGCTTTGCGCTCGATGCCGCTTGCTGTAAATCCTGATACAATCGCTCTGTTCATGCGGCATGCGAATTGCTGCCGCTTCAAAAGGCGGCAACTATACTGCTCTTGCCGTTTCAACCGAAAGAGGAGGCAATCTTCATGAGCATCATCTTCGACGTGTACGGTCGCGAAGTTCTGGATTCCCGCGGTAATCCGACCGTAGAGGTGGAAGTCACGCTGGACGACGGCTCGTTTGCCCGCGCTATCGTTCCGTCTGGTGCATCTACGGGCGCATTCGAGGCGGTTGAACTGCGCGATGGCGAAGCTGACCGTTATCTGGGCAAGGGCGTTACCAAAGCCGTAGCCCATGTGAATGAAGAAATCGCAGATGCCGTTATCGGCATGGATGCAACCGATCAGCGTTCTCTCGATGCCGAGATGATCGATCTGGATGGCACTCCGAACAAGGGTCGCTTGGGCGCAAACGCCATCTTGGGCGTTTCCCTGGCCGCCGCTCGTGCCGCTGCAGAATCCGTTGAACTTCCGCTGTATCGCTATGTCGGCGGCGTGAATGCCAACATGCTTCCCACCCCGATGATGAATATCCTCAACGGCGGCGTGCATGCTGACAACAACGTTGACTTCCAGGAATTCATGATTATGCCCGTGGGCGCTCCCACTTTTGCCGAGGGTCTGCGCTGGTGCGCCGAAATCTATCACACCCTGAAGAAGGTTCTGCATGATGCGGGCCTCGGCGGCGGCGTGGGCGACGAAGGCGGCTTTGCTCCGAATCTCAAGACCAACGAAGAGCCTTTGAAGTATATTTCCGAAGCGTGCGAGAAGGCGGGCTACAAGCCGGGCGTCGACATCATGTTCGCCATGGACCCCGCTTCCACCGAATATTACGATGCGGAACGCGGCGTATATGTCCTGGCTGGCGAGGGTGTTGAGTACACCAGCGAGGAAATGGTCGATTACTGGGAGAAGCTCGTCGACAAGTACCCCATCATTTCCATCGAAGACGGCATGGCCGAGGAAGACTGGGACGGCTGGAAGCTTCTGACCGATCGCATTGGCGATCGCGTCCAGCTGGTTGGCGACGACCTCTTCGTCACCAATTCCGAGCGCCTGAAGAAAGGTATCGAGCTTGGCGTTGCTAACGCCATTCTGGTCAAGGTGAACCAGATTGGCAGCCTGACCGAGGCTATGGAAGCCATTCAGATGGCAAAGCAGGCTGGCTATGCATGCGTTATGAGCCATCGCTCCGGCGAGTCCGAAGACACCACCATCGCCGACCTTTCCGTCGCGTGCAATGCGGGCCAGATTAAGACCGGCGCACCGTGCCGTTCCGACCGCATTGCCAAGTACAACCAGCTCATCCGCATCGAGGAAGAGCTCGCCGACGCGGGCCAGTATGCCGGCATGAACGCGTTCTACAACATCAAGCGTTAACTCGGCGCCCCTATTGAAACGTGAAGCCGCCTGCAAGCCCTGGTGCTCGCAGGCGGCTTTTTGCGTGTGGGTACGAAACGGGGCCCGCTGCGCTTCACACGACCTCGTGTGGACGCGGGACGGGGGCGCTGCGCTTCGCTCGACCGTCCGCAGCGTCCCCGTATGCCTACTCCTCTTCGAGATTCAACCTGTTGATACGGTCGATCAGGTCGTCGCCCCGTTCGCGGAACAACAACTTTTCGTTGTGAGCGAAGTAACGCTCGCAGCCGTGGTCGTTGATGAAGGCCAAGCCGTAGCGGTTCACGGACAGGTCGGTTACCAGCAGCAGCATTTCCTGGCCGTCGCCGAATGCTTCTTCGACGAAGCGGAATACGTTATCGAGCCCGCGCGCTGCACGGTCCAAACGGCCATCGAGCGCGTCGAGCATTTCTTCGAATTTCGCCTTGATGTCATCGAAGGAAAGCGCGCAGCCTTCTGCGTTGCGCACGGCGGCTTCAAGGAGTCCTGCTGCGCGTTCGTAGGAAAGCTTCTTATCGGAGCTAAGTAGCCCCGCCGCTTTTTCGATGCCTGCCTTTTTACGAATCTCGGCGGCAGCTTTTTGCGCCAGATCGCGCGCATCTTCCGTTGTGTCTTTGGCCATGCGGTCGCGCAATGCCGCAAGCCGTTCATGCGTGAACGCGACGGCTTTTCCTCGGAGACGGCTCACGAACAACGCCGATCGGCGCATCGGTGATGGGCCCAGAGCGACACACGCTCGTCAAATCCGCTTCCTGCGCACGTTTCACAATGCCCTGGTGAACGTGCCTTCTACGATGCGGTCGTTTTGGTAATCGGGCGTATTTCGTAAACAGATCGTAGTAGACTGAGAAATGTTTGGCAATTTCAGGGCTTTGGACGTACTGTCCGATAAGGAGGTCGTCGACGGGCAGATTCTGCTCCTCGTAGAGCTTGATGATGGAGGAAAGGTCGTCCCAGCCACGCGCTGTGACGAAAGACATGCCGTCGACCGTGGTCTCTACATGGTAGAAGTGTCCCTGCTCGATATCGAGATACGTGAGCACGGCGGGATGCACCCCCGTCTCGACGGCGTAGTCGCGCCATGCGGTGTAGTCGGGGTCGACGTCGATGCGCTTCAGACGGTCCCATGTTGCCATATCGAAGTCATGCACGGTGCGGTTGTACTCCGGGGGATTGCCTGCCGTCACGACAATCCAGCCGTCGGGCACGCGGTGGCGACCGAAGACCTTATACTGCAAGAACTGCAGCATGGCAGGGGTCAGCGTCTCGGAGACGCAGTTGATCTCATCGATGAAGAGGATGCCTTCTTTCTTGCCGGTGGCTTCCATGGTCTCGTATACCGACGCGATGATTTCGCTCATGGTGTATTCGGAGACGTCGTATTCTTCGTCGCCGTAGGTCTTGTGCGAAATAAAAGGCAGGCCAAGGGCACTTTGGCGCGTGTGATGCGTCATGGAGTAGGCGACGAAGCCCACTTCGAGCTCCTGCGCGATTTGCTCCATGATGGCGGTTTTGCCGATGCCGGGCGCGCCGATCAGGAAAACGGGACGCTGTCTGTTGACGGAGAGGCGATACTCTCCGAATTCGTCTTTGGCGAAATACGCCTTCATGGATCGTTCGATCTGCTGTTTTGCTTGTTTGATGTTCATGATCCCTCCCGTTGCGCCGCAGGCTTCGTTGCGAATCGCGCGTCTTGTGCGTTGACGCCATTCCCCCTGTCGTCGAAGACGCGCTCGAAGCGTTAACGGCTGTTCACTTCGCTGACGTTTCTATTCTTCAATCAATGCTGTTTCTTCGAGGACGACTTTGATCGCCCATACGGGCATTTCAACGCCGGTATCGTCTTCCACGAGGACGAACGCCGCCGGATAATCCGGTTTTCGCGCAGGGTAGGTACCTTGTCCGTCGGTGAAATAGATCAAGCCGCCGAGTTTGGGGAAGTCGCCCCGTTCGAGCGCTTCGTCCACATAGGCGAAAACGGGGCGGAAGTCGGTGCCTCGAGTCCTTGATTTCGAGTCGTCCAGATAATCATTCAGTATCGCCTAGCGACGAAATGCGGGTGACGTCGGTAATCGCCGCATCGCATTGCAGGATGACTACGTTCATGTCCGAGAAGAAGCTCGTCTCGTCGGAAAGGATGGAATAAGTCTTTCGATGAACTTGCGCACCAGCCCGTCTTTGGTGGAAGACGAGGTGTCGATTGCAATGACGAAGTCGCGGTGCGTTTTTCCTCGTTGTATTCGAGCGGTTCGATCGACGGAAGATTTCCATAGCGCGAAAGACCATGGCGAGTAGTAGACGTAATCGATTCGTCGTCGTTGATTTTCATATGTTCGCCCATGCGGGCGAACTGCGCAGAAATTCGCGGTAGTCGTGCTTTTCCTGGTGACCGCCTTGAGGTTCATGGCGAGGTTGGAGCCTTCCAGCACCCCAGAGCTACTGTAGGTGTCAAGCTGAACGCCCATTTCGTATGCGGCGTTTTTCCGATGTCGCGCGAGCGATCCAGATTGACCGTGTCGGCGAATCGTTCGCCGATCGCGCGTCGCGGGTCTTCGGCGTTTCCTTCTGGTGATTTCCTCCTGGAAGGCCGCGTTTGGAAGAGTGGCTTTTCTTAGCGTCCTTCGCTTCTTCGGGAATATCGGTCTGGGTGGCGTCTTCGCCTGCTTTTGTCGCAGCTTGCGTGGCGCCGGCGTTGTCTTCCTCGACGTGCGCGTTCTTTGGCTTGGCGTCGGGCCTTTTCTTCTGCGGCCATGCAGCCATGGTCATGGTCGTCCACGATGAAGGCTTCGCGCATCAGTTCGACTTCCTCGTCGTCTGAGACCGTGTCCACCAAGTACCGATAAATAGTTTCGGCGGTGACGATATCGAGTGCCGCCGTGATGCGGGCGATTGCGGCGTTTGCTTCGATGCGCGTTGCGTGCGAGTGGCAGGAAGGTCGAGAGTTCGGAGATGACATGCTCCACGGCTATGTCACATGCCGTGTTCCATCGCAAGGTGTCGACTTTTGGGCTGGGATAAAGGTGCAAATACGTTATGCAACACGTGGAGGAACCCGCGTGCTACCGAGGCGGGTTCCTCCACGGCCACATATGCGCTATTTCTGCCGAATCGTAGCGGATATGGACCCCATCGGTGGCAAGTGTGGAGCCGGGGATAGACAGAGGGCGCAAACGAGCAAACGCCGCATTCATCAGCGCACATGCACGAGTAGTGCGTTTTTAAGGTCGAGCGCCTGTCTTGTAAGCACATCGACGGTTTCGGTGGCCATGGCCGCTCCTAATCGAAGGAAGAAAACGACAGGGCCGCGTATGCGGATTGCCGCGTATTCGCAATGCAATGTCAATGCACGCTTGCCCAAGGTCTTTTCCGAAGTGTAGCATGGCGAAATATGACGGTAAACAACATTGCGACGCCGGAAGGCTAGGTGTCGCGTTCGTGCGAGGAGGGACCGATGGCGGGCGATTCTCTGGTGTTTTTCGACGAGGCGACAGACATCGAGGCGCTTGTGGCCGAAGCAAAGCGTCAGATGAGGAGGCTTTCTCCAAACGATGTCGAATTGACCGCTGCTGCGCGGGCGCGCGAAGGCGAAGTATGGTCGCCTCAGCTTCTGCCGTATGAGGAGTGGGTGTCAGAGCACGCCGGGGAGGCGTCGGCTTCGGCGGAAATGCTCGAGGGGCAAGAGATCGGGCTGATTTACACGGGCGCATACAGCATGGGCGGAATCAGCGACGAAGAGCTGAATTCGGTGCTCGAGCGCGCCATGGCGGGAAGTCATCTTGCGCGTCCCGAAAGCAGCGCCGTGCTCGCTCCTCGCCTGAACGGGGCAAACGGCGATGAGCTGAGCATTCGCGACGAGGTGTCCGTGCGCGAAGACGAAGGCGGTTATGCGCTGTCTGGGTTCGACCTAAAAAGCCTCACGAGGGCGATGGGTGCGGATGACGATCTGGTTGTCGTTCTGCCGGCGTTTGTGGGCGATATCCCCATCGTACGCATCACGGCCGAGGCTTTCGCCCGCCGCTATGTCCAAGGGGTCGGCGTCCGTGCGCTCATTGTGCCCGATACGGTCGTTCGCATCGATGCCGATGCCTTTTCCGCCGTTTCGGCGGGCCATATCCACCTGGGCTCCGGCGTCGAGCGTATGGGGGATATGCCGTGCGATCTTGCGGGCGTGTCTCCTCGTTTGGGGAAGCGTGCATATTCGGTCGATCCTGATAATGCCCATTATTCCTCGTCGGACGGCAATTTGTTGACGAAAGACGGGACGAAGCTTTTGTTCATTGCGCCTCCGTACGCCAGCGATTTCGTCATTCCTGCCGGTGTGCGCGAGATAGGGC
This sequence comes from Slackia sp., assembly GCA_047240885.1. Classification (GTDB taxonomy): domain Bacteria; phylum Actinomycetota; class Coriobacteriia; order Coriobacteriales; family Eggerthellaceae; genus Slackia. Next base: position 9,089 of record JBKTHK010000041.1, on the reverse strand, counting down.
CTGTTGCGCTGTGTGCCGGATGCGAGCCGCCGCGCATTGTCCGCTGCCCCGAAGCGCTCGACCGCGTGGCTGCACGCGGATGGGACGATGCCGTATGGATCTGCTCGCCCGCCTCGCGCGTCGGTATCGCGCTTACGGCGCGCGGCGTGCGTCTTGCGAGTGGTGGCGTGGTGCAGTCTGATGACTGCTTCTACGACTTCAACGACGAAGGCGCTCTGCTTGTGGCGGGCCCTGCGGCTCCGAAATCGATATCGAAGCGTTTTGCCGAAGCGGCTGCTGCTCGCCATGCGGGCATGGCTGATCAGTCTCCCTCGGCTGCAATCAAGCAGGCCGCGCCTCCTGCCCGCACCATACTCTCGCTTCCGAACGAAGTCTGCGGCAGGCCGCTTGTACGCATCGGCGTGCGTGCGCTGCCGTTTGCGCCCGAGACCGTGGTGTTTCCCGATACCGTGCGCACCATCGAGCGCGACAACGCATGCAAGGGGACGAAGCGGCTCGTGCTTCCTGAAGGACTTGAAAGCATCGGCGCGCACAGCTTCTGCTCCCGCGCGTTCGATGGTGCTGTGGTCATTCCGAAAAGCGTGCGTTTCGTGGGAGAGGGCTGTTTTGAATATGCGGTCTGCAAGCTCGCGCATACGGGTTCGACGGTTCATATTTCCGCAGACCAGCTTCTTAGTTGCTTTTGCGAATCGGGCGAGGACGGCGTGCCGTTTGACTATATCCGGTATGACGATCTGTTGCTTTCGGGGAAAAACCTCCCCGATCGCCTTGGCGCACTTATCTCGCGCGTTGCCGACCCGCACCGCGCGTCTGACGAAGTTCGCTCGGTGCTGGTCGAGCGTCTGCGCGAACGGGGGTCGGATGTTCGCAAGCGCGTTGCGCAAAATGGCGATCGCGACGAGGTGGCGGCGCTTCTCGCGGCCGGTTTCATCGACGATGAAACCTTTGACGAGCAGATCGAGCTTCTTCGGTCGTGCAACCGTGCAGACTGCGTGCTGTTCCTGATGGAGGAGCATCGTCGTAGTAATCCGGCGGCTTCGCAGCCCTCGTCGTCCTCTCGTGCTCGTTTTGCCTTGTAGCCCGAGCGCAATGCGGATCGTATCGAACAGGGCCGGTTCTTCGGAGCCGGCCTTTTCTATGGCTGGAATAGCCCTTGCTCGTCTTTTACAGAGGGCTCATCGGATGGAGGAAATCGATCGGAACGTTTCGTTGACGAATCGTAAATATCATACAAATGCATAATGAACAGGTGATTTGCATGAAAATGCGCAAGAACGGGGAGAAATAAGAAGAAAATGATTCGTTGCAAGGAGTTAATTTGGGAAAATTGGGAGTATTCTGTTGAGGTGCGCTGACAGGGAGAGGTTGGCGCAAGGGGAATAAAAGTACAGAAAGCGGGTTTGTCATGGCTAACCTTGCCGAGGGGCGTACTGACTTGGTCAACGACCCCAATGGTCTTTCTATGCCGCATTTGATCGCGGCCGTGATCACTGCCGTAATCGGCGGTGGCGTTTTTACGATGGCGGGCGATATGGCCGCCGCCGGGGCGAATACCGGCGCCGTTTTGATCGGCTGGCTGGTCTGCGGTATCGGCGTGTTCTGCCTCATGATGTGTTTCTACGCGCTCAATAAGTTCAAGCCGAAGCTGACGGGCGGCATCTACAGCTACGCGCGTGCCGGGTTCGGCGAGTACATGGGATTCAATTCGGCCTACGGCTATTGGATCAGCGCCCTGCTTGCCACGGTCTCTTATACGACGCTGCTGTTCGCGAGCCTTTCGTTCTTCTTCCCGGTGTTCGGGGAGGGAAACAATCTTGTGTCCGTCATTGGCGCCTCGATCATCGTGTGGGTATGCTGGATGCTTGTGACGCGTGGTGTGAAAGAGGCTGCGAGCATCAACATCATAACGACCATCGCCAAGCTTGTTCCGCTTCTGGTGGCCGTCGTTGCCATCATCTTCTCCATGAATTTCGACCCTGCGATCTTCATGGATAACTTCTGGGGAGAGCCCGATGGACCGGTTCTGTGGGATCAGGTGGTTGCCACGGTGGGTGTGAGCATCTGGATTTTCCTTGGCATCGAGGGCGCCGTCGCCATTTCCGGGCGTGCGAAGTACAGCAAGGACGTAGGCCGTGCAACCGTCATCGCGTTCTTCGGCATTCTTGCCATCTACCTGCTTGTTTCCATCTTGTCCATGGGCGTTATGCCACGTGCAGAGTTGGCTGCGTTGCCGAATCCCTCCATGGCCGGCGTGCTTGAGGCGGTCGTGGGACCGTGGGGCGCCGCTCTGGTGAACCTGGGCGTTGCACTTTCTCTGCTCGGCGCCATGCTGGGCTATACGATTATTGCGTCGGAATGCCCGCACGAGGCCGCCGAACAGGGAGTTTTCCCGAAAATCTTCGCGAAGAAGAACAAAAACGGCGCTCCTATCGTTACCTGCACCATTACGTGTCTTATCGTGCAGGCATTCCTCGTGGTCATTCTATTCTCCGAACAGACCTACCAGTTCTTCTACGGGGTTTCTGTTTCTATGATTCTCATTCCGTATTTCTTCAGCTCGCTCTACCTGTTCGTGTGCGCGCTGAAGAAGGATGGCTTCGAGGGGCAGAGCGCCAAGACCGTATGGTTGTACCGCATCATCGGCGGCGTAGGCTTCTTCTACAGCTTGTTCTTGATTTACGCGGGCGGACTGACGGGTCTCATGATCACCACTATCTTGTTTGCTCCGGGTATTGTGCTGTATGTCTATGGGCAGAAGGAGCGCGGCCAGGCGGTTCTGCCGAAGCTCGCGGACAAGATTCTTGCTTCCGCCATCGTGATTTTCTTCATCGTGAGCATCGCGTTGATCGCCACTGGGCAAATCAGCGTTATCTAGCCACCGAGCGCGAGCGCTTAACGGGGCGTCGACTTGCAATGAGCGGTCGGCGCCCCGTTTTGTTTGATGTTGCGTTTCCCTTTCGTTTTGCGGCGGTTGTCAAGGGCGTGCGAAGATATGCGGCGGGGAAAGTCGTTGTGGTACCATTAAACAGCTCTAGCATGTATGTACCCATTGAAACGCACCCTATGCATCCAAGGAGCCCACGTCTGCATGGCACATCCCGGCAATACCAACATCATTCCGTTTGACGACGTAAAGCATATGGCTTCGTCTCGGAATGTGCGTTCCGCGTCTGTTCGACGGAATGGGCGTGCCGATGCTGCAGTGGGCGAGGCAACGCCGTCGGTGCGAGAAGACGGTCGTTCTTCTGCGAGGTATGCGGCATCGGGCGGCTACGGCGTTTCCGCCCGCACGGGTGCGTCTTCTTCTTATAGGGCTTCGTCTCCGTCTTTTTCTTCTCGTGTTTCCGCGGGGCGTTCGGCTGATATCCATCTGGCCGGGCCGGCTCGTCCGAGCGTTCGCAATGCGCGCTCGAACAGCGCGTTCTCGTATATACCCGGGTCCTCTTCCCGTACTTGCTTCGACGAAGCCGTGCGGGAGGAACCTGCAGACGACATCTTTGCTCCGCGCGCCGCTCTCGAGGCGTATGAAGAGGAGGGCGGCGAACGCCCGAGGAGGTCTTCTTCCGATCGGAGAAAGGCTCGCGCGAAACAGCGAGCCGAGAAAATGTTCACGCGCCAGTTTGGCGTCGACGATCGCGATCGGCAGGAAACGTCTCGGGCTGCGGTATATAAGGCCGAGATGGGCAAAAGCCACAAGAGGGCGTTCGAGAACCTCGGCGGCTCGACGTCTTCGCGCAAACGCTCGTCGACTTCCTCCGAAGGGAAGAAGGCGTCGCGCATCGTCACCCCTCGTCTTGCAATCGTTCTGGGGTCGCTTCTTTGTATCGTCATGGCCTTGGTTTTTCTGTATCCCACGACCAGGCAGTATTATCTCGAGCTTAGGGAGCAATCGCGCCTGCAGGCGGAATACGACGCCCTTTCGGCCCGCAATGCCGCCATGGAGAGCGAGATTGAGCATTTGAAGACCGACGAGGGAATCAAGGACGCCGCCCGGACCGAGCTCGGATGGGTCGAGGAGGGCGAGACGGCGGGCGTCGTACAAGGCCTCGACCAGGAGGCTTCTTCGCAAAAAGACGAGTCTATAAACGCCCAGGTGAAAAGCGGCAGCGTTCCCGCTCCGGAGACGTGGTACTCGCCGATGCTCGATGCGTTTTTCGGCTATGTCGATCCGGCAAGTGCTAAGACCGACAATACCGATATGAGCAATGTGCACGATGTGGCTTCCGACGAGGAGCCTTCGGCATCCTCCGACGGGGAAGGCTCTTCCGGCGAGGCTTCGTCCGAAGAAAAGAGTGATTCGTAAAGAATGACGCCTTCGGCGAGAGGGCGATCGACAAACGCGTGAAAGGCGGGCCAATGCGTGTTGCGGCTATAGATATCGGCACGGTTACGAGCAGGCTTTTTATTGCCGATGTCAGCGAATTGGGCGTAACGCCGCTTTGTCGAAAGAGCGTTATCACCAACCTTGGCGAAGGCGTTGATGCGTCGGGGCGTTTGTCCGACGACGCTATAGCGCGCACGGTCGATCAGGTCGCGCGTTATAAGGAGACCATCGACGAATACGCGCCGATAGACTCGCTGGTAGCTCTTGCTACCAGCGCCAGCCGCGATGCGGAGAATTCCGATGTGTTCGTGGGTCGCTTGCGCGACATAGGCGTCGAACTGTCGGTCATTCCCGGGTCACGCGAGGCAGAGCTTTCTTTTCTCGGGGCTTTCAATGATTTTCGCGGAGAAGACATTCTGTTTGCAGACATAGGAGGAGGTTCCACCGAACTCGCATTCGGGAGGGCTTACGGATCGGCGGAGTCTGTTGTTCCCAAAATCGAGCTGCGCGCAAGTCGCTCTTTCGATATCGGCTGCCGTCGCATGACCGAGCGGTTTCTGAAAAGCGACCCGCCGTCTGAATGCGAGCTCGCGCAGGCTCGGGCATGGGCTCTCGAAACGCTGGCGCCGTTTTTCGAGGGAGAATCCATCCATTTCATCGTCTCGTTGCTGTGGCGGGAACGCCCACGAGCGTTGTTGCCGTGCGCGATTCCCTCGTTCCGTACGATTCGTCCCGCGTGCATAAGGCCGTAGTTGCCCGTGAGGAGTTCGACGACGTTGCTCAGCGTCTTTGCGCACTTCCTCTTGAAAAGCGCAAGAAAGTTGCCGGTATTCAGCCCAAGCGAGCGGGCGTGTTCCCTGCGGGGATCGTTATCCTTGACGCAGTGATGAGCCTTGCCAAGGTTGATGGTTTCACGGCGAGCGAAAGCGATATTCTTATCGGCATCGTTCTTGACGTGCTGCGTTCGTAGAGTCATGGGTTCGTCGTAGCGTCTCTTACACGTCGTGGCGCGTCTCCTGCGATTGGTGTTTTGCCGGGAAACCTTGCGTTCGTCATCCATCGTCGCGGTGCATGGCGAACGGGCCGCATCGTGCGCAAGAGATGCGGCATAGTAGCGAACAAGGGCAATTCGCCATAACGATTGGGTACGTTTCGTGAGTGAGGCGAGCGCGCGGATGCTTTTTGCTATTATTAGGAACTGCGCTTGACGCGCGATGGTCCATACGGGGGAGCGTGGCGGAATTGGCATACGCAGGAGACTTAAAATCTTCCGACTTCGGTCTTGTGGGTTCGAGTCCCACCGCTCCTACCAATCTCCTCGCGTAAACGTGTTCCGTAGCCAAGAGGGCGAGGGTCTTGCCGGAATGGCGGCGTTGTCTGTACGGCTGTTTTTTCGCGAAAGGGAAGGCGAAAGCTCTTTTTCGCGAAAAATGCAGCACATTGTGGCCGACGGACACTGGATTGGCGCATGAGCACGCGCCGCATTGGCGGCATGATTCACGACGAAAAGAGACGCAACGCATGACTGCAGCCGAACTGAGAAAAGCAAGCACGGAAGACCTTCTCGGCGCCCTCGAACATCCTCCTACATCTTTCGAAGAATACCTCGATCTGCATGCGGGAAAAGTGGGTGCGCTTGTAAACACCTTCATCCCTTCCGGCACACACACCGATATGGATTCGTATCTGTATGCTCCTTTGTCGAAATACAGCGAAAACGGCGGGAAGCGTCATCGTCCGCTCATTTGCTTTGCTTCCTGCGTTGCCGTTGGCGGAGATGTTCGCATGGCGGTTTCTGCTGCTGCCGCGATCGAGCATTTCCACACGGCGGCCCTTATTCACGATGACATCGCCGATGAGGCAACCCTTCGTCGCGGCGAGCCCTGTCTGCACTTGACCGAGGGGCTCGGCTTGGCGATTAATGCAGGCGATCTTGCGTTGTCCCTTGTCAACGGCAGCGTCATCAAGGACCCCGCGTTGTCCGACGCCGTGAAGGTTCGCGTCGTCACTGAGCTGATCGATATGACCAGGCGAACCATAGAGGGCCAAGCCCTCGATCTTGGCTGGGCGCGCGATAATCGCTACGACATTACGCCCGAAGATTACCTTGTCATGGCGACCCATAAGACCGCCCATTATTCGGGTGCGGTGCCTCTGGCCATCGGTGCAATCATCGGCGGCGGATCCGAGGCTCAGATCGAAGCGCTACGCAATTATGGATTGGATACCGGGCTTGCGTTCCAGATTCAGGACGATCTTCTCAACATAGAAGGTGATGCCGATGTGGTCGGCAAGGATTTCTGCAGCGACATCACCGAAGGAAAACGTACGCTCATGGTGGTGCACGCGCTTCAGAATTCTTCTCAGAAAGATCGTTTGATTGACATTCTTTCGAGCAAAACGACCGATCCTGCTATGCTTTCCGAGGCGGTCGATATCATGCGTGAAAGCGGGTCTATCGATTATGCCCGCTGCTATGCAGAAAATCTCACGAGCGTTTCGAAGGTTCGCTTGCTTGACATGCTTGACGAGAGCCCCGCTCGCGACCTCCTGATTTCCATGGCAGACTATTTCGTTCGTCGTCTCAAGTAGAAAGCGTGGACCGCGGAATGATTTCTCCAACCATTCATCGTCAGGATAAAGAGGGCAATCGGTTTGACCTGGGCGACCGCCTCTTGTATCTGCGCACGCCGAATTTCACGGGCAAAGATGTCGAAGAATTGCAGACGGCTCTTGGCGCTCTGGGCTTCGCGTGCGGCGGGGTGAGCGGTACGTTCGGGGCCTATACCGAAGGAGCCTTGCGGAAATTCCAGCTTAACATGGGTCTAGAGCCCGACGGTATCGCGGGCGTTAACACGTATGCGATCCTGAAGAACCTTCATAACGCATGGATGGACAAGCCCCAGGTGGAAGATCATGCCTATATGGGCTTTGCGCGTGCGGCCGACGTGCTCGAGCATCATGCCGTGTGTCTTTTCGGTACGGAAGATTTCACGCGCAAGGTTGCATCGAACATGTCCAATCTCGCCATGGCAACCAATCCGCGGTCGAAAATGGTCAGTGCCGAGACGCTGCTCGTTCCTCCTGATGAGCATATGATTTTGACTCATATCGTTCGCTCGAACGACGAAACCGACAAAGCGGTTCCGCGTGTTGTGTGCGACGACACGTCGGCGCTTTCCCGCCGTATCGCCGCTGCGGTGGATGTAGCTCGCGATAAGGCCTTGTCGGGAGTTCCTTTGCGTATCGCCATCGAAGTCCCCGGTCCTTCTTCCGCCGAGGCAGACCAGGTGGAAACCGACAGGCTGGCTCATCATGACGCCATTATGCTTCTTGACGCGTTTTGCATGGCGTTTTCCTAGCGTTTCCCAAGATCGCGGGAAGTGAAAGATAAAAAGAAAAACTATGAGGGGGTGCCGCTGTAAGCGCCCCTTTTTTATGTGAACGCTCTGTGGTGAGCGAATGAATAAACCCGCATTCTTACTTTGCACAGGGCGTGTTTTTTTGTATCGTACATAAAACTTAGGGCTTTATGACCGAATTATGGTAAGGGGCTTGTATGGCAGAACAGAACATGCATTTGACGAGACGCGCATTCGTGGGAGGTGCCGCCGCTTTCGGTGTCGTTTCCTTGGGTGTGCCGAGCGTCGCGTTCGCCGACCCCACGTCTGCGGACAAGCAGGCAGAGGCCGACGCTGTGCGCGTCAAGCTTGATGATATGCAGTCGAAGCTCTCCAAAGCTTCCGACGATTATTACGCCTTGGATATGATGCAACGAAGATGGACGAGGCAGACGAACATCGACGAGAACAAATGCGCATCGCAGAGCTTCAGGAGCTTTGGGCCGGCGCGCGCATGTATCGCAACGGCCAGACTACGTTTCGGATCCTTGCGGCCTGCGTCTTTCGACGACTTCGAAAACTGGGATTCTTGAAACGTTGAACGACAACGACGCCAAGCTCGTTTCGAGACAAGACCGCGCGAAGACAACGAGGCCCAGAAGGTCGAGTAACCGGCTCAGCCGACACACCAAACAGAAGATGAATGAAGCTTCCGCCATTAAGACGGAGGCAGAGGCACTGGTCATCAGTATCAGGCCGAAGTCGTCCTCGATGCCGAGGTTGCTGCTCTGGTCGACAGGAGCGCAAGCGGCGGCGAGGCTGCGAGCAGCCCAGGCTGCATCCTTCTGGCGAGGCGCACCTGGTGAGTCTTCGACAACACCGATAGCAATCGGCGGTTCGCTGGCGGCGGCAACCCGGCGGCGGCACCCGGCGGCGGTAGCACTGGCGGCGGCAACACCGGCGGCGGCAACACCGGCGGCGGAACCGGCGGTGGCACTACTGGCGGCGGTAACCCGGCGGCGGCAGCACCGGTGGCGGTTCTGCCAGCGGCGGCACGGGCAGTGGCACGCCGAACACGCCGCTCTGGGTGTCGCCAGACCCAGCTTGGCGTCCCCTACGTATGGGGCGGCTCACCCCGGTGTGGCCTGGATTGTTCCGGTCTTACCAGCTATTGCTACAGCGCCACGGGCTATAGCATTGGACGCACTACGGGCGCGCAGTATTCTTCCGCTCGTTATGTCCTCTCCCTTGGAGAGGCTCAACCCGGCGATGTTCTCTATACGGGCGGCCATGTGGGCATATGCGCTTCTGCTGGCGGAGGCAGCTACATCCATGCTCCTCAGCCGGGCGAAGTGGTCTGCTACTCTTCCTGGCAGCAGTTCTCTTGCGCGCTTCGCTGGGAGAGGCGCGGGCGTTTTCCTAGA
>JBKTHK010000040.1:0-18058 GCA_047240885.1 Slackia sp. | reverse complement strand
CTGCGACATCCTGCTCCCAAAGCAGGCGCGCTACCAAACTGCGCCACGTCCCGAATATGCTGCATTCGCTAAAAGGCGAATGTGAGGGCAAAGCGTCAAAATTCGTCAATTGACAGTCGGATTCGCATTCTCTCTCGAACGTTTCAAGCAAAAAGAGATGCTCATTTGACGCAAAGCTCTATCAGTCTACCATAAACAAAAGCCCCGGGCGCAGAAAAATAGTTCGGTAGCCTGTTTTCCTCTGGAGGCCGTCGTTACGTTGAAGGCACCGTATGGGCTAGGCGTTCCCGAGAATTTCCTTTGCGACGTAAACGCCCGATCCGAGGGCAAGACCTACGGAGGCCCCTTCGTTTGTGTAATACGGCATGCTATACACGCTGCCCTGGTCGACGCCTGCTACGTACAGACCTTCGATGGGTTCGTTGTCGGTGTTCAGTGCGCGCAGATGGCTGTCGACTTTGACGCCGCCATTGGTGCCCCATGCGCTGGGGACGTATTCGAAGATATAGAAGGGTGCCGTTTTGACGGGCTTAAGAAATGCGGCCGACTTGCCGAAATCGCTGTCGACCTCTGCATCGCAGAATTTGTTGTAGGTTTCCACGGTCGCTTCAAGGGATACGAGAGAGAATTTCTCCGCCAGCTCGGCAACGGTATTCGCCTTACACGCCCAGCCTTCATCGATGGCTTGCTGCAAGTGCTCCTCTGCATGCTCGGGCGTTGTTTTGTAATAATCCGCCATGGGCCCAGAACTCCAATTCGCGGGCTGCCCAAGGTAGGCGTAGATACCTTCGTTTTTCACCGCTTCGTAGTACTCCGAATCCATGACGACGTATGCCTTGCCGGCGCGCAACAGCGCCTCGCCGCCGACAGCGAGGGGGAATTCGGCGATTTTCGATTCGTCGATGAATCGCTCGCCTGCGGTGTCGGTGCAGAGGCCTCCGAAAAGCCAGTAGCCGTAGTGTTCGTTGACTTTGTGAAAGTCCTCGGTGAAGGGACTGCCCTCGATTGTTGAGTGAACGGCGCCGCATTCGTTGCCGTGCACTGAAAAATTACGGTCCCTTGCGCCGCCTGCATCGAGAACCATCCTGATGCCCGTGCCGTCGGAGAAGACATTGCCCAGCGGGATGACCTTGGTGTTGAGGCGGTCAAGCTGCATTTCTTCGTCTCCGAGGAAGCCGCCCGAACAGACGATGACATGCTTTGCCATGATATCGATTCCAGCATCGGTTTGGATGCCGACTGCTCTCTCGTCTTCAATGATGACTTTTTCAGCACCGATGCTGTAATTCAGCTCTCCGCCGTTTGTTTCGATTGCGGAAACGATGGGGGCAACGCGGTCGATGCCGCCGGTTCCGAACATGTGTCGCGCACGAAATCCCACGCCGTAAGTGTCGTCCTTGAGAATCATGGGTATCCCAAGATCAACCATGGAGTTTACGGCATCGCCCGTGTTCGCCAGGCAGTTGCGCAGTAGCTTGCCGTTTACGCCCGTGCGCGAGAAGTCGTACATATAGTTGAAAAGCTGGTCAAGGGTGACGACGGCGTTTTCCTGCTCTTGAATCGTCGTTTCGCATGCCGCCGGGCCTCCGCAGAGGGCGACATTAGACATGCCCGCCGAAGGGCCTTTCTCGACGACGATCCCTTTCATGCCGCCCTCGGAAAGCGTGAGCGCAGCCATGAGGCCCGCAGCGCCGGCGCCCACAATGACGGCGTCGCACTCCCTCTTCTCTGAGCCTTCCTTGCGGGGAATTCCTTCATTTTGCGCGCCCTCTTGCTCGGCGCCGTCCGATTTGATTTTGCTGGTTGCGGGCTGCATCCCGCAATGGTCGCTCCTGCGGCAAGCGCTCCGAATGCGGTGATCCCAGAAACGATCACGGTTCATGGCTTTCTCCATGTTTCCCCTTTTTTGATTTCAGGACGCCACCACTTTATTCACAATCGTTGAAGCGGCATCGCCGCAGAGTGTCATGGTTTTGAGCTGGGAAAACAAAGCCTAAATCACCTCCGCGAGGTGATGTGCGGCATTTTCTCGTTTGTATAGTGGGGGACGGAAATGAAAAGGAGGGTTCCGATGAGGGGGATAATCAAGGGAGCGAACGCTGGTGTACCGTGCTTTGGGAGATTGATGGGTTTCGGTTTCATATACGCGTGGGGAGTGTGCATGTGGAATACGGGTGCGCTCGATATATTGGGACGAGGGGAGCCTCTCAATGAGAGCGGGGTTTGGCTTGCTTCGGCTGTCGTGACGCCTTTCGCCTGCCTTGTTTTCGCTGCTTTGGAGGAGATGAAAGAAGGTGCCTTTGGGACGCCGCGTATTGCTGTCGTCGCTTCGATATGCACTGTGGCGGGAACGGTGCTGGCGGCCGCTTTTCCCTCGGTGCCTCTTCCTCTTGGGTTCGCCGTTCAAATCATCGCTTCCGTTTTCACGGGAACGGGTCCTGTCGTTCTTGCCGTTCTCTGGATGGTTCAGCTCTCCAGAGTCGATTCTGCAGTGGTCGAGGAGGCTTTGCCCCTTTCGTTTCTTGTTCCGCTTGTATGCGGAGTCATTGTTCCTTCGCTTGATTTACGGCAGCTGTCGCCATTACCGCGTTGATGCCCTGCGTAGCGTGTTTGCTTCTTGTTTCTGTTCGTTCCGCAATCGAAGACGGACGGCTTCCTTGCGCCGAGCCGCCTTTTGCCTCCTATGATGAAGAGCCCTCTCGCGCAAGGATACTGCCCACTTTCGTTGCAGCGTTTTTCCTTTTCGCGCTTTCGTGTCCGCTTCCTTTTCTGACGGGAGTTAATGAAGTGACGGGGACGGCATGGCTTTCTCTTGCGGGCAATGCGCTCGCCGTCGCGCTTGCTATGGGCATTGTGCGATATTCGCGACGTGTTGACCTGTATGCGGTATGTCGAGCAGTTGCCGTTCCTTTCGTGCTTGCCGTCTTGCTTGTATGTTTTGGGAGCGGTTTTTTCCACGATATCTCAAGCGTTTTATCGAGCATGGTATTTCCCGGAATCGAGATTATCACGGGCCTCTACTTCGTTCGGTTGTTGCAAAGCAGCGACAAACCTATCGTTTCTGTTTTCCTAGGATTCGCCTTTGTGTATGCGGGCATCTTGGTTGGCTATATAATCGGCTTCGCGATGGCGGATGAGTCTATCTGCGATGCAATCGAGCCGACGTCTTGGTGCCTTGTTCTGCTCGGCGCCTTCGCCCTTGTCATGGCGTTCATCCCTAAGCATGACAGGCGATGGGCGATGTCGCATGAGGCGGTCTGCTTTTCGCTTGCCGACCGGACGACCGACGAATCGGCAGAGACCGCGTGGGAGGAAGCTCCGGAAGACTCTTTCGTCGAACGCTGCAGATTGATAGCTTCGGGGGCGTCTCTTTCGAAAAGGGAGACAGAGGTTTTCGACCTGCTTGCATGCGGTCGCAGTCGTCCGTATATACGAGACGCTTTGTTTCTGTCAAAAAACACGGTGGCGACCCATGTTAAACACATATACGCAAAGCTAGGGGTCCATTCGCAGCAGGAACTTATCGATTTGGTTCGCGGGGAGGGCATGTAAGACCCTCCCCGCTTTTCGCGGTGTGCTGCGCCATCCGGTTGTTGAGTTGTCTCGCATGCGGTCTCATGGGGGTTCGGATTCGACCCGCATTGCTTGACAGAAAAAAAGAGCCAGACTTCGTCTGGCTCTTGCTTATTCTTTGGAGCGGGTGACGGGAATCGAACCCGCGTCATGAGCTTGGAAGGCTCAGGTTCTACCATTGAACTACACCCGCGTAAGTGCGTTTGCATACGATACTACAACTTTGCGCATGGTGCAAGAATATTTTGCCGGAGGAGTTTTTCTTTTTCTCTTGCGCGGCAATGCTATGCGTCATATAGTATGCAACACATAGTATATGACGAAAGGAGGTATATGGTGGATGCGCAAATGAAGCGAGGCTTCCTGGAAGCGTGCGTCTTGTCTACGTTGTGTCGCAAGGAGTCGTACGGATACCAGATTGTCAAGGACGTCCCCGACATTCTCGGTCTGACCGAATCGACGCTGTACCCCTTGTTAAAGCGCCTCGAAACAGGCGGATTCATTTCCGTTCGGGCGGTAGAGCATAACGGACGCCTGCGTAAATACTATCGAACCACGGAGAAGGGGAGAGGTTTCCTTGAATCGTTCCTTCGGGAGAAGCAAGAGGTCATGCAGATATATCGCTATATAGAGGATGCGGCAGGTGACGAGCATTCAGCGTACAGCGAGCGTACAGCATGCGACGAACGGGACTATGGCAAGCATATGACAGCCGATGAGAGAGAAGGAGAAGCCCGTGAATAAGAAAGACTACCTCGATGCTTTGGCGAAGGCGCTCGATTGCCTTTCCCGCGAGAAGCGCTCCGAAATTCTTTCTTTCTACCAGGAGGCGATTGACGACCGCGTCGAGGAGGGAATGTCTGAGGAAGAGGCCGTTTGCGCCATGGGGCCGGTTGAATCGGCGGCGGAAAACATTTTAGGGAGCTTCCCGTTGTGCCGCGAGCGGTGGCGAAAACAAGGCGCAAAAGTCCTGCGCTGCTTTGGGTTCTTGCCATCGCGGGGTCTCCTTGTGGATTCCGCTCGCGTTCGCGTTCCTGCTCGCGGTGGCGTCGGTGTATCTGTGCATCTGGCTTGCGGCTGCGTGCATCTGGCTTGTGGCGGCGGTTTGCATGTTCGCGCTACCGTTCGGTTTGTATCTGGCATGGTGCGGCGTGATGACGGGAACGTTCGCCTTCGCTCTCGCTCAGGCCGGCTTGGGGTGCGTGCTCGGAGGCGTCGGCCTGCTCGTATTCAACGCGGCGTTTTCGGCGAGCCGCGCTCTGGCGGTGCTTTCTCAGAAATGGATACGAAAGGCCGCCTCTCCGTTCAAGCGTTACGAAGCCGATAATACGTGCGCTGTTGCGGCGTAAATACCGAAAGATGGGAGCTCATATGAAAGAAATCTGGAAGACCTCGCGGCGCGTTGCATGCGTTTTAGCGGGGCTGGGAATCGTGCTCTCCTTGGCGGGATTCGCTCTCTCGGGATTCAATCCGCGTGTATTTTCCGCCAAGGTCGACCGCGGCACGGTGAGTTTCGGCGGCACGATTGTCGAGAACCCCGAAAACCTGCCGTTCATTTCGACGCTTGCCGAGATGGGCAGCGTCGAGTACGGCGTTTCTACCGACGAAGAGGTATCTTAGAACCCTGGAATAAGCCGTGAAAAAGGGAGTTGATCGTGATGGAGTCCATTTCTCTTGAAGCCCTCGCTTCGTTCGGCGTGGGGCATGCCCATGACGAAGCCGCCGGAACGGGCTGCACGGTTGTTGTCGCTCCGCATGGCGCCACCTGCGGCGTGGACGTTCGCGGCGGCGGGCCGGCCACGCGCGAGACAGACCTGCTCAAGCCTGAAAACATGGTCGAATCCGTGCATGCCGTCGTGCTTTCCGGAGGCAGTGCGTTTGGCCTAGAGGCCTCATGCGGCGTCATGGACGTGCTTTCGGAGAAAGGTATCGGGTTCAGGCTCGCAGACGCCTGCATCCCTATCGTGACAGGCGCGTGCTTGTTCGACGTTTTGGTGGGGAAGAACATCCATCCCGACAAGGCAATGGGGGCGAAGGCCGCCCGTTCGGCCCTCGAATCATACGCCGCCGCCAAAGATGGCACCGCCGGCTTCGGGTCTTCTCTCGAGCAGGGAAACGTGGGCGCAGGATGCGGCGCGACTGTGGGGAAGATGGGCCGGCCCGAGCAGGCTATGAAGTCGGGGTTCGGCTGCAGCTGCCTTCGCCAAGGCGACGTCGTCGTCGCTGCGCTCGTGGCGGTGAATGCGCTTGGTAACGTGTGCGATCGTGCAGGCTCATGGCTGGCGGGCTGCCAGGCCGACGGGCGCATTCTCGATCCGCTCGAGGTGTTTTTCGCGGCGGGTTCTTCCGATGGGCAAGCCGATGCTTTGGGCGCGGAGGCCGAAAGGGTTCCCGTCGAAGGGGCTGGTGTCACGCAGAACACCACGATCGGCGTCGTCCTCACGAACGCCAAATTGACGAAGGCTCAGGCGACGAAGGTCTCTTCGACGACGCATGACGCTTATGCTCGCGCCATCAAGCCTGTTCATACCTCCAATGATGGAGACACCATATTCACCTTCGCATCGGGCGAGGTGGAAAGCTCGACGGATGCGGTTGCCATCGTGGCGACGGAGGCCATGCAGCAAGCCATAGAAAACGCGGTGCTTCACGCGAAGGGCGCATACGGGCTTTCTGCAGCATGCGATTTGCGCTAAGTGCGAAGGCGTCGTTTTCGAACCTTTACGAGAAACGGCCCACACGGTTGGAAGCCATGCGGGCCGTAGTTTGCGGTGCGCCGAAGCGGCGTTGCGTGACCGCTCGAGCGTCGAGGGCTGGAAGCTGGCGGGTTGCGAGCTCAATTCGTTGGTCGGCGAAGCGTTATTTCGCAACGAGCACGGGCTTGCTGCAGATGCTTAGCAGCTTATGCCCCACGCTGCCGAGGTAGCCTTTGATTCCGCCGAGCCCGCGGCTTCCGATGACAACCATGTCGTAAGAATCCTGGTCGGCGAGCTTGGAGATTTCGATCGCAGGGTCGGTGCCGTTGAGCATGAACGTCTCGACCTCGTTTTCAAGGCCGATTTCGTCGAGGTGGTCGACGGCTTTTCCGAGGAGCTCTGTCGCGTCGCGCTCCATAAGCTCGAGCACGGAGGCGAAGCTGATAAGCTGCTCGTCAGTAAGCATCGGGATGGCGACGACGTTGACGACGTCTACCTTCACGTCGGGATTCGTCCCGGCGATGTCTGCGGCGAGGTCGAGCGCCGAGGCGCCTGCTTGCGATCCGTCGTAGGCGACGAGGATTTTGCTAAGAGCCATGATGCCCTCCTTTAACGGTCCTGAAGAAGGACGGTTTTCGTTGGAAGGATGCGACGGGACGAAACCGCCCGCGGTTTGTGGCTTGCATCCGCAGCGCGAAATCCGGCGATCGCATCCTTTGTCCATTCATTAGTATACGCCTTATGCCCTTCTTGGCGATCCTAAGCCTCTCGCTGGAAGATGGATACGATTTCCGCATGGTATGTCTGCGGGAACATATCCACGGGCGTCACACAGACAAGTTCGAATCCGACGCCCGCCAAGCGCGATCGCGCGCCCAGGTGGCAGGATTGCAGCTCACGTAGGCAAGGCGGCGCGGACCGGCGTCGGCTATGCTGCCGATGATCTCCGCAGCAAGCCCAGCCCTTGGGGGGTCTACCAGAAGCGCGTCGAGCTCCCCGAGCTCCGGCAGTTCTCGCGCTGCGTCTCCTCCGATGACCTCGATGTTGTCGAAGCCTTGCTCTTCGGCTATGCGGCGAAGGTCGCGGACGCTGCTGCCGTAGCTTTCCACGGCGAACACCGTGTCGCATGCGGCGGCAAGAGGAAGCGTGAACGTGCCAATGCCGCAATACAGGTCGGCCACTACGGCGTCGTCTTCAAGCTCGAGTCCCTCGAGGGCGAGTGCGACGAGGACCACCTGGGCGGTGTTGACCTGGAAACGATGGGGCGCTCACCTTGAATTCCGTGTCGCAGACGCGTTCGGTCCAATATCCCTTGCCGCCGAGCACCTGACGCCTTTCAGCTTGCGCGCCTTGCCCTTGTCGCTTGTCATGACGCGCACGATGCTGGTTGCCTTGACGGCTTGCGAAAGCGTTTTTGCCACCGCGGTGCGTGGGAACGATCCCGTATTCGTCCACAGAGCCACTTCGAGGTCGTTGGTGCGAATCGATCGACGAATGCCGATGCGGTAGATTCCCAAATCGTTCGATCCGCTGAGGAAGCGAAGCGCCCCTCGGATTGCCTTGGGAGCTTTTTCGATTCCTTTATGGGCCAAAGGGCAGCTGTCGATGGGGAGAATCTCGTTGGTATGTTTCTTGTATGGTCCTACGACGAATCCGCCTCGCGCATCGCGGTCGCAGCCGAATTCGAGCTTGTTGCGATATCCCATGGTTCGCTTGGACGGCACGGTGTCGCGAACGAGGCTTCGCGCCTTCTCTTCGTCGATGCCGGCGGTGCGGACTAGCTGGGAAATGACGTTTTCACGCTTTTCTATGAGCTGGCAATCGTAGGAAATGTGCTGCCAACCACATCCGCCGCATATATCGGCGTAAGGGCACGGGGGCGTTACACGATGGGGCGAAGCCTCGGTCACGTCCACGACCGTTCCTTCGTAATACGTGCCTTTATCTGCGGTTATTTCTACAATCGCCTTATCGCCTGGGCATCCCCGAAGGCGAAAACGGTTTTTCCGTCCGCTGCTTTTCCTATAGCGGCATCGCCGTAAGAAAGGCGTTCTATGGTTATTTCTTCACGCATGTGACCTCTTTTCTCGCATTCGTACATTTTAGCGTATAATTTCGAACGCTAATGTGCCCCCTTAGCTCAGGGGATAGAGCGTCTGCCTCCGGAGCAGAAAGCCGCAGGTTCGAATCCTGTAGGGGGCACCAGCAGCCGGCCGGGCCTTTGCACGGCAGGATGAGGTGCGTGTCGGCATTTGAACGAACGGGCAAGAGAAGGAGCGCATGAGCATGGCTATGTATACCCCCGAGTATCAGCCTAACGGCAGCGAGATTGCCGTCATCAAGACTTCCAAGGGTGCAATCCGCGTGCAGCTTGCAGGCAATGATGCGCCCATTCATGTGGGCAACTTCGTTGAGCTTGCTCGCAAGGGCTTCTACGACAACCTGAAGTTCCATCGCTATGTTCCCAACTTCGTGATTCAGGGCGGCTGCCCCAACACGCGCGACCTCGATTCCGATCAGGTTGTTGCCGCTGCCGGTAATCCGTTTGCCGGACTGGGCACGGGCGGTCCCGGCTATACCATCAAGCAGGAATACACCACCAACCCCAACAATTCCCACGAAGACGGTGCGCTCGCCATGGCGCGTTCTATGAATCCCGACTCTGCGGGCTCTCAGTTCTACTTGTGCCTCGGCTCACAGCATAACCTCGATTCAGGCTATACCGTTTTTGGCCAGACCATCGAGGGCAAAGACGTCATCTCCGAACTTCGTGTTGGCGACGTCATCGAAACCATCGAAATCGAGAACGCCGACTAAACGTTGCGGGCATGCGAAACGTCGCCTCGGCATTGAAGGAAGAACCTATGGATAACGAATATATTGCCCAAGCACGCGAGGCGTACAAAGCCCGCGATTTTCAGACTGCGCTGGCCCTGTTCAACCAGTGTCTCACCGACCCCTCCATTCAGAAGGGCCCGGGCGAGTTGGGCTATATCTACCATCAGATCGGCAACTGTTTCTTGCAGATGAAGGATTTCGGCGAGGCTATTCATGCCTATACGCAGGCCACCGCCGATACCGCCTACGACGCGTGCGGCGCAGTCAACTGCAATCTTGCCAAGGCGTATGCGTTTTTGCACGACTACGAAAATGCCGTCTCTCATTTTGAAATCGCCGTGTCCGACGCGAAATACGATGCTCCGTATAAGGCGTATTTGGGCCTGGGCAACGCATTGCTCAAGCTTGGCAAAAACGCTGAGGCCGGCGTGGCGTTTCGTGAGGCGGCTCTTGACACCAAAAACCCCGATCCTACGAAGGCTCTGCTGAATCTTGGCGTGTGCTTCATGGCGCTCGACCGTCCCGCCGATGCGGTGCAGTCCTACGAGAGCGCCCTGCAGTTCGACATGGATCCGACCACGCGCAATAAAATGTACGCGAATCTCGGCCAGGCCTACGTCGCCTGCAACCAGATGCAGCAGGCCATGAACGCCTTCGAGGCCGCCCTTGCCGATAAGACGTACTTCCTCAGCGATTCCGCAAGCGTCGATTACGGCCGTGCTGCCCAGGCTGTTGCCACCGGTACCGCCGCGATGCAGCCCATCGTCGTGCCGGAGCCTGAAAACGATATGTCTGGCCTGGACGTTGCGGCCGTCGGCGCTCCTCTTCCTCAGGACGAGTATTACGGCTACGATTCCTATGCTGCCGATCCGCAGTATTATCCCGCCGATGCTTACGGCTATGATGCGCCGGACAGCTACGCTTCGGGCGATGAGCGCTTCTTCAACGCAAGCGACGAAGAACTCGAGCGCTACTCGAAAGGTCTTGCGCGCCAAGATCGTAAGCGCCGCAACGTCGGTTTGAAGATTCTCGTGTTCATTTTCACGCTGCTGCTGATTGCGGCTGCCGGATGCGTATTTCTCTACACCCAGGGCTGGGGCTATCCCACACAGGAATCCGTTGCTCGCAGCCTGTTCTCCGACACGCAGAATGCTTCTCAATACTTCGTCGAATCGGTTGGGCAGGACAACATCGATGCTGCAATGCGCGGCGTTGTCCAGGATGACAACATCACGATCGACGGTGTTGACAAGAGCATGTCGAACTCTACCGTGTATGTCTCTGCGAAGACGGAGGAGGGCGGCGATGTCGACTATCGCATCGATATGGTCCGCGACCTGATCGGCTGGAAGGTTTCAGGCATCGAGATGTCGTTCCCGTCGAACCAATAGCGTATGCACAGCGAGTCCGTCACGGGCTCGCTCGGCTTCAAGACGTGTTTACATCGTCGCAAGGCGAATAACAAGAAAGGAAAAACAATGGCAATCGAGAAGACTTATTCCATGCTCAAGCCCGACGCCGTTCGCAATCGTCATATGGGTGAAATCATCGCTCGTATCGAGCGTTCTGGCCTGACCATCGAGCGCATGGAGCTCGGCATGGTCACCCCCGAGCAGGTGCGGCTAACTATGCCGAGCATGAGGGCAAGCCTCTATAACGGCCTGATCGAGTACATCACCAGCGGTCCCGTGGTCAAGATGGTCGTTTCCGGCGAAGGCGCTGTCAAGAAAATGCGCACGCTCATGGCGCCACCAACCCCGCAGAAGCAGCCCCTGGCACGATTCGTGGCGATTTCGGTCTCATTATGGACGAAAATGTCATCCATGGCTCCGATTCTCCTGAATCCGCCGAGCGCGAAATCGGCGTGTTCTTCGGCGCGTAGTTTTTCTTCAGCGACGCATCGGGCCATCGAGCGTATCCCTGCGTAAGAGGAGGAGCGTGTGCTCTATCGCATTATCGATGCCGATGATTTACCGTCGTTAATCCGCGCATTCATGGACTCATACGAACTTGTAGCCCCGGTCAAACATGGCCCGGGCTACATTTTCGATGTGATCGATGACCCGAGCGATGTCGTGCTGGATTATCCGACCACCATCGCATCTCCCAAGAAGTATTTCCTTCCGTCCGAGGAAACGCTGTTTAAATTCGACGTAGCGTCAAATGACGTGGTCGATTTTGAGATAGACATCAAGCCGCGCGTGCTCTTCGGCGTGCATCCGTGCGATCTGAACGCCATCGAACGCCTTGACGCAGTCTTTCTCGACAGCCGCTACGGCGATCCGTATTATCGCGCCCGCCGCGAAGCGACATTGATCGTCGGCGTTGGCTGCATGCCTACGCAGAACTGTTTCTGCCACCGAGTAGACGCCGACGAGGCCCCCCGAGGCTACGACCTTTTCCTGCAAGATCTCGGCGATCGCTACTGGGTTTCCATCTCGTCTGTCGCTGCCGCTGAGATTCTCGAAGAAAGCACGCATTTGCGCGAAGCAACGGACGAAGACCGCGCTCTCTTTGCGGCCGCCACGCACAGGCGCACCGCCGCTTTCGATGGCAGCATTCCCAATGTGCAGGATATTGCCATGCTCATGGACACTTATCATTCCGATCCCTTCTGGGCGGAATTCGGCTCGCGTTGCCTGAATTGCACAGCCTGCGCCGCCGTGTGTCCCACGTGCATGTGCTTCGATATCAAGGACATCCTTTCTCCCGACGCGAAAACGGGAGAGCGTGTGCGCGTATGGGACAGCTGCAACAGCCCTCATTTCGCTCGCGTTGCCGGCGGTCATAATTTCCGCGCCGACGAGCGAGGGCGTGTTCGTCATCGCATGTATCACAAACTTAACGGATTCAAGGTCAAGCACGGATCTATGCTGTGTGTCGGCTGCGGCCGCTGTGTGAATGCCTGCAAGGTGAACATCAATCCCATTGAAGTCTTCAAATTCTTCGACGAAAAGACGCGTTCGTCGGCCGTTCTCAGCAAGGAGGCCAACGATGCCGAATAGCCATGCCCTCACAACGTCCGTCCAGGTAGAACCGCTGGATTTCGCCCATCATGTCAAAACCGGCGAAGAGCTTATGGCGGAAAACCCCTACAGACCCTGGCCGGCTCGCATCACATCCATTACCGACCTCACCGCCACGGAGAAGCTTTTCGAGTTTCGTCTGATTGACGAGCGCATTCGCTCGGCGTTTCATCAGGATCCCGGTCAATTTGTCGAGCTGTCCATCTTCGGGGTGGGAGAGGCTCCGATCTCAATTTCCTCGGCCCCTTCGAAGCAGGGCTTCATCGAGCTTTGCGTCCGCCGCGCGGGACGCTTCACCGAGGTGTTGCACGCCATGCAGTGCGGTGACGTGGTGGGGATTCGCGGGCCTTTCGGCCGCGGCTTTCCGTTCGAGGAGATGAAGGGGCGCGACATCCTGCTTGTTGCCGGCGGACTGGGCATCGCGCCGTTGAAGTCGCTTATCAACTACATTCATGACGAGCGCCACGCTTTCGGCAAGGTCACGATCATTTACGGATCGAAGAATCCTCGCGAAGTGATGTTCCGCAACCAATTCGAGATGTGGAAGCATCGTCGCGACTTCGATCTGCATCTTACGGTCGACAACTACGAAGAAGGCTGGGACGGGGAAGTGGGCCTGGTGACCAAGCCCTTCGAATCTATCGAAGTCGATGCTGAAAACACCTTCGGCGTACTGTGCGACCTCCGGTCATGTATCGCTTTGTCGTCGAGGAAATGCGCAAGAAAGGCATCCCGTACGACGCATCTATATGAGCTTTGAGCGCCATATGAAATGCGGCATGGGCAAATGCGGTCACTGCCAAGTGGGCATCAGTATGTCCGCATTGACGGCCCCGCGTTCAACTATTGGGAAGCCAAAAATATTCAGGGGTCGATGTGAATGACATGCTCACAGTTTCATGAAAACGCGCCTGCTCGTGTGGTTGTCGTCGGTCTGGCAAGCTGCTTCGGCTGCCGCTGCAAATCACCAACGACGAAGCCCATCTGCTCGATGTGCTCGGTCAAATCGACCTTCGCTATTGGCAGTTGGCTTCGAGCGCACCGAACCCGAAGGCGATGTGGACGTCGTCGTCATAGAGGGGGCGGTGACGACCGAGGAAAGCCGCCGTTGCGTCGAACGATGGAGGGAGCGCGCCTGTACGGTCATCGCCATCGGTGCGTGCGCGGTGGCGGGCGGCATTCCCGGCATGGCGTCGAAGGGACTTCACGAGCGTCTTGTCGATGTCTATGGCGAAACATTGCCCGATGCGTGCGGTGAAACTCTGGCTCCGCGCAGCGTATCCTCGGTTGTCGAGGTTGATTTCGAGGTTCGTTCCTGTCCTATCGATACGGCGGATTTTATCGCCGTGCTCGAGCGCGCGCTGTACGGAAGCAACGTCTTGCCGTATGCGGATACGATGTGCGGCAGCTGCAAACGCAACGAGTCGGGTTGCTTCTGGAAGATGGGCAAGCAGTGCCTTGGTCTTGTGACGCTTGCGGGGTGCGGCGCGAAATGCGTCAACCTCGGCCGCGAATGCAACGGTTGCCGCGGGCTGTCTCCGTTCGCCAATCTCGATTCCGCCCGCGCCATGGTTGCTTCGAAGGGCATGAGCGTCGAGGACTTCAACGCTTCGCTTGAGCTGTTCAACCAGACCAACCCGATGCTTGAAAAGGGGGAATAATGGCACGAACGACGCTTTCCATGCATCATATCGCCCGTGTCGAAGGCCACGGAAACGTGCATGTCTCCATAGAAGACGGAAAAGTACGCGACGTTCAGATGAACATCGTCGAACCTGCACGCTTGTTCGAATCGATGGTCGTAGGCCGCCCCTACGACAAAATCAGCTATATCGCATCGCGTATCTGCGGCATCTGTTCGTCGAGCCATGTGGTGACCGACCTTCTGGCCATAGAGGACGCATTCGGCGTGGAGGTCAGCGATCGTACGCGCATGCTGCGCGAGCTTCTGGTATACGGCAGCTACCTGCAGAACCACGCGTCGCATCTGTTCGTCTTCGCCGCGCCTGACTTTGCGGGAGAGGAAAGCCTGTTTCCGCTGGCCGTGACGGAGCCGGAGCTTTTTAATGGCGGACTTGCCATCAAAGCTCTCGGCAACGAGCTGTGCACGAAGGTGGGAGGGCGTTCCATTCATCCCATTACGGCGGTTGTCGGCGGGTTCACGCATGAGATTTCGCCTGAGGAATATATCGAGCTGGCTGATAAGCTGCGCGATATGCGGCCCTTTGCGGAGAAGGTCGTGGACGTGTTCGCGGCATTTCCCGTGCCCGATATCGCCACCAAGGGCGATTTCCTCGCATTGCGCGAAGAGGGCCATTACGCCGTTGTCTCCGGTCGGCCGTGCTTTGCCAAAGACGGCTTCGAATTCGATTGCGCGCAGTATCGCGACTATATAGAGGAATACCAGGTCGCTCACTCGGCGGCGTACTTCTCGCGTCGTCGGGACACGCATGAGACATTTGCGGCAAGCGCCCTTGCCCGTATCAATGTGAGCTGGAACGAACTGACGCGCGAAGCGCGCCTTGCCGCGGCCAAAGCGGGTCTTCGTCCGCCGTCGCTCAATCCGTATTCCAACAACGTCGCCCAGGCTGTGGAGCTTGTGGACGTGTGCGTGCGTTGCGAGGCAATGCTGCGCGAGCTTGCAGAAGGGGAGGGGTCGAGCGAACCGGTGGACTTCGAGCCCAGGGCCGGTCGCGGCGTCGGCATGACCGAGGCGCCTCGTGGAACGCTGGTGCACGATGTGGAATTCGACGAAGCGGGTCGGGTGGTGCATGCGAACCTCATCACTCCTACGGTGCACAATCTCAGCGACACCGAGCATAACGTCTTTCAGGTCGCCGAGCTGCTTGCGAACCAGGGGGCCGATGAGGGCACGATTCGCCTCGAGGTGGAAAAGCTCGTGCGTGCATACGACCCATGCCTTTCGTGCTCGGTGCATTAAGCGCGAGACATGTCGCCCGGACGATCGGCGTCTAGTGCGCGCTCAGGTGCGCAAGCGTGTCCCTTGTGCGTTCGAGGGCGGGGCGTACCAGCGCACCGCAAGGCGCGGAGTCGTTATCGCACGAATGACGCTTTCATACAGAAGAAAAAAGCGGCGCTCCCTTGCGGGGCGTCGCTTTTTCATGGGCCGCTTCGCTTTATCCGCTGAGCTATGGGAGGGCGGAATGGGTGTCGAAACGAAGCGTAGTGCATAAAGCGTGCGATGGCAGCGGGGCTATTCGGCGGGATGGCAAGTAACCCCGCTGCACGGCGGCCGCTTAGAGAACGCGGCGGAATTGCTGTTCATTGATCATGTGTTCTATCGAATCGTGGACGATATTGCCGAAGGGGTCTATGTCGGAGAGAATGTCGTGTTCGGCGGGGCTGCAAAGGCGGTTGGCCATATAGGTGACTATTGCGCCTGCATAGAATTCGGCGAGAAACCGGATGTTGGATTCGCTGAGGGTTCGGTTGCTCAATATGAACCGAATGTCCTTTTCGAGGGCGGGAGTGTACAGTTCGAGCAGGTAGGCGCGCAAGCCGTCGGGGTCGTTCGAGCGAAGGGCTTTGGCGTAATAGGCGCGACGGTTCTGGAACGTGTCCGCAAGAGCGCAGAAGAATCCCGATCCGTCGAGAGAGCGGATACCGGTTTTTTTAAGCGTGTAGTACGGTAGATCCGGCATGGCATACTCGCCGCTCTCCTCGTAAACAAGGGATGCTCCCTCAAAGCGCTCCTGGAGCAGGCTTGCAAGGTCGTTGCGGAAAATCCAGCGAATGAGATGGCTCTTGTCGTTGAAGTGGTAATAAAAAGTTTTCCTGTTTTTGCCCGATGCGGCAACGATGTCAGAAACCGATATTTTCTCAAGAGGAAAACGCTCGGCGAGGCTTACGAAGGCGTCTCCCATCAATTTCATGGTGTCGATTGAACCCATGCTAACCTCCTGACGGAAAACAGATGGACGAAATAGATTAACTGGGTAAAATCCTACCACAAAAATACAAGGGAATGGAATATGGGAAGCTATTCGAAACTACCTGAAAGTTTAATGAAAATTAAATATAATCCCAGGTCAAATAAGAAAATATCCGTTTTTCTCGGCGTAAGATCTATATATGGGGGCGAAAACCAACGAAGATGGTTATACATGGCCTTCTGTTGGCATAATTTGCCCACAATCTTAGAACTGACCATCCATCGTCCTTTATTTCTAGCGTATTGTTGCCCTATCGAAGCGAGGCGAAAGCCTCGGCTGCATACCCATCGTTAAGGAGGACGTAATGGATTTCGCTCTTACCGACGAACAAGAGCTCTTGCTTGAAAGCGTGCGTGAATTCTGCGATCGCTATTTCACCGAGGATGTCGTCAAGGAGATGTACGAGACCCACAGCATGCCCCAGGAAATCGCCGAGGCGTATCGTGATGCCGGCTTCGGTCTCATGGGCATTCCCGAGGAGTATGGCGGAATCCCTGCCGACAAGGTTACCCTCGGTCTCATGATTGAAGAGTTGTATCGTTGCAGCGGCTGCATGCACATCCTCTATCAGAACTCCCTTTCCATGTTCGATATCATGGAATTCGGCACCGAACAGCAGAAGCAGGACGCCGTGGACCACTACATGGAGACCGGCTGGCCTATCGCTTCTCTGTCCATTTCCGAGCCTGGCGCTGGTTCTGACAACCGTTCCATGACCTGCGTTGCCAAGAAGCAGGCGGATGGCACCTATCGCCTCAACGGCCAGAAGACCTGGGTTACCATGGGCGCCGTTCTTCCGTACACCATCGTCGTCGCCAAGGACGAGGACGCATCCCGCGAAAACGGCAAGATGAGCCTCTGGTACATCAAGATGGACACCCCGGGCGTGAGCACCGCTCCGCTGCACAAGATCGGCCAGCAGTGCATCCCCTTCTGCGAGGTCTACCTTGACGACGTCGTCGTCACCGAAGAAGACCGCATGGGCGAGCCGGGCGAAGGTTTCATGATGCTCATGAAGAACTTTGAGGTCGAGCGTGCCTTCATCGTCGCCGAGCAGGTCGGTCTTGCTCAGGCCGCTCTTGAGGATGCTGCGAAGTACGCCAACCAGCGCATCGCCTTCGGCAAGCCTATCTCCAAGCTGCAGATGATTCAGGAGAAGCTGTGCGACATGGAGGTTGCTGTCCAGAATACGCGCAACATGCTCTACAAGACCCTGTGGAAGCTCGACAACGGCGAGTCCGTCCAGCTCGATTCCGCACTGCTCAAGCGCTACGGCTGCTCCGAGTGCTTCAAGGTTGCAGACCAGGCTCTGTCCATCTACGGCGGCCTTGGCTACACCCAGGAGGTTCGCATCGGCCGTATTTGGGCTGACTTGCGCGGCAATATGTTCGGCGGCGGCACCCATGAGGTCATGGCATACATCGCAGGACGTCAGGTTTCGAAGAAGTACGCTGACTAAATAAAGCCAGGTCAGGGGTTTGTCGGTAGGTATCACATGAAATTGAGTATATGTCATTTCATGGTGTTTGCGCGAAGAACCCCGCTGTTTTGCATCGCATAATGCAATCGCTCAGTTTCAAACCGACATTGCGACGGCCTTCGGATGGAAAGCTTGATTGCGAGTGTTGGCATGGAATCTGCTAAATCAAAATCATAGATGTGATTTTGCAACGAGAAAGGAAAGGTACAGGATGAAAATCGTTGTTTCCTTCAAGGTCGTTTCCGACGACCAGGACATCCAGGTGGCCGCCGACCGGTCCCTGGACTTCTCGAAGGCCCGCCCGGTCGTCTCCGAGTACGACCTCAACGCCCTGGAGGCCGCGGCCCAGCTGGCCGCCGCCACGGGAGGCTCCGCCGTTGCCGTGACGGCGGGCCCCGCCTCCATCGACGATTCCAAGACCAAGAAGAACGTCCTCGCCCGCGGCGTGGAGGCCCTGTACCTGACGGCCGACGACGCCTGTGCCGATATGGA
>JBKTHK010000039.1:0-18169 GCA_047240885.1 Slackia sp. | reverse complement strand
AAACTGCGGACT
Organism: Slackia sp.; assembly: GCA_047240885.1. Taxonomy (GTDB): domain Bacteria; phylum Actinomycetota; class Coriobacteriia; order Coriobacteriales; family Eggerthellaceae; genus Slackia. The sequence goes on along the minus strand of JBKTHK010000039.1, from coordinate 18,157 downwards.
GCAGAGCGGTGCGGGTAACCTTCACGGGGTCGGAAACCTGCATGTCGATCATGTTGCCATACTCGCCGGATGCGAAGTTCAGACCCTCTCCCTTGGGCAGAGCCTTCACCTTCTCGATCACAATACCGGCTTCCATGCCAGCATTCTGGGCGATGGTGCGCATGGGGGCCTCGAGGGCCTTGCGGACGATGTCAACGCCGACCTGCTCGTCGTGGTTTGCGCACTCAACGTTATCGAGAGCCGGGATAGCGTCGACAAGAGCGACGCCGCCGCCTGCGATGATGCCCTCCTGGACAGCAGCGCGGGTTGCCTGAAGAGCGTCTTCAATGCGGCTCTTCTTCTCCTTGAGCTCGGACTCGGTTGCAGCGCCAACCTTCATGACAGCAACGCCACCGGAAAGCTTAGCGAGGCGCTCGTTCATCTTCTTGCGATCGAACTCGGAATCGGTACGCTCAAGCTCTGCACGAATCTGCTCGCAGCGGTCAGCAATGGCCTGCTTGTCGCCAGCGCCGTCGATGATGACGGTGGAGTCCTTGGTGACCTTGACGGTCTTGGCGGTGCCGAGCATGTCCAGCGTAGCCTCGCCGAGAACCAGGCCGAAGTCCTGAGCGATAACCTGGCCGTTGGTAACAACAGCGATGTCCTCGAGGATGCGCTTGCGACGGTCGCCGAAACCAGGAGCCTTGATGGCAGCGCAGGTGAAGGTGCCGCGCAGACGATTCAGAAGAATGGTGGAGAGAGCCTCGCCCTCGACGTCCTCAGAAAAGATGAGCAGCGGGCGACCCTGCTTGCTGATGGCCTCGAGAATGGGGAGGATATCCTGAATGGAGGTGACCTTCTGGTCGGTCAGCAGGATGTAGGGCTCTTTGAGAACGGCCTCCATGCGCTCCATGTCGGTAGCCATATACGGAGAGATGTAGCCGCGCTCGTACTGCATGCCCTCGACGACCTCGATCTCGATGCCGAACGTCTGGGACTCTTCGACGGAGATAACGCCGTCTTTACCAACGACCTCCATAGCCTCGGCGATTTTCTCGCCAACGCCGTCTGCGGTCTGGTCGTCACGTGCGGAAATAGCACCGACGGAAGCGATCTGCTCCTTGGTGGAAACAGGAATGGCGTCTTCAGCAATGGCGCTGACGACGGCATTGGCAGCCTTCTCGATACCTGCACGGATGGAGATGGGGTTCGCGCCCGCAGCAATGTTGCGCAGGCCCTCGCTTACCAGGACGTCGGTGAGAAGCGTTGCGGTGGTGGTACCGTCACCTGCGACGTCGTTGGTCTTAGTGGCAGCTTCTTTGACGAGCTGAGCGCCCATGTTCTCGACAGGATCGGGAAGCTCAACCTCTTTGGCGACGGTAACGCCGTCATTGGTTACCAAGGGAGCGCCGTAGGTGCGCTCGAGAGCAACATAGCGGCCTTTGGGGCCAAGGGTAACCTTGACAGCGTCGGCCAGCTTGGTGACGCCTGCGGCAAGAGCGCCACGCGCGTCGGTATCAAACTGAATATCTTTTGCCATGGAAATTCACTCCTTTGTGAAACATAAGCATGCCGGCCATCGCCATGCGACCACGGCCGACGAAGAACGGGAAAACCCGGATTTAGTCGGTGTAAACGCCGTAGAGGTCTTCGGAGCGAAGAATAACTACTTCCTCGTCATCAACGGTGACCTCGGTGCCGCCGAATTTGCCGTACAAAATGCGGTCGCCAACCTTGACGGGAACGGGAACCAGGTTGCCATCCTTATCGAGCTTGCCCTCGCCGACTGCCAGAACGATGCCGCTCTGGGGCTTCTCCTTGGCAGCAGAAGCGATGTACAGACCGGAAGCAGTGGTCTCTTCAGCTTCGTCGCGCTTGATGATGACGCGATCGCCCAAAGGCTTGAGATTCATATTCTTGTCCTCTCTCTAGCTACCCTTAGTAATGGGGCTTCGTGAGTGCTAGCACTTCACGACTCCGAGTGCTAACTGATAGCAATAGTACCATCGACAACGGCGGATGCAAGAAAAATCATAGGGTTTCGTCTCGTTTCTTCTCATTCGTTACGCCGCCGTCATATTCATCGCCCTGCCATGCAGCAGCACTGGCGCAAGGCGACCGAACCCGCCCCGCTCTACGCCGCTTACCGATCGCGTGCATTATTCGTCATTTTTCCCTCATTTGTATGCAGAAAAACGTTTTTCTCCGCAAAAACGTTCACCATGAACCAATACGCCTTATTTACCTGGTAAAACTGTTGTCTTTTTTCGAAAACACCCGACGTTTTCCTCCTTTATTTTCATGCATGTATTGCGCATAAAACCAGACATTTACTCTCTTGCGTCAAAACCACTATTGCAAAATGGAGTACCGTGGTACATAATATCTTCACTATATTTTTGTTAGACTGCACAAAAATATAGAGCTTGAAAATACGAAACACCTACTCAATGCCACTTTTTTTATTGTGTAGGTGCATAAGATTTGTTCATTTAGCCCTCTAATACTTGGCATTTATTCCAGCAATCATCTCTTTTTTTAGCGTCGCATGGCGCACCGTTCGTCCGACCGCGGCCTTGTGCTGCTTCGGTATACCTGCCCTGCATAGAAAGGATACACATGAAGATGAAGAAGCTCCTCTTCCTCGCCATGGCAGCCGCATCGCTGTGCGCCCTGCCGCTGATGGCCTCCTGCTCCGGCGGGGCCGAGACCGACACCTCGGCAGAGCCCGCAGCGGACGGAAGCTACAGCCTGGTCGAAGACGGCAAGCTCACCGTTGCCGCCTCCCTCGACTTCCCGCCGTTTGAAAACCTCAACAACGGCACCGTGGAAGGCTTCGAGGTCGACCTCATGAACGCCATCGCTGAAAAAATGGGACTCGAGTGCAACTACCTCCCCACCATGAAGTTCGACACCATTATTCCTGCCATCGTTGCCGGCGGTACCGCTGACGTAGGCGTCTCCGGATTCACCATCACGCCGCAGCGCGAAGAGGAAGTCGACTTCTCCACCCCGATATGCGATACCAACCAGTGCATCGTCGTCCTTAATGGCTCGGACATCACGGACGAATCCATGATGGCGGGCAAGCGCATCGGCGCCGAAACGGGAACCACCGGCCTTGACTGGGCCAAGGAGAACCTGACCGATGCCCAGGAAATCGTTGCATTCGATGAATACCCTGCGGTGTTCGCCGCCCTTCAGTCCGGCCAGGTTGCCGCCGTCGTTCTTGACAAGCCCGTCGCCGACTACTACATCAAGGTCGCCTATTCCGACTGCCAGGTCGTGAAGGACATCCCCACGGGCGAGCAGTACGGCATTGCGATCAGCAAGGACAATCCGAACCTCACCGCCGCCATCGATGACGCCATCGCCCAGCTTGAAGCCGACGGCACCATCGCCGAACTGAACCAGAAATGGTGCGGCACCAACGCCTAGCACATTCCTTCTCCATGCAGCTGCCGCATCACCTACAAGCGCGCGGCAGCTGCGTCCATGGGGCGCACGACAGCAAACGTGCGCCCCATGGACGCAATGCGCCCCGAACGCCAAGTCCGAAACCGTCAGAAAGGCACGATAGTCATGGGCACCTGCTCTTATGCAACCTCAGCACCATCGACCGCAAAACGCATCATTCGAGCCGCTCTTGTTGCGCTTGCAACAGTTCTCGTCGGCATGACGCTTTTTGCGGCCGCACCTCATAATGCCTACGCACTCGAGGTCGAATCCTGCACTGCTTCACCCAACGAAGACGGCGGCGACCGTATCCTCGGAGATACGCCCACCCGCGTTACCTGGCGCGCACACGCTGATGAAGCGGAGTCTCTTTCCAAAGTGACGCTGGTATTTCCTGAAGGCGCGGAATTCAATGCGGACAAAGCTAAGGTCACGGGTCTTTCCGGTCTCGAGCGTGTCGAGCTCAATGCCGAAGTCACCTCGCCTGGCGACGGAACCCTGGTCATCTCTATGCCCGAAGGCGCACCCGCCGGCGTTTCCTTCCTGGTAGAGATTTACAATGTGGTCTTCCCGGGAGATGGCGGAGAATTCCAAATATCTGCTTCCACCGAATCCGTTGACGGAGAAAGCGTCGACCTTGGGCCTCAAGGCGGCGTCATCACGGTAGCGGGCATCAGCACGGCCGAACAGATCGCTGCATGGCTCAATAACCAGGTCTGGGTCCAAGCCTGGAACACCAACAAGTTCCTCCACCTCTTCTTCGACCCGGCCATCACTGTCACCAGCATCCCAAGTGTTTTCAACGGCTGGCTGACGGCCCTCGGCATCGTCGCCGTTTCCTTCCCGTGCGCTATTCCGGTCGGTTTCGTCCTCGCCCTTATGCGAATGGCGCGCTTCCGCGTCCTTCGAGCGCTTGCGGCCACCTTCGTTAACGTCGTCCGTGGCACCCCGATGTTCTTGCAGATTTACATCGCATTCTTCGGTCTTCCTCTGCTTGGCCTTAATGTAAACAATTTCGTACTCGGCTGCTGCGTTATGGCCCTCAACTCAAGCGCCTACCTTTGCGAGATCTTCCGAGCCGGCATTCAATCCATCAGCAAGGGCCAATTCGAAGCTGCTCGATCCCTGGGCATGAACGGCGCCCAGACGATGATTCACGTCATCGCTCCGCAGGCTTTCCGTCGCGTCATCCCCACCATGACCAACGAGCTCATCCTGCTATATAAGGACACCTCTCTGCTCGCCGCCGTCGGCATTATGGAAACCGTTATGTATGCGAAAACCATCACGGCAGCCACCGGAAACATCACCCCGTACATCGTTGCCGCCATGTTCTACCTTGTCGTCACTCTTCCCATGAGCCGCATCACGCGAGCAATGGAAGACCGCACCGGCAACCGCAAAGTGGCAATCAAGAAAAAGCCCGCTGACAAAGAGCCGAAATCCGTCACTAAAAAACAAGGTTGGTCCCCCGACCTCAACCAGGCTAAAGACGAGCTCGAAATCAAGACGGCCGACCTGTAGGAGAGTTCATCATGGCTATCGATAAGACGAAATCAATCATCCGCATTCGCGACCTCCATAAGAGCTATGGCGATACCGAGGTGCTCAAAGGCATCGATATGGACGTTTACAAGGGAGAGGTGGTCGTTATCCTGGGTCCTTCCGGCTCCGGCAAGTCCACCATGCTCCGCTGCGTGAACCGCCTAGAAGAGCCCACAAGCGGCCATATCTATTTCGAAGACACCGAAATCACCGATAAGAAAACCAACATCAACGAGATTCGCAAGCATGTTGGCATGGTGTTTCAGAACTTCAACCTCTTCCCTCATCTGACCGCGAAGAAAAACGTCATGATCGCCCAGGAAAAAGTCCTGAAACGCTCCAAGGAAGAGGCGGAACGCATCGCCATCGAGCAGCTCCAGCGCGTAGGCTTGGGCGACCGCATGGACCACTATCCTGATGGCCTTTCAGGCGGCCAGCAGCAGCGCGTGGCCATTGCCCGGGCTTTGGCCATGAACCCCCATGTCATGCTTTTCGATGAAGCGACAAGCGCCCTCGACCCCGAATTGGTCCGCGGCGTATTGGACGTTATGCGAGAGCTTGCTCGCGAGGGAATGACCATGATGGTGGTAACGCACGAGATGGGCTTCGCCCGAGACGTTGCCGACCATGTGGTCTTCATGGAAGACGGCGTGGTCATTGAACGCGGCGCCCCCGACGAGGTGTTCAACAATCCGAAATCGGAACGCACGAAGGCCTTCATCGGCAATATTGCCTAATTGGGATTCTGCTCTATATCACCCGAACGCAGTCCTGTTTCATTTCGCCCCATGTGAACCTGGACAGCGAATATGTTGCCATGCGGCAGCCTCGGCGACTTCCCAAATTCGTCACAGCCTTCTGACGCAGGCCCCAATTATCGCGAAGTTCATAATACAAAACCGGCCGGGAATCAATCCCGGCCGGTTTTTTGCACTCAACAGGCGTTAGTTGTCGTTGCCGCTTCCGTGCTCTTCGGCCAAAAGACCGTCTCGCCTCATAACGGGATAAACCCATTCCGCAAGAAGATCGCGTGCGCGCTGATGGGCCGATTCACCCTCGGAAACCGCCGAAACAGCCGCACCGTCAACAAGGGCTATGACGAAACGAGGGGTTACATCCTTCAGGCCCACTCGTTCTATTATCCTGCCGATTGCAGCATCAAGACGAATACGACCGGCACGGTAAGCTTTCGTTACCGCACCCGACTCGGAGGCGGCGAGCAGCTGCATATAATGCGGCGCAGCCGTTCCCGTATCCGCGGGCATGCAGGCAGATAGAAACAAATCGACTACGTGCTCGCGACAGGACGCCACGTCCATTTCCTCCGCCTCGTCTGCAACCGATTCGGCACGTCGCGCCCAAGAACGCATGTTGTAATCCCCCGCCTCATAGAGAAGGTCGGATATGGAATCGAAATAATACCCCGTAGAAGAGGCAGCAGTGTTCGCCCGCTTTGCGACGCTTCTGTAGGTGACAGCGGAAGGCCCTTCTTCCTGCATAATTGCAGCTGCCGCAACGACAAGAGAGGCGCGAGTAATCTGAGCCTTTATAGACTTTGGCTCTTGCGCTGTTTTCTTCACAACCATAATAAGACCCTAATCATGCGTACGAATACAAATACGCTCAATACGACAAAAAGGCGGCGTCCACGCCCTTGCGTAGACGCCGCCCAACCGAAGATACAGAATATCATCGGTCCGCCTCATCACCGAGCTGAAAGACCGGCTCAATAAGATGAACAGACTCTACCACCCGAACAACTCAAACAGAGGCGCAATCGAAGCGAGCACTACAACCCGAAAACGAGCCAAACTAGTCGATTTCGGACAAATCCTTGCCGGTGTGCTCATGCGAAAGAAGCATTGCGACAAGGGCGATGGCGGAAATAGCTACCATATACCATGCCGGAGCAATAGCATTGCCCGTTGCCTCAATCAAACCAATCGAGATAAACGAAGCAGAGCCGCCGAAAAGCGCATTGGCCAGGTTGAAGCTCAACGCGAAACCAGAGTAGCGCACGTCGGTCGGGAACGTCTCGGTCAGATAGCTCGAAAGCGTACCGTCGTTAATCGTCAGCAGGAAGCACATCACCAACTCAACAGCAAGAATGGTAAAGAAGTCTTTCGTACCCAACAGATAGAACGCGGGAATGGTCAGGACAACAAAACCGATACATGCCGTGACGAGCATCTTCTTGCGACCGAACTTATCCGAGATATGCCCGGAGAAGAAGATGAATGCAATGTAGACAACCAGACAAATCGTGGTAATCAACGAAGCCGAGGCAGAATCGTATTGAACCGTGTCGATGAGATAGTTCGGCAAATACGTCAGGACCGCGTAGAATCCGACAGCATTCAGCATGCATGCACCGAAGCTGATGAGCAAAACGCGAGGATGCTTCTTAATGAGCGTCCTGAAGGGTGCACGTACCGTGTCGCCCTTCTTCGACTCAAGGTCATGCTGCATCTTTGCATACACGGGAGAATCGCTGAGGTGCTCTCGCATGTAATGGGTAATCAGACCCAAAGGTCCTGCCAGCAAGAACGGAATACGCCATCCCCATTCGGTGACGAACGAGGAATCATGACCGAAAACGGAATACATAACCGTTGCAAACATCGACCCGCACAGAAGACCGGTAGCCGTAGATGCGGGAACGACAGAGCAATACAGACCGCGTTTATCGGTGGGTGCGTACTCAGCCAAAAACGTTGCAGCACCAGCATACTCGCCCGATGCAGAGAAGCTTTGCACCATGCGGAGCAAAAGCAACAGCACAGGAGCAAGCAAGCCGATCATGGCATAGGTGGGAAGGCATCCGATAAGGAACGTAGCGCCGCTCATCAGCAGAATGGATGCAGTGAGAGCCCACTTGCGGCCCTTTTTATCACCCATATTGCCCCAGAATACCGCGCCGACCGGGCGCATCAAGAAAGAAAGAGCAAAGACGGCGAACGTCTCAAGAAGAGCAACGGTCGGGTCGCCGGAAGGCATGAAAACCAATGCAATGACCGTTGCGAAATACGAATAGCTCGCATAGTCGAACCATTCGATAAAGTTTCCCAGGAAGGAGGATACGACGACGCGTCGAAGAGTTTTTCCTTGTTCTTCCTGGCCAGGGTTCTGCATCTCCGCAACCTGCGAAGACGTGGCGGGTTTATCCGTCATAGAGAATCACTTCCTTTGGGATTCGATTCCGGCGAATTCAGAAACGATATCCCCTAGGCAACTCGTTTGAACTGGTCGAGTTGCGAAACCAAGGCGAATCAGCATCATGGGACTCCCCATGTACCATAATACCTCATCATGCCTACGCTCATATTTCAGAGCGATTTCGACGAATCCAACGGCCGCGACACAGACTCCCCTTGTCCACGATTCGCCCACGGCCAAAGAGAATGGCCTGTTGAATCCGTAACGACCATGGGCCGATACGCCTAAACGCATCGGCCCATGGAAGTATAGCTTAGTAGTCCTCGACCATGTCTACCTGAGCCTTGCTAGCGCGCAAGACAAAAGCGCGCTTGGCCTTCTGGCCACCCTGGGCAAGTTTGCGCAGAATGACGCGCTTCAAGCGAGGATAGTCGTTGATGCCGTACCAAGCAAATGCGGTACCGCCAACATACACCTCAACGATGCTATGTACGGGCGCAGAAGCGTCGCGCTGGGCATCAAGCTTGAGATATTCCGCAATCTCGTCAGAGCAGACATCGCGAATAACCTCAGGAGCAATCTCGAGATCGTGCGCCAACTGCTTCAGCTGGTATTCAACCTCAGCATCGTCAGCATGCGGGAAGAACGTTACATCATAGGTAGCTGCAGCAACGCCGGAAGCCTTGGCGAAACCAAGAAGAGCATCCAGAGAAACCATCTGGACATGATCTTCCGTGCGCTCCGCAATATCGAGTTCTGCCTCAAAGCCCTTAACGCCAAACTCTTCGAACTTGGCCTTCAAAGCCTCTTCAGTAACAGCAGGCTCGAATTCGACCGTCGTGGCAATGTGCGTCAGATTCTTGGTGATCTTCATATCCGCACCATCCTCTCCCTTGATAGTCCAAACCATGGGCTAACGGTGCTACGAAAACCATTCAATCGCTCATAGCACCTATAAAGCCATCAAATGAGACTCTGCGCACGAAGATAGTTTTCGTGCAATCAAGAACGAATTTGGCAAAGCGGCCGAACAGAATCCGGCCGCTTCCAGCCAAATTAAGCTACGAGGAAATTACTTCAAACCTTCCTTTTCCGCTTCAGCTTCAAGGTTGGCAGACAAAGTCTCGCGGACTTCCTCTTCCTGCTTCTGCTTCCTGCCGGCAATCATGCCCTTGACGGAAGGAACAGCACCGCCACCAACGATCAAGATAGCACCGATGATGGTATTCGCGGTCAAAGCCTCACCGAAAACGACCAGGCCGATGAAGATTGCAACAGGAACTTCCCAGTATGCAATGGTGCCGTAGTCAGCAGCCGGAAGGTTACGACCGGCAACGAGCAAGAAGCCCAAAGCGACGGGGCCGCAGACAATCCACAGAAGGATAGCGCCAACCCAGTTGAAGGGAGTGAACTCGAAAGTGAGAATCCAGTTCTCAGCACCAGCTGCCACGCCATAAACGTTCATAAGGACAACGATGACGACAGCGCCGATAGTTGCAAAGATGAAGTTCCATACGCCACGAGCGGTGGTGTCGGCATCCTTGCGATAGCCATTGAAGAACATCGAAGCGCCATAGAAGAAGCCGGAGAGCAGACCGAAATGTCGCCGACGCCCTTCATCGGGAACTCAGGAGTGGAGGTAGCGAGGTTGAAGTCGAAGCCGAAAGCCTGGCCGCCAACACCGAAGCCGAGAAGGTTGTTGCCGAAAAGCATACCTACGAATACTGCTACCAAGCAAATCCACTGGAGAACGGAGATAGGCTCCTTGCGGAAAATGCGAGCAAGCAATACGCAAACAACGGGGCCGATGTAGATGAACAGAACCGCATTAGCGACCGTAGTCATCAACGTCGAGGTAACATAGCATGCAAGAGACATGCCGATCATCAAACCGCCGAGCGCAATAGCGGGAGTGAGCTTCAACTTCTTAAAGGTTGCAACCTTGTGTGTTGCAAACAGCAGGATGACGAAGAAGATGATGCCCATGCCCATGCGGCCGCACGCCATCAAAGCACCGATGGAGTCGCTGCCCGCAAGACCCTTCGTACCATCGAACATATCGATACGTGTAGCCCAGCGGCTGAACAGCGGCACCAAGCCCATGCCCGTTGCGGAAATGAGCATTGCAATAGTGCCCAGGCCAAGCTTCATTTCATAGCCGTTTCCTTCCCCCGAAGAAGCGGCGATGTTGTTCTTTTCTGCAGCCATTGGTCCTCCTTAAAACCAACAAGCCGTTAATCCCCTCTTTAACATATGCGTGCCACTTTGTTTCGCCTTGCCGAACAGAGCAGCAATGTTTGCCTTGTGTCACGCACGCCGTCTGCACTATCTGGCAAAACGGCACGAATTGTCAAAGAAGCCTAGAAAATAAACGGGGTTCGGCCCGCCATGGGCAAACCGAACCCCGCTGTTAAGCTGCGCTAGCTATGCTGCTAGCATATGTTTTGGAAGGCCCGAATTAGTCGTTCCACATCTCAGGATGGATGAGGGTGTCGTCCTTGACACGGTTCGGGAAGTAGTCCTCGCAGCCGCCCTCGCGATAGACGTCGGCGGTGGAGCAGTGCAGGCCGCCGCCGAACGGATAGGCGTCGCGCAGGTCGACGGGGACGACGTTCATGCCGAGCTTGTCCATCTGCTCCTGCTGATGGACCTCGGAGGCCTCGACGATGACGGTCTTGGGGTCGAGGACGAGGCAGTTCATGGACAGCCAGACGGAGCTGTAGCACAGCGCGGGAGGCTCGTCATGGGCGGGCTGGGCCGCGTCGACGACTTCCCAGTCGTTCGCCTCGAAGATGGCCAGCTGGCCCTCTGCGGGGTGACGGTGCGGGTTGTTGATGATCAGGCCCGGGCGCAGCGGCACGAAGGTCGCGTCGATGTGGATGGGATAGGGGTCGCCGGGGAAGTTCATGGCGTGGACGCGCAGCTCGGGATAGTAGCGCTGGAACCATTCCATGGCGGTGCGGTTGGTGGTCAGACCGTGCTGGATGAAGAGGTCCTTACCCATACGCATGACGTCTGCGGCGTCCCACATGGGCTCGACTTCGGTGGTGACGAAGTCCTTGTTGGCGGTGCGGACGAGGCGCTCCTCGAGGGTGATCTTCTCGTCGTAGTAGTTGTGCTTGTAGGAGGCGTCGGTCAGACGGGGGCGGGGAGCCTGGGTCCACTTGAACTCGGGGTCCTCGTCGAAGTACTGCTTCATGAGCGGCCAGTACGCGAGGTACTCGAAGTAGCGGCAGCGGAAGGAGTTCGCGGAGGCCATGATCTCGTTGCCGACCGTGAGCAGGATGTCACGGGGAGGCATGCAGGTCATCATGGAGTCATTGCGGAAGTCGGGGGTGCCGATTGCCTGGTTCCACTGCAGCGGGGTCGGGCGGTCGACGACGACGCCGCGGTCCTCGACGGCCTTGACGAGGTTCTCGAGGCATTCGTTGCCGCGCTCGACGGTAGCGAGCGGGCGGAGGCCCCACATGCCGCGCATCTCGGAATCAACGGGCACCTTCTCGGAGGTCGCGGGCTCCTCGGGCGGAATCATGGAGTTGTCGCAGCGGCCGACGATGACGCGCTTCAGCGGATCCCAGTCGTTCCAAGAATTAACGATCTTTGCCATAGCTCTTCATCCTTTCTGGGAGATGCCCCATCTCCCATACTATCCGGTGCATATTCTTACCAAATAAGCATCGGGATTGGATTATCGACAAGAGACTGAATTTGTCGGCGCCAACGCATTCAGTCTCTGCCGTTTTCACGGGTCAAATCATATCACCAAAATTGATAGCTTGTAATAGATCAATAAGCTTCTTTTTATTCATCAAAATGCATATCGCGTCTATGACCTGGCATTTTGTTTAGTTCTATTTTTGTTCATACTCTCAAAAATTTTCTAATGCTTTGCAAATAGTCTGCGCCTTATGCAGCTGCTTACATTCCCTATTAACGCCACGCGTCCGGGCGTGTACACGCCGCTTTTTTCAGCTCCTTCCAAATGCATCTTTTTGTCATTTCATGCAATTTGGACAGGTGTGGCGATATATCCCGTTCTTTTTATTCAACAGGCGCAAAACACTGCCGTTCGTTGTCCCCAATTGTCCGTTTGCGGTATTACAATGGAACGTTGGGAAGGGCTTCATCCAAAGCCGAAGGATTCAGAGAGAGGAATTCCCATGACAAAGTTTTCTCATGTCATCATTCGTCGTCCTGGCAAGTCTTTGTGCAACGGCATCACGAGCGCGCCCGAGCTCGGACAGCCCATATATGAACGCGCGATTGAAGAGCACTACGACTACGAGCACGCACTTGAGCAGTGCGGCGTTGATGTGACGGTTCTCCCCGCCCTCGAAGAATACCCCGATAGCTGCTTCGTCGAAGACCCTGCCGTCATCACTCGCTGCGGAGCCATCATCACCAACCCCGGCGCAGATTCCCGCAACGGCGAAAAAAACGAGATCGAGCCTGTCGTCCGCCGCTTCTTTGACGACGAGCACGTGAAGCGTATCGTATCTCCCGGCACCCTCGATGGCGGCGACGTCATGATGGTCGGCGACCACTTCTACGTCGGCCGCTCCGCTCGCACCAACGAGGAAGGCATTCGCCAGTTCATTGAGATTCTCGAAGGCTGGGGCCTTGAAGGCTCCGAAGTTCCGCTGGAAGAGGTCCTGCATCTCAAGACTGGCGTGAACTATATCGAAGACAACAACATGCTTGTTTCCGGCGAGTTCATCGAAAAGGAAGACTTCGCCCAGTACAACAAGATCGTCGTCCCCGAGGACGAGGCCTATGGCGCAAACTGCATTTGGGTAAACGGCACCGTCATTGTGGCCGAGGGCTACCCCACCGTCCTCAAGGCTGTTCAGGATTTGGGCTACAAGACCTTGGTCGTCGACACCTCCGAATACCGCAAGGTTGATGGCGGCCTTTCCTGCCTCTCCCTGCGCTTCTAAGAAATCCATGCTCGAGAAAGAAAAAGGACCCCAACGGGGTCCTTTTTCTTGTCCAGGGCACCATCGGCATACTCCGACAGGCTCTCCTTCCGAACAATAACGAACCAGAGCGCCACACGCCCCTTTCCACCGCACAGACAACGGCCATCTTAGCGCGTCCGCCGTATCGACACCTTCCGAGTCGCGCGCGAAGGACAACAAATGCGTCAAAGCACGTAGACGTGTGCAAAGCGTGAACTTTTCGTCTTTAACAAGTTTTTCGCTCGATTGATCACCCTCTTTCGCCATAATGGGCCTTTCAATGTTGTTCGCAGCTTTTTCGATTATCACCAGCTGCGCCATGAGCCTTGACGGCCCTTCGCATGAAAGCCATGCGCCGAACTTCGTCTGAGGCTCCGTTCGAGATGCCGCCTCAGAGATTCTTCTCGGCAGTATGCCGCGCATCATGCGCTGGACCTCCGTGCAAAATCTCATGCAAAGCCTGTTGCCAGGCTTTTTTGTGCCGTCTCGATTCGATGCGCCGCCACGCTTATCGCATGAAGCACGACCGAAGGAGACCGTCATAGCTACTTTGCTGAACTCGGACTTTCCGAAAAACACTCGACGCCGTCGAGACTTTGGGTTATTCGAACCCCACCCCCATTCAGGAGCAGGCCATCCCCCTCGTCCTCGAGGGGCGCGACGTTATCGCAGCCGCCAAGACCGGCACGGGCAAAACCGCCGCGTTCTCTCTTCCCGGCATGGACAAGCTGCCCCATCGCGAGCGCGGCCAACGCGGCCCCTTCATGCTCGTCATCACCCCGACGCGCGAACTTGCCAGCCAGATTAGCGACACGTGCATGCCTATCGGCAAACATACGCGTCATTTCATCGGGACTTTCGTGGGCGGCGTATCCTATGACCCCCAGATTCGCAAGCTCGAGCGCGGCCTCGATGTCGCCATCGCCACTCCTGGCCGCCTGATCGACCTCATGGAGCGCGGCGCCATCGACCTCAATTCCGTCGAAATCCTCGTCCTTGACGAAGCGGACCGCATGCTCGACATGGGCTTTTGGCCGCAAGTGGAACGCATTGTAAATGCAACGCCCGAAACCCGTCAGACACTGCTCTTCTCCGCGACGATCGACCGCAGCCAAGACCAGACGATGTTTTCCATCCTCAACGATCCCGCCATCGTCGAAATCGCCCAGCGCGGCGAAACGGCCGATAAGGTCGACCAGTATGTCATTCAGACCACTCGTCGCCTCAAGCCCGAGCTCCTAAATTCCTTCATCAAGAAAAGGGCGGCACGCGTGTCATCGTCTTCACAAAGACGAAGGGATGCGCAGACAACTGCACACGTCGTCTGCGCCGCGTCGGCATTCCCACGGACGCTATCCATGCGGACCGCTCTCAGGCTCAGCGCACCCGCGCGCTTGACAGCTTCCGCAAAGGAACCACCAACGTCATCGTCGCTACCGACGTGCTCGCACGCGGTATCGACGTTCCCGAAGTCGATTACGTCGTGAACTACGACCTTCCCCTCATGCCGGAAGATTATGTACACCGCATTGGCCGTACCGGACGCGCGGGCGCAGGCGGATTCGCCGTGTCCTTCGTCACGCCCGACACCAAGAATCTTCTGAAAGGCATCCAGAAGTTCATCGGCCAGAAAATCGATGTCATGGAATACAAGATTTCCGACGATGCATTCGAGCCGCTTGACAACGCGGATCCCCGCGTCGTAGCCCAGGGCAAAGCAGAACTTGAAGAGCGCGCCGCGCGCAAAGAGCGCGAGCGCGGTCGCAAGGGAGCGAGCATGGGAGAAGGAAAGAAAGGCGGAAAAAAGAAGGCACGCCAGCGCGACAAAGACCGCAGCGCCGACAAGCGCCGCAAAGAAGCGGAGGCCGCAGGAGAAGATACATCGCGCCGAAGCGCGACCATGCGGAGAAAGGGCCCGAAGCCCACTCTCGCCGAACGCCAAGCAGCAGCCGAAGAGGCTTTTAACGCCATGTTCGACATGCCGAACATCTCCGGCGGAAAAGCCCAAGAAGGCAAGTCAAAGAGCAAGGGCGACAACGGGTATTCCTACGCCGCATTCGAAAAGGCAAGAAGCACAAAGGCGGTCACGACGGCTACGAGCGCGATTACGACGAAGAGCCCCGCAACAACCGCAAAGGAAAGCGTTCCTTCGACCGCGATGGCGGCTTTAGCAACCGAAATGACCGCTTTCGACGACGAGCGCAATGACCGCAAGCCGCACGGCAAAAATACAGCGACAAGCAGTATTCCGACGGCCGCAGCAGCAAGCCGGGCAAAAAGTTCAACAAGTCCGGCAAGCGCGGCGCTTCGTTTGAGGGACGCTCCTCTTCCGATGGCTATCAGCGCAGTGGCAAAGGTCGCGGTTCGTCCGACGGATTCCAGCGCAGCGGCAAAGGCGGATACGGCAAACAGGGCGGCTCTTTCTCCAAGGGTGGAAAGAGTTCGTTCGACAAGGGTCGCAAAGGCAACGGCGGAGGACGCGGCAAAAGCGAATTCCGCCCTGGTCGCGGCGGCCGCAGCGGATACGCCGGAAAAGGCGGCAAGCGCTAGGCATCGCCCAGCAACATCATAGAGATAGAAAGAAGGCGCTCCGCGGAGCGCCTTCTTTCAGGATGAGAGCAATAGCCGAATGTGTCTATTGCCGGATTTCCATTTGCTAGTTACCAGCAGCACGCTTTTCTTGGTATTCCTTGACAAGGCGCTCCTGGACGTCGTGCGGGGCTTCTTCGTAGCCTTCGATTTCAAGCGAATAGCTGCCGCGTCCGCGCGTGATGGAACGAAGGTCTTTGGTGTAAGAAACAACCTCGGCATACGGCACGCGCACGATGATAATCGTCTCGCCCGCATCATTAGAATCAGTGCCAACAATGCGTCCGCGACGCGTCGAGATATCGCCCATAACGGCGCCCGCGTACTCTTCGCCGACGGCGATGCTCATATTGGCCATCGGCTCCAGAATGACAGGCTTGGCCTGTTCGCACGCGGCACGGAAGCCGATGCGCGCAGCGGTCTTGAACGCCATCTCATTCGAGTCGACCGAGTGGTACGAGCCGTCGTAGAGCGTGCATTTGATGTCGACCATGGGATAACCCGCCAAAAATCCTTCGGCCATGGTCTCCTGAACGCCCTTGTCAACAGCAGGAATAAGGCCATTAGGAATCGCGCCGCCCTTTATGGCGTCAACGAATTCGTAGCCTGCGCCAGGATTGGGCTCAAGACGCAGCCAGCAATCGCCGAATTGGCCGGCACCGCCGGTCTGCTTCTTGTGACGACCCTGAGCTTCGGCCGTGGCGCGAATGGTTTCGCGATACGGAATACGAACGGGAACCAGGCGCGCTTCGACATTCCCCTGGTCTTTCAGGCGATTCAGGATGGTTTCGATTTGCGCGTCTCCCATGGCGGTAATAACCGTCTGGTGGGTTTCTTCGCGACGCTCGATACGAATCGTGGGATCGTTTTCCGCCACGCGCGCAAGGAAGGTCCCCAGCTTGTCTTCTTCCTTCTTGTTGACCGCCTCGATAGCCACCGGATACTGAGGAATGGGCAACGGCAAGGGATCAATGGCGATATCGCCCGTGTGAGAAAGCGTGTCGCCCGTACGCGTATCGGCAAGCTTGGGAACCACGATGATGTCGCCCGCCATGGCGCTCTTCACGTCGATGGTCTCTTTCCCCTTCATGATGCACACGTGGCCCAAGCGCTCCTTTTTGCGTGTGCGAGAATTGATGAGCTCGACACCAGGAGCAAACACGCCGGAGAATACCTTGATGAAGCTCAAGCGACCAACAAACGGGTCGGAAAGCGTCTTGAAGATGAAGCCCGCAGCCTGCTGGTCGCCTTTCGTCACGCGAATTTCGCCGCCGTCGGCCAGGCGGAATGCGCCATGGGCCGTAGGATGCGGGAAGTAGGTGCAGATATCCTCCATCAAGCCCTGAATGCCCTGCTTGATAATAGTGGAACCGACGAAAACGGGAATGAACAGCTCCTGGGCGATTGCCTTGTCGAACAGGCCTTCGAGCTCTTCCTGCGTCAACTGTTCTTCGCCGTCAAGATACTTCATCATGAGGTCTTCATCGGCCTCGGCAACGAGGTCGCACAGTTTCTCGCGCGCAGCATCGGCAGCGGCAGCGTAATCGGCGGGAATATCCTCCACACGCTCGGCATCGCCTTCGAAATAACGAGCTTTCATGCGAAGCACGTCAATGACGCCCTTGAAATCTTTGTCTACGCCAATAGGGATGGTAACGGCACCCAGGCGACTGCCGAAACGCGCATGGAGTGCAGCCATGATCACGTCGAAGTTCGCATTTTCGCGGTCGATGTGGTTGATGAATACGGCGCGAGAAAGGCGCATGTCCTCGGCCTCGCGCCACAGTTTATCGGTCATAACCTGAGGACCCGCGACGGCATCGATGACGAACAGAGCCATTTCGGCAGCCTGCATGGTAGCAAGCGTATCTCCAATGAAATCAGGATGACCCGACGTATCGAGCAGGCTAATCTTGTAATCCTTGTAGGGGATAGGAGCGATGGAAGTGCTCATGGTGAACTTGCGTTTGATTTCCTCCGCGTCGTAATCCATGTAGGATTTACCGTCGTGCGTAGTACCCATACGCGGAGTCTGGCCGGAAATATGAAGCATTGCCTCAGCCAGCGACGTCTTGCCCGCACCATCCTGCCCGACCAACACGATGTTGCGGACATGCAAAGTCTCGGGTGCTGCCATGTTAACCACCGTCCCTTTCTGGGATTTCCCCTTGCGTGGTATGCGTTGGTACTCTTTTCGTACGCTACGGCTCAGTGTAGCGCAAAGAAAACCAACTCCAACGCACGACATCTTCCCAGTTCAGAAACGTCTTTTACCACGCATCCGGGCGGTTCCATAACTCTTTCGGAGCAAACGAGGAAGACCATTAGAGCCAGCAATCGAAAGATGGCCCAGCAGGCCGAAACCAGCAGCCAGTCTAGGATTCGCACGAAGAACCGGGAAGAGACAAGCCGTCTGTTGCTTTTCTCCGACAAAACACCCGCCCGTGCTTCTAGCGCAAATTGCACGGCTATAC
>JBKTHK010000038.1:0-18922 GCA_047240885.1 Slackia sp. | reverse complement strand
GATGGCAACGGCATTCGCCTTCACGGCCTCGATGGCGGCTTCGGCGGCGCGCTGCATACCACGACGAATCGCAATGGGGTCGGCTCCTGCGGTGATGCTGCGCAGGCCTACGCTTACCAACTCGTCAGTGAGAAGCGTTGCGGTGGTGGTTCCATCGCCTACCTCTTTGTCGGTCTGGCCGGCAACCTCGCGAACCATCTTCGCGCCCATCTGCTCGACGGGGTTGGCGAAATCGATATCCTTCGCAACGGTAACGCCGTCGTTGGTAATCGCAGGAGGCCTGTACTGAGGCTTTTCCGACTGCAGCGCCGCATAACGGCCCTTAGGTCCAAGGGTCACCTTTACGGCCTGAGACAATTTGTGAACGCCCGAAGCAAGACCGCTGCGCGCGTCGACATCGAATGCGATTTCTTTTGACATGGCCAGTCCTCTCTATATGCGCGGAAAAGTATTGGCCCGTGTTTTCTCTGAGCCATACGAACACGTCTGAATACAGCATGCTCGCAATACGTCGAACAGCAATCAAGATTAGCACTCTTTTATAAGGAGTGCTAGAGCGCAACCGCCTTCAAGCAGGCTGGTTTGGCAACGAATGGGAAACGTCCACGAAGCCGCAGGAAAGCGCAGAAGCGCAAAGGGACAATTCGACAGTTTTTATCTCAAGAATGCAAGCAACGCCTCGCAGCCGCGAAGCACGTCATCGTAGGTGGTTTCAAAATCGCCCGTGTACCAAGGATCGGCCACGTCGGATGCGTCATCAGTCGCAACACCTTCAGAGAATTCGAGAAGTTTGTGCACCTTGCTCAGCGGGTCGCCGCCAAGCATGCGGCGCATGTTGCGAATGTTCGCAGAATCCATGCCTACGAACAGATCGAACCCGTCGTAATCGGCAGCACGAAGCTGCACAGCGGCGCGGGGAGAAAACGACACGTCATGCGCCAAGAGCGCCCGCTTGGTGCCGGGATGCGTATCGTTGCCTATCTCTTCGCGACTCGTGGCAGAAGACGAAATGACGAAATCAGCCTCTCGACCAGCACGTTTCACCAAGTCTTTCATAACGAACTCGGCCATGGTGGAACGACAGATGTTGCCGTGGCAGACGAACATGATTCTATGCATATCGCGCACCCTTTCGCATTCTTTCCTCGCTTGTCGCTTCGGAGTATTCTACCAACAGCCCGCGCTGTGAGCGGTTTGTCATTGCGCAACGCCCCGCCGTCGGCAAGGCATGCAAGCCGAAGGCCCGAATCCCGACCATCTTCTACGGTAGAGAAAAGGGCAGAACACAGCAGACCGAGCAACGCATACCACTTGTACAAATCGATGCCAATTAGCCGTATGATACCCTCTGGAAGTTCGGAGAAAGCAGATTTCCGAGCTACTGCAGTACTACCATCAAGCGAAAGACCATCATGACGCACGACTTCGTATCGCTTGCCCTCATCGCCCTCGTTGCGGCCGCGGCACCCATCATTGCCAACCTCATTCCGAAAAAGCCCATTCCGGAAACCGTACTCCTTCTGATAGGCGGCGCGCTTTTGGGTCCGAGCATGGCAAACGTAATCTGGACCGATGAAAGCGTCATGCTTCTCTCCGACCTCGGATGTGCCATGCTCTTCCTTCTTGCCGGCTACGAAATAAACCCGCGAACGATCACCGGCCGCGAAGGCAAGAGAGGCCTTATAACCTGGGTCATCACCCTCGCGTTGGGATTTGGAGCGGTATATTGTTTCACGGGGGTCTCGGCTCGGGGGCTTGACGGCCTGGCGGTCACCATAGCCCTTACCACCACGGCCATCGGGGCGTTGATGCCCATCCTCAAGGAACGAGGCCTGCTCGGCACCCGGCTGGGCGACTCCATCTTGTCATATGGCACCTGGGGCGAACTCGGCCCCATCGTTGCCATGGCGCTTCTTCTCTCTACCCGGTCAACATGGACAACGGCGTCCATCCTGGTCCTCTTCATCGTCATCGCCGTGCTGACCGCGGTCTTTGGACACGAATCGTCCAAAAAAGAGGGGCCTATTCGAGATATCTTTTTCGCAGGACGCGACACCACGTCTCAAACATTCGTCCGCATCACCATGCTGCTCCTCATTGCGCTTGTCACACTGTCGTCCCTGTTCAGCCTCGATATCGTCCTAGGGGCATTTGCTGCCGGATTCATCTTGCGCTACATCATTCCTAAGGGAAGCCAAGACCTGGAGAAAAAGCTCAATGCCATCGGATACGGATTTCTGATTCCCTTGTTCTTCGTCATTTCCGGAGCGAAAATCGACCTGCTTGCCGTGGCGGAAAACCCGCTTTTGCTTGTCGGGTTCATAGCGATGCTTATGCTCATCCGCGCCGTCCCCATCTTCTTGTCTATGCGCTACGACAAAGACCCTGAGGTAGCCGAATTGGGAGGCCGGGCGCACGCTTCGGTTGCCCTGTACTGCACCACCGCCCTGCCCCTCATCGTTGCCGTTACCTCTGTTGCCGTGAATGCAGGCGCTATGAGCGATTCGACCGCTTCAGTTTTCGTATCGGCGGGCGCCCTCACCGTTCTCATCATGCCGCTCATCGCATCGGCAACATACCGCGTTGCCGATGCGCACCCCATCGAGCGCCTCAGGGAGGGGCGAACCGGACACGAGTAGCAAAACAATCACGCAACGTGTTATAAGGCGGCTATTTCGCAGGAACGGGATAATGCGGAGCCTCGGCGTAAGCAAACGCATCAGCGGTATAGACCTCGTCGTTGTTCTCCTGCGGACGCTGGCCGGGTTCGAAAGTCTTCTTCACCACGCCAGGAACGCCTGCGACCAAAGAGTACGGAGGAACCACCATGCCCTCTTTGACCAGGGCGCCCGCGGCAATGATGGAGCCTTCGCCAACAACCGCACCGTTCATAACGATAGCGCCCATGCCGACAATAACGCGGTCCTCGATGGTGGCGCCATGCACAATGGCACCATGCCCGATAGAAACGCGATCGCCAATGATGACAGGACAGTCATAATCGGCATGAAGCATCACGTGGTCTTGCACGTTGCTCAAAGCACCGACGGTGATGGAAGCCACTTCCGCACGCATAACGGCGTTGAACCAGACGGAACTGCCCTCTCCCAGGGCCACATCACCGCTGATGGTGGCGTTTTCTGCAATATAGGCCGCTTTCTCGATATCCGGACGCATTCCTTTGAATTCGATGATCATGAAATCCTCCTACGCCGCACGATACGCTCGCGATCGCGGCGGGGCCGCACATTGCGCCTAGCTTCGCGGCTTTAGCCAGGCAGGAGAATCATAGCAACCAGCAGTGAGAGAGTGTCTTTTGGCATGAGGCAGCAACCAAACGTCACGATTTGCCCAAAATCCAAGTCGCACCCGCCTAACCCCCGATTGCACCAATCCTATGACACCGCTCCGAAAGCGCACGAGCCCAAGAACGCACGCCCCCGGAAAGCGCGATGTTAGCCATGGGTTCCGAAAAGCACCGTCCTAAAACACTACGACATCAAAGGTGTTCGGCTTTGCCCTTGCCGCCTTATCGGATACTTTAGTTTCAAAATTATAGTAGCTTTTGTTTATATACTTAAATTTAATTTGCTTGCTACTTTCTAATTCCCTTCTACGTACTAGTACATTTCTACAACGTATTAGTTTTTAACAGTATTTTTCAACGTTGATAACTTTTTCTACAACACGCACTTTTCAACATTCTTGTTAATAGTTTCTTCCACATACCTTGGAATAATCGGGTTTTCAACAATACATAGTATCACCTCGGGTTTTTCTTCCATATATTCGGGTTTCCAGAAGTAACTTATGCCCTACTTTTACACTTATTTCAGAAAGATTGTTGAAAACTTGGGATATTCCACAGCATCTTGTGTACAAATGAACCACACCGCAGGATAGTGACATATAGGCCGAAATATACCAAAGAAACGCTCTCTTCCTTTGCATTTCGTTCGTCAATGTAAAGACCCAAAAGAATCAAGAAACAAAACGCCCGCCTTCGTAGGCTTCGAATCCTACGAAGGCGGGCGCTAATTCGAACTCCGCCGTTAAAGCTCGGTAAATGTCGGCGAGAATCCCCCTAATAGCTTTACAATAAGCCAATCGGCGCGAGCCCTCCTCTCTCTTCTATGGCTCGCGCCGCTTTCTTCCCTTCTTATTCACGCCGCTCATCTTGCGAGATAAGCGGCGTGAATTACTTTGTCAGAGCGTCATCGTTGCTACACTGCGCGTTTCATGCGGCTCTTTATCGACAAAGCTCCCAAAACGTCACGGCAGAGGCGGCGGCGACATTGAGGCTGTCAACACCATTCATCATGGGAATCCGCACCGTGTAGTCGCATCCTTCGATGGTCTTTCGAGAAAGACCATCCCCTTCGGTTCCGAAAATCAACGCAAGCTTCTCGCACGACGCAAGCCCTTCATCCCCAAGTGCAATGGAATCGTCGGAGAGGGCGAGGGCGGCCGCTTTATAGCCGAGCGCCTCAAGTCGAGCAAGGCCCGCCGCCGGCCAGTCACGCACCGATTCGCCAATACGCGTCCACGGAACCTGAAACACGGTGCCCATGGACACACGCACTGCGCGTCTATAGAGTGGATCGCAGCACGTCGGCGTTACCAACACCGCGTCTACGCCAAGCGCTGCGGCAGAACGAAAAATCGCACCAACATTCGTATGGTCTACAATACCCTCAAGCACAGCGACGCGGCGACGTCCGTCGTCCGGGATGCCGCACGCCTGAGCCTTCTTCTGGTGCTCTTCGTCCACCCGATCAAGGAGCTCTTCAACGCTCGGCAGAACGGGACGACGCATAGCACACAGTATTCCGCGCGTAAGAGCAAAACCCGTCAACTTCTTGAGCTCGTTCTCGGGAACAACGAAAATCGGAATACCGCCCTCTTCGGGAGCGGCCTTTTCAATCGCATCAACAGTGGAAGCGGCCGATTCGAGCCATTCGGGAGTCATAAGTACAGAAACCGGCTGCATGCCGCCCGCAAGCGCCCGCTCAATGACCTTGATGCTCTCCGCTATGAAAATGCCCTTTTCAGGCTCGAGCCTGTTACGCAGCTGAGCCTCAGTCAGACGAGCGTACACATCCAGCCTCGGATCATCCAGATTATCTACTTCTATATAAGGCATGATTTTCCTTTCTTGCGAGGCTCAATCCAACAACGCTTCCACCGCAGCACGACACGAAAAGCGACAACGATTCGCAGCATGATGACATCCCGCAGCGAGGCGACTCAACATCCTGGCTTCGCCGCGAAAAGCCGACGACGCATCGGATGCGCATTACAGCGTAGTCAAATCGTATACATGAGGAATGATGTCTTCATATTCGCCCTCTTTATTGAGGAAGCCGCCTGGAATAATGCCAAGCTGCTTGAACCCTATTTTTTCGTACAAATGCAACGCGGAGGCATTGCTCGCCACCACCGCGTTGAACTGAAGCACGCGAAATCCCAGGTCTCGAGCACGAACGAGGGAATCGCGCACAAGAGCCTCCCCCAAATGCATGCCGCGAGCTGCGGAAGCCACCGCATAGCTCGAATTGGCAATATGCCCACAACGCCCGACATTGTTCGGATGCAGAATATACAGCCCCAGCAACCGCCCTTCGGATTCGACAACCACCGTAGCTGTCTGCGAGTCGAAAAATTTCTTAGCCTCGCTATCATCCGCCAATTCATCTATCTGAGGAAACGCCGCCCCGTCACGTACAACCTCATTCCAAATCTCGCGCATCGCCGCAAGGTCGCACTCCTCATATGGACGCACAATACGCTGAGGATTCTGATTCTGTTCCATGGTTTCCTCCGGTTCCGATTACGCCATCCGCGCAGCGCAGCCAACCCCGCCCGATTGCAAAGCGGCATGGATAACCCGAACGGCCATAAGACGACGCGGCCAAATCCGCTCGACTGCGAAGTTTTTCGGTTACGAGCCGAATTCTGCGCGAAAAGCAACTTCTGCATCGGAATTCTACCGCGTCTTCCTTTTTGACATAAGCACCACCTGGGCTTTCGGCAGCGTCATCGCAAAGGCATCATCAAGGCGAGTTCATGACCGAAAAAACTTCGCACATTCACCCCGCAAGATGTCGCAAGCCATGGTCCCCTGCATGAAAAAGCGCGGGAAACCCCGCGCTTTCAGCAGCATCCATCAGACTTTCAGCACTATCTGCCAGATGCAGTTAGCCAATTGTCCAGACGAAACTCGATTAGTTCTTGAACGAATGAATTGGCGCGGGATACGACCTCCGCGGCTGATAAACGCCTCACGCTCTTCGGATTCACCGGCATGATGGGAGCGTATCCCAAAAGCCCGCCGAATTCGGCCGTTTCTCCGACGCCTTTTCCGATAACGGGAATCACACGAACCGCCGTGGTTTTCTGATTGACCATGCCGATAGCCGCCTCGTCGGCGATAATGCCCGAAATAGTAGCGGCCGTCGTGTCGCCGGGGATGGCAATCATGTCCAAGCCAACGCTGCAGACGCACGTCATGGCCTCGAGCTTTTCGATGGTCAGGCACCCGCTCGTTGCGGCATCGATCATATTCTTGTCCTCGGACACGGGAATAAACGCGCCGGAAAGGCCGCCGACATAGCTCGACGCCATGACGCCGCCCTTTTTCACCTGATCATTCAGCATGGCAAGCGCCGCCGTTGTTCCAGGGGCGCCAACCTGCTCAAGGCCTATCTCCTCGAGAATCTCCCCGACGGAATCGCCCACAGCCGGAGTGGGGGCAAGAGAAGGTCGATGATGAACGGAATGCATACGACGGCTTGCCTCCTGGGCAACAAGCTGACCGACTTCGTAATCTTGAAAGCCGTCTTCTTGATGGTTTCGCACAGGACCTCGAAGTTCTCCCCGCGAGCAGATTCGATAGCGGTTTTCACCACGCCAGGACCCGAAACGCCCACGTTGATAACCGCATCTCCCTCGGTCACCCCATGAAATGCGCCGGCCATGAACGGATTGTCGTCGGGCGCGTTGCAGAACACCACCAGCTTTGCGCATCCCAAGCTGTCGTTATCAGCCGTAGCTTCGGCGGTAGCGCGCACTACTTCGCCCATCAGCTTGACCGCATCCATGTTGATGCCCGTCTTGGTTGATCCGACATTGACGCTTGAGCAGACACGCTCGGTTTCTGCGAGCGCCTGGGGAATCGATTTGATCAGCAGCTCTTCGGCCGGAGTCATGGACTTTCCGACCAAGGCGGAGTATCCGCCCAAGAAATTGACGCCCACTTCTGCCGCAGCTTTATCGAGCGTATGGATGATTTTGACGAAGTCTTCGCTCGTCTTGCACGCACGCGCGCCGACAAGCGAAATAGTCACGGAAATGCGCTTGTTCACAATGGGGATGCCGTACTTCCGCTCAATGGCTTCGCCCGTTGCAACCAGGTCTTTCGCATATGTCGTAATCTTGTCATAGATGTTGGAGCAAAGCGTGTCGACGTCGTCGCACACGCAATCGAGCAGGCTTATGCCCAGCGTGATCGTACGCACATCGAGCTTTTCCTGCTCGATCATCTGATTGGTCTCGTGGACCTCCATGATGTTAAGCATGTGGATATGCCTTTCGTTCGAAAAGGACCTCAAGCGCAAGACACGCCCCGCGCAATTTCCTGGATTGCCGAAACGCTCCGTCCGCCCGAAGTCGGATAAACGCGCGTTGTCAGCCCGCTGGGCCGACGAAACCGCTACACGCGATGCATCTTGGTGAAAATCTCTTCTTTCTGGCAACGAATACGCACGCCGATTTCATCGCCGAGGGCCTCAAGGTCGTCCACCATGGCGCCGAAATCCTTGTCGGCCTCCGCGAAATCCGCAATCATCATCATGTTGAAGAAGCCATCGATGATGGTTTGGGAGATATCGAGCACGTTGACATGGTGCTCTGCAAGATAGGTGCAAACGCGCGCGATGATGCCGACGGTGTCCTGGCCGACAACGGTAATGATCGCTTTGTTCATGGCGAAAGTCTCCTCGCATTCGTCTCAGACTCCGAAGCCCCTTGAAAACACGGGGCGCATACAGCACGTCACTTTATCACGATGTAGCACGCGCAACCACAACAGCATCTCCCCCGACGGCAAAAGCCCGTTTTTTTCGGCGCACCGCACGCCGTATCCTCGCGTGTCCGTATGTCCTTTACCCCTATAATGATTCGTCTGACTGCAATTCGCATGCTCGCTTTGAGCATCTATGACGAAAGAGAGCACGACTATGGGAGAGCAACAACCGTCGCGCGAGAAATTCGCTTCGCGCATCGGCTTCATCCTCATCTCGGCCGGTTGCGCTATCGGCCTTGGCAACGTCTGGCGATTCCCCTACGTCACCGGCGAGTACGGCGGCGCAGCCTTCGTCCTGCTGTATCTTCTATTCCTTGTCATCCTGGGCCTCCCCATCCTGGTCATGGAGTTTTCGGTGGGCCGCGCGTCGCAAAAAAGCTGCGCACGAAGCTTCAACATCCTGGAACCGAAAGGAACGAAGTGGCATCTCTATAAGTGGTTCGCCATCGCCGGCAACTACATCCTCATGATGTTTTACACCACCGTCGCGGGCTGGATGGTGGCCTACGCCTTCAAGATGGGAGCGGGACACCTCAACGGCGTCGCCCCCGAAAACACCGGCAGCGTCTTCGCGGCGCTTCAGGCCGATCCTTTGCAGATGTTCGGCTGGCTGCTTCTTGTCTGCCTTATCGGCTTCGGCATCTGCGGCATGGGCCTGCAGAAAGGCGTGGAGCGCATCACGAAGGTCATGATGGCATGCCTCTTCGTGGCCATCGTCATCCTCGCCATCAACAGCATCCTGCTCCCCAACTCGGCCGAGGGTCTCGCCTTCTACTTGCTCCCGGACTTCTCTCGCCTCTTCGCGGGAAGCACGCCGGCGGAGCAGATGGGCACGTTCGGCGATGCGGTCTATGCCGCCATGGGCCAGGCGTTCTTCACGCTTTCCATCGGCGCTTCGGGCATGGCCATCTTCGGCAGCTACATCGGCCGCGACCGCCGTTTGACGGGAGAGGCCGTTTCGGTGGCAGGCCTTTCCACCATGATTTCCCTGCTTGCAGGCCTCATCATCTTCCCCGCCTGCTTCTCGTTCGGCGTCAACCCCGACTCCGGCCCCAATCTGGTGTTCGTCACGCTGCCAAGCGTCTTCAACCAAATGTGGCTCGGCCAGCTGTGGGGCACGCTCTTCTTCATCTTCATGAGCTTCGCCGCGCTTTCCACCGTCATTGGCGTATTCGAAAACATCATCGCCTTCGCCATGGATCAGTGGGGCATCTCCCGCAAGAAAGCCGTGGCCATCAACGCCGTGGCCATCGTCGTTTTAAGCCTGCCGTGCATTCTTGGCATGAACGTATGGAGCGGCTTCCAGATTCCCGGCATTGGCGACATCCAGGGCCTTGAGGACTTCATCGTCTCGAACAACATTCTGCCTTTGGGCGGCCTGTTGTACGTGCTGTTCTGCACGAGCCGCTACGGCTGGGGCTGGAAGAATTTCAAGGCCGAGGCCGATGCCGGCGCAGGCATGAAGTTCCCCGCCTGGAGCTACGTGTGGATCAAGTACTGCATCCCCGTGCTGATGGTTATCATCTTCATCATGGGCTACGTGCCGAAGTTCCAAATCTGGTTCGGTGCATAAACAACGAAAGGCCTCGGTCGCAGCGACCGAGGCCTTTTCTCTTTGTGCCAACCGAAAAGCAACCAGATACGGCAAGCGAAACGATACACCTGCTATTTCGCCACGTGATAGCGATAGATGCCCTGATCATCCTTTTCTCGAGCAATCGCTCCCATATGCGTCTGGTGCTCTAGAATGATGATGCCGCTCTCCAATATGCACCATTTCTGAGCAGGAGATATCGCGTCCCAGTCTTTCGGTACGTTCCAGTTCAGGTTTCGAATAATCTCGACGCCGGAAATCTCCGGGTTCATCCTTGTCACCTCGACTGCACGCTCCATGCGCTTCTTATGATGGGCAATCAGCCACTCGCACCGTTCGCGCCAGCCATCTTTCAATTCGCCATGAGAAACGAGCAAGCGGCTGATGTCCATGCCCAGCATCTTCTCGACATTGCCCAGATACACCGCCATGGCGTCTGCGCGATCGGGACGAAAACCAAGCCCAGGAGAAATGACGAAAAGCACGTGATCTCCGACGAAGAACAGCCCCGACGGCTCGTGGAAAAGCGACTGGTGGCCGGGCGTGTGGCCCGCCGTCGAAACCACCTTGAACTCATGCCGCCCGACGAAAAGGGAGTCTCCTTCGTCGACAAAACGCACATCTCGCCCTGCGGCATCAAAGCTGTCAATGCCAATGCCGTAATGCCCAATCTGACAATAAAGCCTGGTCTTTTCGGTGCCGAGCCCCTCTTCGAGCATGCGCAGCTCCATACGCTTCCAAAATTGAGGATCCTTCGAGGCGTTCATAAGGTCGAAGTCGGTCTTATTGACATACAGCGGGGCCTCGCAAGGCACGAGCCTATCGACCAGGCCCGCATGGTCCATATGAAGATGCGTCAAGAAGAAAGAAGCCTTCGAAGGGTCTATCCCCAAGATTTCAAACGCCTCCGAAAGTACGACGGCCCCCTTGTCCGTGGGCGCGCCCGTGTCAACGACAAGGGCTTCGTCTCCATCCTTGACAATGTAGACGTTCGTCTCCGACGTCGAAATATTCATGAACGGCACCCGAACCATATAGACGTCCGGATTGCGATTGATCAGTCGGCAGCGACCGTGCAATGCACCGCCGCAGTCTTCTATGTTTTCACCCATTGACACGCCTCGCTCACATGCTGTCGAATCCCGCAAACGGAGACTCGCCTTTTCTTCGTCACCTTCTTCTTCGTCCATACTACGAAATAGCCCGCAAAAAACCAGAGGAACGTCCGATTCGAAAAAAGAAATTAGAAACGCCCGACCGATCAAGCCTTTCCTGGGCATATTGCCGCGAACCAAAGCAGATACCCGAGCGAAGCCGCACGCTGCGCGCATTCAAGGCGTCGCTACCCCTTCTTCCTCCGCGCACGAAATGCTGCCATAGGCTCAAGGCGAAGCCCCTGCTTGTTATACGACACGGCGATATCTCCCTGAATGTTCGCAACGTATCCGCTTTTCCCAAGCCCATCGACACACGCCTGAATAGATGAGGTCTCTACGCGAGCATCGCGGCCAAGCATTAAGGAAAGAACCCTATCGATCACGCGACGAACAAGGGGCAGCGAACTATCCGCCAATGCAGGAGACACCAAAAACCCCTCGGCAGGCGATGTTCCCAGCGGAACCACCTTCTCAAGAAGAAGCACGCGAGCGTCATCGGCAAGCATGTCGTCCTCTTCGGCAATGAGATTCATGGTGCGCGTCAGCGTTTCCAGCAATCGGGGGTTGCGCTCTTTGGCACGCGGCACTATCTCGTGGCGAACGAACGCGCGAAACCTGTCGGTGTCCGCATTGGTGGCGTCCTCGCGCCACGCGGCGCCGTGCTCATCTTGCACTGCATCATGGCGATGCAGGACATACGAGCGCAACTCGTCTCGACCAACCTCAAGCAGGGGCCTGCACACGCGGCACCCGTCGATCATGACATCGTGCTTCATGGAGCGAAAGCCGCCCGGCCCCGTACCGACAATGGAGCGCATGTAAAAGTTCTCAACTCTGTCATCCGCCGTATGGGCAACGAAGATACGACCTGCTTCCAGGGGAAACCCTAGATGAAGACACGTACTTTCCAGCGCTTCGCGCGCAGCTCTGTATCGTTCTGCGCGAGCGAGGGCCTCCATGTTCCCACCGGTGCTCCGAACCATTTCGGCAATATCGACCTCGCAGAGAAACAGGGGGATTTCCAGCCTTGAAGCCAAGTCGGCCACGAAGGCGGCGTCCCCATCCGATGCTTCGCCACGCAGCTTGTGATTGACATGCAGCATAGAAACCGCCCCGAGTTCGCCTGCAGCCACCATCTGGGCCGCAAGGTATGCCAGCGCCGTGCTGTCGGAGCCACCGCTGACCATCAGAAGCGCGACGTTTTCAGACGATGCCATATCGTGTTCTCGCACCGTCTTCATAACGGAGTCGAAAAGCGATTGAGCCATGCCTATTTCGCCGCCTCGAAAAACTCTCCGAACTCCGCAATAAGGCGCTTCACGGGAAGCCCCACCACATTGTCGAAATCGCCCGCAACGCGCTCGACCAGCATCTCGCCGCCCTTGCCTTGCACGCCGTATGCCCCCGCCTTGTCCATCGGCTCGCCCGTGGCGATATATCTATCGATCAGCTCTTCGTCAAGCTCTTTGAAGAACACATGGCTCGTTTCGGCGAAAGACCGAAACGCAATGGAAATGTCCTCTTCGTTGGCTGGAGCGCCCGCCAGCCAAACGGAAACGCCGGTAATAACCTGGTGCGCGCGGCCCGAAAGCTCGCCGAGGATACGACGGGCGTCCGCTTCGTCCTCGGGCTTGCCATAGATGGCGCCGTCGACAACCACCATGGTGTCGGCACCGACCACCATAGCCGTTCCCACATACGCTTCATTGAGCATTTCCTCAAGAACAGCACGGGCCTTGCGCTCCGCCAGTTTTTTAGCCGCCTCTTCCGGCTGTCTCAAAAGGTCGGGCTCCAAGAACTCGTCCACCTCAGAAACACGAACGGTGAATTCGACGCCCTCGCGCTCCAAAAGCTCCTTCCTACGTGGGCTCCCGCTCGCGAGAACGATATCTATTTTCTCCATTAGTATCCTTTTTACACTTGATACATTATTTATAGTTATCGCCTTATTCAAACAAAGATGTAGAAAGATACCGCTCTCCTGTATCGACCGCGAAGGTCACGATGGTCGAACCCTTCGCTTCAGGATGCTGCTCGATCAATTTGCGAACGCCTGCTATATTAGCTCCGCTCGAAATGCCCACCAGAAGAGCTTCGACGTTTGCCATATAACGAGTCTGCTCATACGCTTCTTCCGTCGTAACGCGCAACGCACCGTCCAAAACGTCAAGGTCAAGCGTTTCGGGAACGAAGTTCGCTCCGATTCCTTGAATGCCATGAGGAGCCGGCGTCAGCTCCTCGCCCGCAAGCGACTGAGAAATAAGCGGGCTCTCATCAGGTTCTACAGCATAGATGCGCAACGCGCTCTCCCACCAAGTCCACCAGGCCGCCAGGACGGAATTTGCCATGCCCGTTGAAGAAATGGGCCACGCCCGAAATCGTGCCGCCCGTGCCTGCCGCGGCAACCACGTAATCGGGATTGACGCCGCCAAGGGCCTTCTTGATTTCGGGGCCGGTGGTCTTTTCGTGCGCTGCAGGATTGTCGGGGTTGGTGAATTGACCGACGATCCACGCATCGGACGTTTCGCGTTCAATGCGCTCGGCTTCGGCCACCGCGCCCGCCATGCCTTCGGCGGCGGGCGTAAGCACAAGCTTTGCACCGTATGCGGCGAGCAGCATGCGGCGCTCTTTGCTCATGGATTCAGGCATGGTCAGCACCACATCGTATCCGCGAGCCGCCCCGATCATCGCGATGCCAATACCGGTATTGCCGCTGGTCGGCTCAACCAAAACACTGCGGCCAGGGGCAATCTCCCCGCGGGCTTCCGCCGCATCGATCATGTTCATTGCGGCGCGATCTTTGATCGAACCTCCTGGGTTGGAGGCCTCGAACTTCACGTACACCGTTGCGCCAACTTCTTCGCTCAGTCGCTCGAGCTTGATCAGCGGCGTTTCTCCAATGGTTGCACTCACATGCTCTGTCATAACGACCTCCGCTTTCTTGCGTAAATGCAATCGGTTCCCATACGGATCAAGGCTTTATCTCGACGAATTTCCCACTCTCTCGAATGAAAGAATGTTTTCGGTATGCGGCGTATGCGGGAACATATCCACAGGCTGCATTTCGTCGATGCGATACCCATGCGCAACAAGATACTCCGCATCCCGTGCCTGCGTCTTCGGATTGCACGATATATAAACGATTCTATGCGGCGCCAACGTGCACGCTGCCTTCAAGAAGTCGGGTGTCGATCCGCTGCGCGGCGGATCCATCAGCAGCACATCAAGCTCTTCGCCGCGAGCCGCCAGCGTACGCATGAACACGCCCGCATCGTCGGCGACGAATTCGGCCGCCGCAACGCCGTTATGCCTCGCGTTATTGCGCGCATCCGCCACGGCATCGGGGCGTTCTTCCACGCCGATAACGCGGGCCGCACCAGGTCCGCCCGAGACGCCGCGCGCAGCAACAAGCCCGATCGTTCCCGTGCCGCAATACGCATCCATCACCGTCTCGACGCCCGTCAACCGGGCCATTTCAACGGCACGCGTATACAGAGCCTCCGTCTGCTCTACATTGACCTGGTAAAACGATTTTGACGAAATACGGAAAGAAAGCCCGCATAAGGAATCAAGAATGAACCCGGGACCATACAGCGTACGTTCTTTATCGCCCATAATCACATTGGTCTGGCGCGTATTGACGTTTTGCACCACCGTGGTGATGGAAGGGTGCATCTTTAGCAGGGCACGCACAAACGCCTTCGATGCAGGAAACGCATCCTCGCGCGTGACAAGCGTCACCATGACCTCGCCGGATGCATGGCCCACGCGCACTTGCACGTGGCGAAGAAAGCCCGTGTCGGCATCTTCGTCATACGGCGCTATGCCAAACTTCGGCATGAGGTCGCGAATAGCGAGGATGATGCGCTTTGCTTCCTGGTTCTCAATCAAGCATTCGCGCGAATCTATGACGCGATGCGTCCCCCGTTCGTACATGCCGCACAATACACGGCGCCGGCGCGCTTTCTTGTCGTACGCGCCCACGTAAGGAGAGACGACCTTATTGCGGTAATGGCGGGGGTCTTTCATGCCAACGATAGGACGGATGCAGGTATCGCCGTCGAGCAAGTCGGCGAAAAGAGCCTCCATTTCGCCGGCTGGAGCGAAGCTGCTGATCATAAGGAACGCTGAGCAGCATGCAACCGCCGCATCTCCCATCGATAGGACAATACAGGCCACCCTTCGCAAGAATCGCCTCACGCGAAGGAGCCTGCGGACGGCAAACGCGCCGATTCGACCGGCCAGACGAATTCTTGCGATTTTTCTGACTGTGTTTTTTCATACGAGTATCCATTGCTCCATTGTAACGAAACGAAACCAGATTGAGCCGAAACAGAAACCATGCCCTAGGCTATACATAAACTTACGGCATCACGTGCGCAGGAAAGCGTGCCTATTGCCTTCTTTTTGGACCAGGAGGTCGCCATGAAATTCATTCTTCGCTGGATCGTTACCGCCATCGCCGTCGCCGCCGCGGTTTGGCTCGTCCCCGGCATCGAAATAGCCTCCACCATGGAAACCTGGGCAGGCGTGATGATCCTCTCGCTGCTCCTTTCTCTGCTCAATATGTCCATCAAACCGCTTTTGCAGGTGCTCAGCCTACCTATCTCGTTTCTGACCCTGGGAATCTTCTACATCGTGGTCAACACCTTCGTTCTTTACCTTGCGTCTTGGCTTGCAAACGGCCTCTTCGATGTGGGCTTCGAAATCGCAACCTTCGGAAGCGCCTTCGTGGCGAGCATCGTCATCAGCATCGTAAGCGCCATCATGAATGCCATTACGGGGGCGAACGACTAACTTCGCCCCGCGTGCGCCTTCGGCTCTTTCCCCGTCGTGCACTTTCGACCCTCCCTTGGACTCGCCCGCCTAAGACCCGACCCGCAAAAGAACACAAAGCAAGCTTGTGCGAGGTTCTCTATAGGCCTTTATATCACCAGGTCATTTATGGGGTTTATAGAAAGGTTTATAGAAAATCATCTTTATTTTGCCTCATCGGTCGATGCTGCAAAACCCTCAAGAGCGCATAGTTCCGTCCATCGACAGGACGACGGGCACCACCGCAAAAAACGAGAAATTCGAGACCTGCGGCACCGCGCCCCACCGCTAGGAGGGAATAATGACAAAAGAACAGCTTGGCGTATCGCGCCGCAACTTCCTTAAGGCATCCGGAATTACCGCTATGGGCGCATTTGCCGCCGCTGGCCTCACCGGATGCGGCCAGCCCAAAACAGCCTCGAAGGAAACCGAATCCGCCGCATCGACCAGCCCCGCTTTCCTGCAGGCACCCGAACCGATCGTAGACTTCTCCGAAACGAAAGAGTACGACGTCGTCGTTGTAGGCGCGGGCGAATCGGGC
The DNA here is from genome assembly GCA_047240885.1 of Slackia sp. Classification (GTDB taxonomy): domain Bacteria; phylum Actinomycetota; class Coriobacteriia; order Coriobacteriales; family Eggerthellaceae; genus Slackia. Next base: position 2,732 of record JBKTHK010000038.1, on the reverse strand, counting down.
CTGTCCGCCGTCCATACCGCTCTCGAAAACGGCGCGACTGTCGCATGCGTCCAGAATGTCAACACCGCCCAAACCACCGGCAACATGGGCGCCTATCTCGACATCGACGCGAACGACGAAGCGGCGCTTCAGGCATGCGTCTCCTTCATCAACTGGAAGAGCGACTACCGCTCTGACCGCCATCTTGTGGAAGTCTGGGCACGCAACTCCCAGGAAGCCTTGACTTGGTGGGCCGAAGAGGCTGCGGCAGCCGGCGTGGAGTCTGTACGCCACGACGCCGTCCTTCCCTACAACGGCTACGAAATCGCCCTGCATGCCAATACCTACTTCCACGTTAAGGGCAACCACGGTGCAGCGGCACTCGTTATCGCCGACTCCCTCGCCAAGGCGGGCGCGGAGTTCTTCTATAACACCCCTGCGTTCAGCTTTACAAAGAAGATAAGGCCGTAAAAGGCGCTATCTGCACCGACGTCGACGGCAACAACATTCTCTTTAAGGCAACCAAAGGCGTAATTCTCGCATGCGGCGATTATTCGTCCAACGATGAAATGCGCGATTACTACGCTCCCGACACGAAGGGCTTCTCACGCTTCGTCGACTTCCGCGACGGCTCCGGCCTGTGCGCCGGCATGTGGGCAGGCGCCATCATGACCCCGACCACCCACACCAAGATGATCCACGGAGAACCTGCCAACGTTCGTCTTGAAATGCCCTTCCTGTTCCTCGACCGCCACGGCAACCGCTTCATGGATGAGACGTGCTGCCGCATGGGATATATGAACAACTTTGCCCGCAAGTATCTCGCCGAGGTCGGCTTCGAAGACTCTACCGCCGCCAAGTTCTTCAGCATCGTTCCCCCCAACTGGGAAAGCTACTACGAAGAATGGAAGGCATCGTCTCCCTACGACATCTCTATGTACAACGGATCCAACAAAGTCAACCCTGAAGCATGGATTTCGGGCGAGACCCCGGAAGAGCTTGCTCAGAACATGATCGACTACGCCGCTAAAAACGAATGGGCCATGGACCTCTCCGTCGACGCTATCGTTGCATCCATCGCTCGATACAACGAACTTTGCGCCCTGGGGCGTGACGAAGATTACGGCAAAGATGCAAAATACCTGGTAGAAATTAATGGCGGACCCTACTACGCCATCCCTCGCGGCTCGAACAAGCTTCCCGCAATCCTCGGAGGCCTCGTTGTCAACGAGAATCACCAATGCCTCAACGAAAACTTCGAGCCTATTCAGGGCCTCTTCGCCGTGGGCAATGCATCCGGACAATTCTTCGGCGGCGTTGACTACCCCATGGATATCGAAGGCCTCTCCATCGGCCGAGCAATCACATCGGGCTACGTCTGCGGCGGCTATGTAGCAAGCCTGTAGACAAATCACGCCGGCTTGGAGCACCTCTTCCGCTTCAAGCCGGTCTTCTCCAACATACCCGAGGCCTTTCTCCTTCCCCTCCTCTTTCCAAGGCCTCTTGCATGCGGACACCCCGCAATCGCATACGGCGTCGCTCCCAAGGCGACGCCTTTTCTTTACCCGCACGCCTCCGCCCCTATTCCCCAAGCCGCGATTGAGAGCCGACCTTGCGCACACACCCGAATCCGAAATGCCGCTTCCAGGTATAATCACGGCATGAACACACAGACAAACACATCGCAGAACCGCACAAGACGCCGCATTCAACTCGAAGGCATCGGCGCATTTCTCCTCGCCCTCGGGTGCGCACGAGCCTGGCTCACGCTCCTGTTCGTCGCGCCAGAACCGCCTCTGGGCGCCGATATCGACGCCCATCGCATCTTCGACTACTTCTACTTCGCCGCCGCATTATGCATGGCGCTCTGCGCACGACGCATCTCATCGCTCGGGAATACAAAATGGGCCACGCCTACGCTTGCGATTCTCATGCTTTCGGCGTCGTTCTTTTGCGGCGTTCCGACGATCTTTGAAAACGAAGGAGGGCAGACGTTTTTGACGAGTTTCCTTCAGGGTCTCGACCGAACGATGCTTCCTTCCTTGTCGCTTTTCCTCGGGTCGGTGTTCGGAGGCGCAGGATTCTGCCTTTTTCTGCTCCTGTGGGCTGAAACGCTCAGTCATATGAGCCTCGCGAAAATCGCCCTCTTCACCGCACTCTCTCAGGTCTTCGCCGTTGTTCTTGTCTATTTCTGCCAAGGGTTCGATCAAACGCGCTTCTTCCTCGCCCTCTTCCTGCTCCCCGCAACCGCCGTCTTCGCGCTCACATATGCCTGGAACCGCATCAAAGCGCGAGACGAACACACCATTGCGCCCTGCAACAAATCCTGGAGCTCTCTCCCTTGGAAACTCATTCTTCTCACCGCCATCCTCTGTTTCACCTATGGCCTTCGCTCCCATCAGCTAGCCGAAGGCGCAGGAATGCACTCCTCCGTCTCAACTGCCATGGCCATGGCAGTGTTCGCAGGATTCGTGTACTTCCTCTCAGACCGCATCAGCCTTAATGCGCTTGTGAAATCGGCTTTGCCGCTCACCCTCTGCGGGTTTTTGCTTATACCAAGCGAAGGGTTCCTCGGAACGGTCGTGTCAAGCTACATGATTTCTGCGGGATATTCGTTCATGACGCTGCTCGTCGCGCTTATGCTCTACGACATCTCGAAGCGATTCGGCATCATGGTTCTTCTGCTGTTCTGCCTGAAAAACGCCATGCAGGTCTTCGTTGTCTGGGGCAAAGATTTCGCCGGCATGATTGAA
>JBKTHK010000037.1:0-19037 GCA_047240885.1 Slackia sp. | reverse complement strand
CGAGATAAGTACGCGATGAATTTGCATCAAGAAAAACAGGGCCCTGAAGAGCGTATCCGCCGACAGAATTCCCATGCTTAGCGGATACGATACAACCCCGTTCATCCATGTCAACGACCAGTTCATCGGCATCCCCCACACAGGGAACGACCGTGCAGCACGAAGTAAAACAATATTCGTGAAAGATGTTTTCATCAAAGTACTGATCGGACGAAATAATATAAGTATTGTCCAAGAAACGACGCGCCGCCCAAACGGAAGAGTGGTTATTGCGAGCAGCGTAGTCTGGATTCACCACAATGGAGACGCCGAAGGCATCCTCTAGATAGAACAGGCTCTCCTTCATGTATCCGGTAACCACCGCAATATGTTCGATGCCCACTTCCCGAAGTTGGCGGATTAATCGCTCAATAAGAACCTCGCCACGCACTTTAAGCAAAGCCTTTGGACGCTCGAAAGAAAAAGGAGCCAAGCGAGTCCCCACACCTGCAGCGAGAATAACGGCACTTTTCACGCGATAGGATTCCAGTTCTGCACGACCCCTATCGGACAAACAGCTGTCAGAACAAAGCAACCCCTCTGAAAGAAGGTTCCTGGAAATCGCGGCAACGCGTTTCGGCGGCAATGCGAGAGAAGGAGCAATCGCATCCACGGTTGCGCCTTCTTCGTTTGCATACGCACGCAAGACCTCGAATTCGGAACAATCAAGCATGGCAACATCCCCTGCCCATATGCGAATCTTCGTGGCTTTTCTAAAAGCCCTACAAACAAAACCACAAAGCTCTTAAGCTCTTTTTGATTTAACTTTTCCAGCAACACGTCCAAATATGTTTTGCACCTGACGTTTTAGCTCAAGAAATTCAGACGTACGACCAAATAAAACCAGATCAACAACTCCAGGCACCATCACCCCGACAAAGCCACAGACGAACAATGACAGCACCCCCGTTAAGGGAAGAAGCGTACAGATGAAGAACGCCAGGGCAAGAGCAGCAAACGAAGCTGTTGTGTATTTGGCATACGCAACGATATAGCAGCGCAACGGACGATGAAACCCATGACGATAAACCGCCCATGCCTCATACACGGTGGAAATACATACCGAGGAAATGATACCAGCAAGAAGAACACCAACAATGCCCAGAGGTTTCACCAATATAACAGCCAAAAGCGGAAGCGTAACAGCCTCAAGGACCGCCTTCCACTTCGTATACCAATATAGGCCATAGGCGCTCGTATACGTCAATGCAGCGCTGCGCATACCCTTCACGTAGAACAGCAACACTATCATGACAACGATAAAAGGCGGAAATTCCCAACTTTCACCGACCCAGATACCGATGAACGCATTAAACGAACACAAAAGCCCACCGCTCACCACGGCATAAAGAAACGCGTTGATGAAAAAGGTTGCTTGAAAAACTCGATAGGAACGCTCCTCCGATTCCGAAGACTTAAGATTCCCAACGCTGGCGATGACGGAATCGAACAGGCGGTCCATAATACGTGTCAGAGAATTGACCACAAGCAGGTAATTGCCGTAAAGCGACGTAGTAGCCAGACCGACAAACGACGTGATGACGATATTGCTCACAGGCGTGGATGCAACTCCTGCAACCTTATGGATAACCAGGCCGAGTACGTTTTTCTTGATGTCTACAAGCACAGCACGGTCGATAGGTTTGACGTCTTTTTCCAGAATGTAGGGATACATCTTGTTCGCCTTTATTGCGATACAGATATTCTGCATCAGCGTCGACGCAATCATGCATGCCAAGAACAGCAAGTAATTATGGGTGAGCAGCAAAACAGCAACCTGCACCAAAGCCATCACGAAAGAAAATGCGTATTGGATAAGGTAGACAACGTAGCTTTTCTGGTCGGCCGTAATAAGGGAGCCTTTATACGAGAAGAAATACGAAATGCCTGTATTCAGCACGAAGCAGCAGAAATACAGCTCAAGATGGTCTATATTCGGAGCGTCAGAGCCAACAATGAAACGAATAAAGGGAGCGATAGCGAAGCCCAGCACTATGATTGCGCACCCGATAACGATATAGGCACGCTTGAATAAACGCATGAGCGATTTAATCGCTTCCTGGTCATCTTTTGCCAACGGTTCATACAGGGCGAAGACGATAGCGCTTCCGATGCCCAAATCCGCGAGAGAAAGAACTGTCAAAACGCTTGAAAACAGCGTCTCAAGACCGACATATTCCTGTGCCAAGCAAGCAACGAAAACAGCACGAACTATGAACTGAGTCAGCGCAACAACCGCTTGTCCGCCCCATGCGGCAAACACGTTGCGTATGGAATTCTCGGTACGCGAAGCCATATATCGCTCTATTCAAAACGCGTTTTAACGTGCGTTTTTCGCACGATTGCTTTTCTCGGAGATAAAGACCGCACCAAGAACGGGCACGCCGGCAATGCGCAACTGTTTGAGCGCGTCTTCTAGCTGAGCGCCACTAGAAGCTCCTTCGGTAACCACCACCAAGACAGTATCGGCCTCGAGAAGACACGATGCAGCGTCCACCTGACCGGATAAATCGACGGACCCAGAAACATCCAAACAACCCGCCGCAGAAAGTGCAGAAGCAACATGCTGAGCACCGTCAGCGGAAGAAAGACCAGCGACTGCCACACGTGCAAGCCCGGAACGAGACATGAGAACATGCACGCTCTTAGCCAATCGCTCCAAATCAGAATTATGAGAAACTGAAGAAATCACAGGCAGGTCAAGCAAGCGTTCGATATCTCGAGCGGAGCGTACACGACGAGACAGGATATCGTAAGAAGCAAATGCCAGGACAGAGAGCGCCAAGCCACAGAAAAGAAAGACTACGATCTTCTTCATGCTAATTCCAAGAGGGGAAACCTCGAGAGAAGAGTCGTTAGCCGAGGCAAACTCCTTCCAGTTGGCGGCTTGCGATGCGGGGCGCTTTCAAGGCAGGGCATCCGCTACTTCGACCTTTGAACGGAAGCGTGGTCTCGATGCTCCTTCGTCAGTCAAGCGCAGCCTGACAGGCCTCCTTTGCAATTTCTGCATTTCCGCCATGTCGCCACAAAACGAGTAGAATATTCGCTGTTCTCTTCCTCGTTTACCCACACAGGAGCAGTAACGGAAACGTTTTCGCCATACTGCGCCCGCACCTTACCGGCAACCTCGCTTGACACAATCAGACGACGAGCGTCAGTAACCATAAGGCCTTCGCTGTAGGAGTAGTTGTAATCACCCGTTTCCTTATCATCGTAGCCGTAGCCAGTAAGATACAACGTAGCTTCAGCAGTGTGCTTTATGGGAGATGATTCAGAAGTACCCCCCACAAACGACGAAGCCACGCCCGCGCAAAGGCTCAACACCGCCACGATGGCGATAACAACCCAGTGACGCTTCACGCTTTCGCAAATCGTTGCAAAATTGAACATAATCGTATCCTCTACTCTAGTCGGATTGAATTCGATTCAAAACGCTAACTCCGCTAACGGGTACACCATGCCTGTTCGCGAAGGTGTCATACTCCCCCACCCGCAGGCACGGTCGCACGACGGTCTCAACCTCGTCCTCCATAACAGTGCAAACCCCTCCCCAATCGGCGGTGGCCACATGCCGCAAACGCAGCTGTACAGGTAAGGCTTCAGCGTGTGCAGCATAGAATAGCACCGCAGAAAGGGCAGCAATAAGCACAACAGCCAGGAGGAATCGGGTGGTGATGACAAATTCAATCCATTCGATAAAGTAGCCACGAGGCATATGGAACACTGCAGTAGCGGCCGTCAAGGCCACCATTCCTCCAAACCATCTGCGTGCGATCAGTGTGGACATGAACGAAAAAGCAACACCCAGAATCAGACTGCCCACGATAATACCCGCAAAGCCAAAGTCGGCATACAGCTCCAAAATATACGAGGAACCGTAGCCCTCTCCCCCCAGGTAATTCGGATGAGCGAAAAACGACATGGCATGTGCATAGGAATTGCCATTCAACGCCAGAAGCGCACTGTTTGTGCTACCCAAATCGGGACAGCCCAAAAACGTCTGACCGATAAATCCCTGTGTGACGGTGGAAATAACAGAACCTATCGTAAAGAAGCGAAAACCGAGTTCCTGCATCTGGGGATTGACATCGTAGCCGTGTCCCAAAACCGTGAACGAAACGCCTTGCTTGTATAGGGCATCAAACACCAAAGAGACAAAGCCCATTCCGTTCACCGTATCGCCAGCGCGTGTGTAGTTCATCATGCCCATGGCAAAAATACCCACAGGCGCAACAAGGCACGCTGCGGCGATCAGGCGCTTTGTAATCCAACGTTCTTCCGTATCGGTAACGGCGCGCAAAATGAAATAAAGCGCAGCGAACAAAAAGGCAATGACGAAGTCAGAACGCGATCCGATAATAAGCATGGGAAGAGTGGTTATCGTATAAAGCGTCAAACAAATGACCGTAGGACGACGCCGCGGCATGCACGCAAGATAGGAACACAGCGCATACAGCATCATGGGCTTGAGAACGCCGATAATCCATGGAACATGATCAGAGGATTCAATGAGATAGTAATCTTCGTAAGAAAGGCCGCTCATGTACGAGAGCTTAACCGCACCCTCATAGAGCGCAGCGAAAAAACATACGATAAAAAGCAGCAGCGATGCCATACGGATGTATTTGATACGCTCAGAACGACCGAACCCCGAGACGAGGTTACCAACCGTATGACCAGCAGCGTAAAAAGAACTGCTTTTGCGCTTTTGACATTCAGAATCTTTGGCAGAAAGCCTTAAAACAGAAATACCGGAGCGCAACTTATCTCGATCATTTCGACGACGGTCATTAAAGCTGCACGCGGCAGTGTAAAGCGCTGCCCCTAGATACAGGAAAACCATCGAAACGAAAATGGACGAAATAGCAAACCAGGTGGTTTCCAGAGAGCTTAAAAACCACGTACGTTCGGAATCGAACGTTGCCACAAGAGGACGCGTAAGCAGAAAAAGAGCGATACCCGCATGTAGAAAAATAAAAAGAATGCGTTCACGCAAGCGCATGCAGCCATAAACCACATTGGAGACAAAAAGCAGCAGCGTTGCCGCAAGAGCGAGAACGAGATCAGAAGCGATCGCGGCGGTTGCGAATAAAACCAAAGACAGGGGCAAAAGCACGCTTTGTAACGTAGCGAAAAGCTCGCGAAATACAGACGACGTGCGCCCAAGTAAGCGAATAGGAGCAACGCGTCGGACAGCAGGACAAGCCGTCGTTGAAGCGTGGCGCATGACACCTCCCCCATCTGCGTATACGGCATCGCCCCACGCATTCCAGTCTCTACATAGTGAACAACCAAGTGATTATACCGCGGGGGTAAGCAGCCATACGAAACGTCACAGAACACACAGATGCATTCTGAGTCGCAATTGCTTGCTTCGCTTTCACGCTTTCGCCCTCAAGCCTCTTAGAGAATGCCGGAAGGGAAGCGAAAATCAAGGATGCTCATCAAACAACGATGTCAATAAGGCTTTTCCATGCCGCAACGATTTCCTTTTCCCCGAACGCGCAAGCAGCCGTCCTGGATTCAGCGGACATGTCAATGCGCAATGAAGTATCCCCCATCATCTCTGAGAGACGTCGCGCATATGCGTCAATATCATAGCAAGGAATCAGATAGCCATTCTTTCCTTCCTTAATAATGTCAGCAGGTCCAGTATTTACATCGAAAGAAATCAGCGGCAGTCCGCAGCCCATGCCCTCAAGCAGCACCAACGGCAATCCTTCACGATACGATGTGAGCGTACAGATAGCATAGCTATCGTACAAATCGAACATATTGTCCACTCGCCCCTTGAGGATAAGTTGGGATTCGAGTCCCGCTTCCTTGATAGCAGCATGCACGTCGAACCCGCTGCCTGCCATGACCGTTTCGCCGTATACATCCCACTTCCAGTCGGAATGCTGCGGCAAAACCTTCGCCGCTATGGAAATCAGATGATCGACTCCCTTTTCTTTGTCCAATCGACCAGCCCATAGAAGCCTTTTCGATTCTGCGTTGTAGCAATGCGGCACATCGGCAATCTGCGCAGGAATGGCGTTTGGAATACACTGCAGCTTCCTACGCGGGATATGAAGCAAGCGCGCATAGTCTTCAAGACTACGCGACGTGAGCGTCACCGTCCTCTTCGAAAACAGGGCGCACAGTAGCCTTACCATGCGCATCTGTTTATCACCCCACTGATTGATAAGTGCGCCATGGTCGCAGAACACGAGAGGAATCTTGAGCGAACGGCATGGCTGTATAGCCATGAGCGTCTCATACGTACCAATGCCGAAAACAAGCTCACAGCCAGACTTTTTCAACAAGGGAGGAAGGGCTTTCCTGGCGCGCGCGACCATCTCCCTAATGCGTCCGGAACCGATGGCGGCATCGAAGCACGCCACAGATGGATCAACCGAAAACGCAGGCTTGTCGTAATGCATGCAACTGACGATAGAAACCTCTCGGTCTTTGGACAAGGCATTGGCGAGCTGCACCGCCACGCGCACCGATCCGCCCATATTGCCAAGGTTGGGAACCAGAAAACATACCGAGGCAGCCACTACATCTCCCACTCGAACACGGTCTTAAACGGTGTTTGAAGGTCGGTCGAAAATACGCGCTTGATATCCTTCACGTTGCGAACCGAATTGTCGACATGGATAATCTGGCGAAGTCTGTTTTGAATGTCGCCCGTACGCATGATTTCCACCGCACGCTCGAAATCAGCACGACCAGAACGAGAGCATCCTACAACGGTCATGCCCTTTTCGAGCACATTTCGTGTATAGACGGGCACAGGATGCTCGCTCACACCCATGAGCATAAGCGTACCCTGCGGCGCCACATGCGCAATCACGCAATCGATGGCCTCAGCGGAACCCTGCCCGCCTGCGCATTCGAAAGCGTGGTCGAAAGTCAAATCGTCTGGAACGCTATCCGAGTAATAACGCTCTGCGGCAAAAGAAAACAGCGCGAGCTTCTCCGCGTTGCGGCCGATAACAATGAGCTCTGATTTGGGCGCAAGCACCGAAAGCGTGCAGGCAAGCGTATAAGCAAGCGACCCATCGCCGATAATGGCAATACGGTCGCGCTTATCATGAGCAATACGGTCAAAACGCTCGTAGGCGTGCGTGGTCACGCTTACGAATTCCGTTATGGCAGCAACTTGCGGATCGACCCCTTCGCAAGAAACAACACGATCGGGGTCAAGGTTGACAAACTCTCGCATGAAACCATCGCGACCGCTAGAGAGAAAACCTGAACCTTCGGCATAATTCTCATAGATATACTCAGGACCGCGTCCGGCCACATTGGGTATAAGAGCAACATGCTCGCCGGGCATAAACACGCCGGTAGGATCATGAAGCACTTCACCCATGCATTCATGAATAAGCGCCATGGGAAGTTTCTTACGCATGACCGCAGGGTCACGACGCCCTTGGAAATACCTCTGATCGGCATGGCAAACCGCCATGTAACGAGGTCTGACGATCACTTTTCCCTCGGATTGCACATCTTCGAATTTAACCAGCACCGTACGGGGCGCGACCAGTTGGTAAATACTGTTAATCATGACGGAATCACTCCACGCCGGACTCGAGCATGGCTTGGGCGACCTTGTAATCCATGATGGTAGTAAGCTTGATGTTGGTTACATCGCCTTCGACCATGGCCACAGGGCGCCCTTTAAGAACAAGCATCTTGCAAGCGTCCGTAAGCACGCTCTTTTCATCCTCGGTCAACTCTGCAAATGCGCGCTTTAGCGCATTGATGCGAAAGGTCTGAGGGGTTTGACCCTGAAACATAAAGTCGCGCACGGGAATGGAATCAATGAATTCGCCACCTTCGGAGCACACGATAGTATCAGTAGCGGGAATTACCGTATCGCAAGCGTCGCAATGTGCCATGGCATCAATGTTGGCCCGTATCGTAGAAAGCTTCACAAACGGGCGAACCGAATCGTGCGTGACAATAACATGCTCATCGGATTCGCCGAATTCACGCTCAATGCCTTCTATTATGCTCATGATGGTACCATTGCGGTCGGCGCCGCCCTTCACTACACGAACGGGAGCATCGGCCAGGCCAGCCGTTGAAAGAGCGTCCTCGACAAAATCGACCCAATCCCCATGAACGCCAAGATACACGGCGTCAAACTGATCGCACAGCAAAAACTTTTCAAGCGTGTGCATGAAAATAGGCTTGCTACCGAGCGGCAAAAACTGCTTAGGCATGCTGTCTATATTCATGCGGGATCCGACACCGCCTGCAAGAATAGCTCCGAATAGCATAGAACCTCCTCTGGGCAATTAACCAAGAGACGACTATACCATAAGCAAAAAACCGATCATCATATTCGGCTAAAACCCACAAGCCGACTCGTCAGAGGCGAACCAATCGCCTCTGACGACGTATCGTCAATCAGCACGGTACTTCTGCGCATTTACCTTCGCAAACGCCCTATACAATGAAACGCTCAGTTTCAGAGCAAGCATGGAAAGCTTGCGACCTCGCCCAACGTAGGGGCTCGAAAGAACTTCGGTCCAATGAGACCGTAAGTACGCCACAACTTCTCTCTGCTGAGGAAACACCGCCCCGCTTTCGTCAAGAAGCATCTTGTCAAGCACGGTAAACCGCGACCAAATCAGGCGAAAACGCGCCGCCGGCTCATGTTCGGGACATTCGGCAACCACCACGTCATAAGCATGCTGGTAAGCGTCGACGATATCCATTGATTTCGACGAAAACGGTTGCGTGGTAATAGTCCCCTCATGATGCACATAGCAATAAAGGGGCTGCAAATCGATCGAAACCTTCTTCGCGCGAACGAATATGTCCGCCGCCACAAAAGCATCCTCGTACGTACGGCCCGTTGGAAACGGAACCTCTTCCAGCAAGCTCTTACGGTAGAGCTTCAGAGGAACCCAGATGCGCAATTTCTCACCGGAAAGAAGCTCGCCAACAGCCTCGCGACCGGCGATGACGCGTTTCTCCCCGCCTTCACTGGCGATAGAGTGATCCGCATATACGCTCATGACACCGCCTACAGCAATGTCTGAACCATCCTCCACCACATCGGAGTACAGCCGCTCATACATCTCCGGCACAATATAATCATCAGAATCAACGAATCCTACGAATTCGGCACGCGCCGCTTTCACGCCCGCATTGCGAGCGTCGCTCAACCCGCCATTCTCTTTATGGATGACGCGTATGCGAGAATCGCGCGCAGCCCACGCATCGCACATAGACCCGGACGAATCTTTCGCCCCATCGTCAACAAGAATAATCTCAATATCTTGAAGCGTTTGGGCAACGACGGACTCGATGCAGCGGTCAAGGTACTTCTCCACGTTGTAAACAGGAACGACCACCGATACCTTTGGCGCAACAGCTGTCGCTTTCTCGCTTTCGGTATTTCCGCCCTCGGGATTCTGCCCCATCATCGATCGTCCACCTTCTCCCCGCCGCCGAAAACGTACGGACCGCAGCCAAGCGTTGCCACATCGCCGGAATGGAAGCGCTCCACCAGCTCAGTCACCGCGCGAACCTCTTCGCGCGTATGCAAAGGAATACGATCGGAAGGATTCTGGCTGATGAGGCGGACGAATTCAAACGCCTCGTAACGCTGGCCCTGGCCGACGCATTCGTAGTAGTACTTCTTCGTGTTACGCAGGTCTTCGTTGCGCACCTCAAAGTAATCGGTCTTCCACCATGGCGCAGGAACGTAGATGTAGCCTTTGGTTCCGGTAATAACCATGTCGCCTTCCGTCTTGATGCCACGACCAACCTTCAGCGTGGCAGACGCATGCGGGTACAGCAGGTTGCACTTCGTCCACACGCAGAAGTCGTTCTCGAACGAGCAGACAAACTGGGCGTCAAGATATTCGGTGCCCAAAAACGAAATCGCAGGAAGACAGATGTAGGACGCCATATCGTAGAAGCTTCCCTGGTAGACATCCGACTTATCCAGCTCGTCGAACACGTGGCTGAACGACGCATCGATATCTTTGACCTCTCCCACCAGGCCGCTTTCAAGCATCAGCTTAAGATGGTCGAACGCCGGGAAGTACCTGGTTTTAAGAGCCTCCATCAACACCAGCTCGCGCTCGTCGGCAAGCGCGTACAGCTCGTCCATATCCTTCGAATTGAGGAAAAGCGGACTTTCGCATAAGACATGGCAGTTGGCACGCAACGCAGCCTCAATATACTCGCGATGCTTTTCGATGGAGGCAGAGATGTAGACCGCATCCACGGCTTCAAGCATGGCATCAAGATCTTCTGCAACAGGAATGCCCGTCGCCTCAGGCTTAGGCCAGACGCTTGCCACATCGACACCTGCGACATGCGTGCATTCGTCGATGAAGCGATCCGTCAGATAACCCGACCCGATGCAGCCAACCGTTATCGGCTTCATTCGCTCGGCGCGCAGCTCGGTGCTCGAAACACCCTGCGTACGCGGCAGGTAGACGACCTTGCAGTAGTTATTCAGATAGTCAAACTTGCCTTCCCAGTCCGACCCAATAGCGAAGATATCCACGCCGTATTTCTTGATGTCGGAAATTTTCTGACCTTGATATTCCTCGACTATCACTTCATCGACCAGCCCCGTGGCAACGACAGCCTGCAAGCGGTCGGAAAGATTCTGGTGCACGTTGAGCTTGCCCCGCGACCGGTCGAACGCATCGGAAGTCACGCCGACGATGAGATAATCTCCCAGCGCACGGGCGCGCTCCAACAGAGCGGTGTGGCCATAATGGAGCAGGTCGTATGTTCCGTAGGTGATTACAACGGTCTTTCCATCACGCATGGATACGCCTTTCTCTAGTTAGCATCCGGCTCGAGGAGTCCGCGGCTCTGCATATCCAGCAAAGCAGCGACCAGGGCTTCGTTGTCAGCAACAGTCAATGCGCCGATATGGCCGACGCGAAATACGGTTTCGGCCATATCTCCCCCATTGGGACAGACCCATATGCCATAGTTGTCCTTGAGTTCGGTAAAAATCGCCTTCGCAGAAATGTCACCCGTGTAAAGCGCCGTAACGGCATTGGCCGGAGCCTGAGGAAATATCGTAAACGGCAAACCCTCGATGCGGCTGCGGAAGTCCGCGGCCAAAGCGGCAACGCGGTCGAGTTCCGCCTGCACGCCCATTTCGTCGATTTGACGAAGGCGTTTGTTGATCTGCAGCAAGATGCCGACCGCCGGCGTAAACGGAGTCTGGCCTCGCTCGCCGTTTTTGAGAGCGTCCTTCAGATCGAAGTACATGCAGCGCGAGTCGATACGCTGCACACGCCTAAGAGCGGAAGGCGCCAAGGCGAGCACGGAAATTCCCGGAGGCACGGCAAGCGCTTTCTGAGATCCGGTGATGAGCACGTCCGCATCGGCGCAAGCCATGTCGATAGCTTCCGTCAGAAACGCACTGACCGCATCGACGATGAGAAAGAGGCCTTCGCGACGGCAAAAATCGGCGACCATGCCCAAGTCGTACGCAACGCCCGTAGAAGTTTCGCACAGGTTGATGAGCAGTGCGGTGTAGCCTGCGCCCGCAAACGGAGCGAGGTCTTCCTTCGTTAAGGCGCTGCCCGCTTCAAGCGTAAGGGCGGTATGGTCGATACCGTGAACCTCGAGCAGCTTCACAAAGCGATGGCCGAAGCTGCCGCCGTCAATGACGATGGCCTTGTCGGATGCGTCGAGCGTGTTCATGACGGCCGCTTCCATGCCAGCCGTGCCAGAACCCGTCAAAAATACCGCACGCGAACCTTCGGGCGCACCGGCAAACTTAAGAAAAAGACGTTCATTCTCCAACATGACCTGAGAAAACTCAGGCGTGCGAAAATACGGAACCTGATTGGCGCCGAGAGCGCAGATGCTTTCGTCAGATTGAACGGGACCAACGGTGAAATTGAGCATAGGAGCGTCTCCGATCGATTAAAGTTTCCAAATACGAATGTGCTGTGGGCGGCGCTTGTCTTCAGGCGGAAGGTCCATGAAATTCTGTCCATAGATGCCGGAAAGATAGCGCACATAGCCGTGAGGAGCGGGGAGCATATGCCCCTCGAAAGGCACCTCCACCAGCGGGAAGCATTCCGAAATGGGCCAACGCTCACGCTCGCCGTACATGCCGCATACAATAGCGATATCATGCTGAGGCTCATTACGGTAACGCGAGCAGATGCCAATGGACTTGCGGGCCGCATTGAACGGACCGTATAGCTTCGCCACAACGCGCAAGACGTTGCGAAACTGCTTCTTGAGAAACGTGCTGCCAGCGTTAAAAGGAGACGAATACAACATCATTTCCAGATAGGGCCTGCGCTGCTTGATCTGCTTGAGAAACAAATCCTGGTCGTCGGGAATATAGTCGATCGGAAAAATATCCAGACCCAGATAAGGGCAGTCCGTTTCCGCAATATCGTCTTCGTCTTTGCCGTAATCCATGCGTACATACCGTGCGTAGTCGCGAGCGAACGTACCGTCGGCGGCGGATACTAGCTTGCGATTAGGCATGTTGGCAATTTCGGGAGCGAGCGATACAAGCCTATCGTAATCGTCACGCATCATCATTAAATCGATATCGTCATCCCAAGGAATGAAGCCCTTATGGCGCGCTGCGCCAAGCATTGTTCCGCCGCAGAGCATATAGGGAATACCGTGTTTCTTGAGGAAAGAATCCAGTTCCAAAACCGTTTCGAGCGAAACTTGCTGCATTTCTTTAAGAGAAAGATAGGATTTATTTTCAGTCATCAGCACCCCTTGAACAACCTGTAACTTAAGCGCCCCAAAACAAGTCTTTATTCGGACACGATGATTTCGGAATTATGCCAGTTGCGTTCGCCTTCAGGCGGCGGAGTCATGTAATCGGGTCCGTAAATCGCCGTGAGCACGGCTTCGATATTGGCGGGAGCAACAAACTCGACACCTTCGAACATGACCGGTCTGCCTTCTCCGAGCCATTCACGGTCGAAAATTTCACGGAAACCGCGCGCAGCATGCAAGTTGATCGCGCGAGGCGATTCGTCGTATGCGTAACGGCGCAGACAGTTTTCGGTGTTCATGAGCACACGATGGAAGTCGTCTCCATAAGGGCGCACCACCTTGCTGAACAACCCGATAGCCTTCACCATGAGATTTCCTGCAAAGCCGCGGTCGCGCTTAGTATCGATCACGTAGTCGAATTCATCCGTGCAATCCATCACGAGCCAAAACAACAGACGGATTTAGTGCGCGACCGCCGCAAAACCAGTAGGAAAGCCATCCATGGGAATGATGTCGATCCAAGCCTCTTCGTGGCGCTCTTCGTTGGCGGAGCGATTGATGACCTGAACGGACGAATCCGTAATCTTCGCCATGCCTTGACGATATGCTTCATCGGAGTAGACGCTTACCAGGCCGATGCCGGGTTTGCCGGCAAGCTCGGCGGGGGCTATTTCCAAAAAACGCATGTAGTCCTCGCGCGGCATGCACAGATCCACGTCGTCATCCCAAGGAATGAAGCCGCCATGGCGCACGGCGCCCAAGAGCGTTCCGCCGAGCAGATAGTAACGCAAGCCGTGCTTTTTGCACATGCGATCGAAATCCCGCATAAGCGCAAGCTCGGTGAGCTGGAGCTTTCTCAAATTAGAATCCGTTGCCATGGTTTCACCCATTGCCTTTCTTATCGTAGCGCCGTCGCAGCCGAAATGCATGCTCGACCGAAGCGGTGTAAAGACAGCCTATCGACCGCGAAGCCTATCGAACAAGCCGCGTGCGATGCCTACGCACGTTCCTGCACCATACGTGATATGGATGGTAAAGAACACGACTGGAAGTGCGGCGAAAGCGATGCACCGTTTCGGCGACTGCACAGCAGCACGTACGGCCAAGGCAACGCAAATCAGCAGATAGGCCGCCCCGCATGCAAGAAACGGAATCCACGATGCCGCAAAGCCTGCAATAACCCGCGCAAGAATGCCCAGCACGAACACGAACGGCGCGAAATGGTACGCCTTCAAGCACTTCGGCTGAATGAACAGAGTCCGTCCCACCCACTAGCCATTGCCGTATTTCTGCTTCGCCACACGGCGCAGCGAGGCGCGTGCGTGCTGTTGCGAGAAGATGCGGCCGTCAAAGCGAATCTTGTAGCCCGCCATGCGGATTCGATAAAAGTAATCATTGTCTTCCGTGCGCGGCAGACGTTCGTCGTACAGACCCACTGCTTCGACGACCTCGCGACGCATCATGGCATGAAACGCCGAATCCACGTACGATTTTTCGGCACGGAAACGATAGTCTGCCACGGAGCTGCCGAAAGCGGATTCCTCTGCCACCAGCAGCGTATTCGTCCAGTTCGTCTCAGGAAACGCCATAGTGGGACGAGGTCCGGCCACCACGTACTCCCCTTCTTCAAGCACGGATACGCACGACGAGATAAAGCCGGCCGGAATGGTGGAGTGCGCATCGATGCGAACGAAGGCATCGCCAAAATAGACAGCAAGACACACATTAATGCCCGCTGCGGCGATACGGCCGGGATTGTCGAGCACCTTCACGTCGAAGAATTCATCACCATGCTCGGCGGCGAAACGCTCCATGACGGCTCGCGTTCGATCGGTCGAGCCGCTATCGGCAAGAAGGAGCTCGATTCGCTCATGCGGAAAATCCTGTTCGAGGACATCCTCGAGCAACGAAGGCAGCGCAGGCTCTTCGTTAAGAGCGACGATGCCGACGCTCACCACACCGACGGCCGCAAAAGCCACAGCGCGGTTTGGAACGGAATCATTCTCGCAAGAAAGAGGTGTCATTGGCACATCACCTTACGAATTGTGCGTGATCGTATACGTAGGAACCACGTGTTCGAGCACATGAAGAGCCGTTTCATCATCGCCCGCCATGGCTTCTTTAAGCTCGTTCAGCTTGCGATCAACCTCGCTGTAGCCCACTTCTTTGCCCGTAGAGATCATAATGCCCTTCATCTTGGTGGGAATGGTGTTCTCTTCGTTCATGAGCAGCTCTTCGTACATCTTCTCGCCCTCGCGCAGGCCGGTGTAGACAATCTTGATGTCCTTATCCACCTCAAGGCCGGAAAGCTGAATGAGGCTCTTGGCCAAATCCACGATTTTGACGGGATCGCCCATATCGAGAATGAAGATTTCGCCGCCCTTCGCCATGCCGCCTGCCTGGATGACCAGACGAGACGCCTCGGGGATGGTCATGAAGAAGCGCTCGATGTCGGGATGCGTGACCGTAATGGGGCCGCCTGCGGCGATCTGGCGCTTGAACAGCGGAATGACGCTGCCGTTGCTGCCGAGCACATTGCCGAAGCGAACAGCGGTATAGACGGTTTCGGACGTCTGCGCATAATGCTGGATAATCATTTCGCCCATGCGCTTGGTAGCACCCATGACGCTTGTGGGGTTGACCGCTTTGTCGGTGGAAATGAAGATGAAGCGATTGACCTTGAACTCGTGCGCCAGACGCACCGTGTTCAAGGTACCGAACACATTGTTCTGGATGGCTTCGCGCGGGCACATCTCCATCAAGGGGACGTGCTTGTGAGCGGCGGCGTGGAAAACGGCGGCAGGCTGGTATTTCACGAACACATCGCGCAGGCGGTCGACATCGCATACGCTGCCGATTTCGACTTCGCACTCGATATCGTCATACTTAGACAGAAGCTCGTTGCGCAGCATGTAGGCGTCGTTTTCGTACATGTCGAAGATAATCACGCGCTTCGGCGCCACGGCGCACACCTGACGGCACAGCTCAGAGCCGATAGAGCCACCGCCGCCGGTAACCAGGACGGTTTTGCCGGCAAGGTATCCGCTCACCATGCGCGTGTTGAGCACCACTTCTTCGCGGCCCAACAAGTCGGCCACGTCAACCTCGCGCAGCTGCACGTCGTTGATTTCATCCACGCGAAGCTCGCGCACGTTGGGAAGCGTGCGCAGCTGGCAGGTGGTCTTGGTGCAGATGCCGTAAATGCGCTTGCGCTCTTCAAGCGTTGCAGAAGGGATGGCAACGACGATCTGTTCGATACCCAGGCGATCGACAATGTCTTGGATGTCATCGCTCGAACCGACAACGCGCACGCCGTGAATACGCAGATTGCGCTTCGCTTCGTTATCGTCCACAACGGCAACGGGGAAACCGGGCATCTGAGGGTCCTTGGAAACCATGCGGTCGATGGCGAGGGAGCCCGTTTCGCCCGCGCCCACGACAAGCGTACGCGGGCGTTTGTCGCCGCTGCACTCGGGGGAAAACTTGCGATTCTTGCTTCGCACGATGCGGAAGACCATACGCGTACCGCCCACGAAGAAAATCATGAGGAACAGGGCCACGAAATAGACCCTGATGGGAATCCATTCGCCCAAAATCCACAGCAGCACGGCCGAGATAAGCGTGCTTAATCCAACTACTATGGTAATGCGGATGGCGTCGTCGACCGAGGCGTATTCCCATAGATTGTTATACATCTTGAACACGGCGAACATGAGCAAGTTCACTACGACGGGCACGCCGAGAATGAAGTAAATCTCGTGCGTGGCGAACACCTCGCCCACAAGCCCCGTCAAAACGGATGCGCAGTAGAACGCCAGAAACGTTGCAAGAATATCGCATACGATCAAAAGCGCCGTGCGTCGCGTAAACCTAATGTCTTCCATCCCTATCCTATCTCCTTGCAGCATCGAAACACGGTTTAGTTCGATCGGTCTTTCATGACGCGATACACCTCGAGCTCCCATTGCTTGCGGTGGGCTTTCGCAACGGTGTCAAGAATGGTTGCGGCCGTAATGGACAGCATACCGCAGCATACCAACCCCACGGCAAGCAGCGCCGAAGGGAATTTCGTGACATACGAAGTCTGGAAAAACTCATACACCACAGGCAACCCCACAATAAGCCCGAGCACGAAAAAGACAAGCGCGAAAAGGCCGAAAAACACGAAGGGGCGGTAGTCTTGGCACAGCGACGTGATGGCCATCAAAACCTTTGCGCCGTCACCGAACGTGGAAAGCTTCGATTCGCTCCCTTCGGGGCGGTCACGATACTCGATCGGAACATCCACGACCCTCCAGCCCTTATCCACCGCATGGATCGAAATCTCCGTTTCAATCTGAAATCCGGTGGACAGGACGGGCATCGTCTTGACGAAAGAGCGCGTAAATGCGCGATACCCGGTCATCACGTCATCGAAACCGTAGCCGTAGATGGCCTTGATAAGCCATCGGACAAGGTTGTTGCCGAAACCATGGAACGCGCGGTCGTTTTCCTCCCCGTAACTGCCGTTGGATAGGCGGTCGCCCACCGTCATATCGGCGGAACCGTCCATGAGGGGAGCAAGAAGCTCACGCGCAGACTCGGCAGGATAGGTGTCATCGCCATCGACCATGATGTAGTAGTCCGCGTCGATATCGCGAAACATCTGGCGCACCACGTTTCCTTTGCCCTGGCGGGATTCGTGGCGCACGATGGCACCGCGATCGCGGGCGATACTGGCCGTGCCGTCTGAAGAGTTGTTGTCGTAGACGTAGATGTCGGCCTCGGGCAAGACGCGTTTGAAATCGTCCACCACCTTGCCGATGGTCACGGCCTCGTTATAGCACGGTATAAGCACCGCAATTGTATCTTGCATGCATTCTTCCATTCGTTCTTTCGGGATGCGACAAAAGCATCCGATTGCAATATGCATAACTAAGTTATTTTACTGCAAAAAGCCGAAACGTCGATTGACTCCATTCGAACACCAGAGCTGAGCTACATCGTAATTTTATACAAGCGCATATCGCCTTCGCTCAGCACGACTTCGAATCCAGGCGTGTCATCGTCGATACTGGAAATCCCCGACCACCACTCGTCTCGAATGCCGTCTGAGGGAAGGAAACGACGCTTGGCGCCGCCTTCGCCTGGCTTATCGCCATCGTAGCCCGCATCGAGGTTGAGCACATACTGCGCACCGACGGACTTCACCGCATCGCGCACTTCGGCATTTTCGGCGATGTCGCACAGCGATTTCCTTATGAGAACGCTCTGACTGCTTTCTCCCCATCCCCCTTCATATCCGGTGAGGTAACGATAGTAGGTCCTCACGCCGTCAGCGCCGTACAAAAACACGCTGCCGTCGTTAGGCCTGTTGAGAAGAACCTGGTCGCTCGGGACGATCTCGCATGCCTGCCGCACGAATTCGCGCTCCTCTTCGTCAAGGTAGTGAACCTTCGCGGGATCCGTTTGAGCCGTAATGCGCGCACCTATATCGCCGAAAGCCGTATTCACGTAGAAGCGCCCGGACATATCGAAGCTCGGATAGAAAATCGCAGCGAAAAGAACCGCCGCGCAACCAAGCCGCACCATAACGGACGGCCTTTTGCCCCTAGAGGCGCCCGTGCAAACAAGGCGGTCGAAGGCAAGGGCGGCAATATCTGCCAGGCGATGCACGCCAAGAGCCGCCAGCGGCACAGCGAATATGGCGGCCATAGAACCAGTGCGAAGCTGATCGGTATACCAGAAGCCCGCTATGAAATGCTTGACTGTGCCGTTGAACGCCATATCTACGAAAAAGATCGCCGAGGCGAACAAGTACGACCAGGCGAACCAACGATACTCCGGACGGCGCAGCGCAATAGCCAGACCCGTCAGAACGAATGCCGCAAGAATAAGCTGCACGGGGGCGTAACCGTGAGACATCATCAAAAGACTGGCAAACGCCTGGCTCGGATCGGCTTTCGCGGGCCAGTTGTACTCGATGACGCCCTGCAAAAACGGCATGTGATACATCAAAAACCAGAACGCTGCGATTGCCGCAATGCACGCAATCGCGCACAGAAGCGGCGCTGTTTCCATCCTTTTTTATCCCGCAGGCAAACGCCGCCGCGGTGGCTCTGCATCACGCAATACGGAACAAGAAACACGCCCAGCGAAAATACGGCGTTCGGCTGCGAAAGAGCCAAGGAAACAAGACCGATAACGAAAAAGGCGATGTTTGCAGCACGTCTGCCGCGGCTGACCCCCCTATCGAAGACGGTAAGAAATGCAAAGGCCGC
>JBKTHK010000036.1:0-19092 GCA_047240885.1 Slackia sp. | reverse complement strand
GTAGACAAGAACTCAAACGGCGGGATTCAGTGCTTTTCTATTGGCCAAGTCATCCCAAAATCGTTCGTGCAGGACGCTCTTGCGGAAATAAAGAATCGGCTCCTCAAATCTTTGCTTCTGCTTGAGGAGGAATTTGGCTGTCTTGATGAGCTTGGGATTGACGTTGCTGGTCATTCACCCTCGAGAATCGAGCACATTAATTACGAAATCAATAGCGGTATCTTGCATATTCAGGTGGACCCTCCAGCTCAGAAAGAGGAGCCTATAGGCAGCAAGATAGCCTGGAATGTGGTTGTCCCCATCATTACTACTCTGGTTGGCGGTCTGATTGGGGCCGCAATTCAGCCTTTTCTCGGGCTGCTCATGTCATAGCGACTAGCGGTCGTGTGCTCTAGTTGCCTTGTGGTGTTACTTAGCAATACTTTTATTGGCGGTAGATGGGCGCTGCTCATCTTTGCTTGTCGACGAAATGGGTCAAAGTCAATAATTGTGGAGAGTTGAGCCAACGGTGGCCAGAAAGCCACGTAGGATGTGGGGGATGTACGGGGGCAGACGTTTGCGCAGACACGGTCTTTATGGACGAAGGCGTTGGGTTTACGTTCTCGGGACATGCAGATAGCGATTGGTCCATCGCCGGATGCCTCTGTGGTAGGATGGACAAGTTTGATTGACGAACCTTCGCTCAGGTTGAGCGTCTTATGCAACGGGGCATAATGCCGTGATAGAGTAACGTAATCTGCGTAACTCCCCAATTGAGACGGAGGCTATCTTTTGGATGCGAATATGACCCATTTCTTGAAGTTCCTCGGAGCCTCAAGCGTTCAATACGTTATTCCCGTATACCAGCGTCGTTATGCATGGAGCGAAGAAGACTGTCGCGTTTTATGGGAAGATATCATTCGTGCTGGCCGAAATGAGAAAGACCATTTCGTCGGTTCTGTGCTGCATATCCCTGAAGGCGGATCCACCATTACGGGCATGAAGAAGCACCTTCTAATTGACGGTCAGCAGCGGTTGACCACCTTGTCTTTACTGCTGACGGCCTTTGTCGAATATCTGGAGGCGGACGAGGAGCGGGCTTCGTTCCTGACCGACATTAAGGTGTCCAGCCTCAGGAAGAATTACCTTTTCAATGACGATGACTACAATGGCATGGCTAGGTTCAAGCTCGTGCTTTCCCAAGAAGACAGAGAGGCGCTGTTTGCGATAGTCGGCAACACGCCTTTGCCTGCAGATTCCCCAGAGGGTTTGATTGCAAATCTGAATTTCTTCCGCGAGAGGATGCAAGGCAAGGCGTTCGACGCAAAGACACTCTGGACTGGTTTGAACCATATTCGAATTATCGATACGCAACTGACTCCCGGTGTTGATGACGCTCAACTCATCTTCGAATCGATGAATTCGAAAGGAAGACTCCTGACACCTACTGACTTGATTAGAAACTACGTATTGATGTCTCTGCCGGAGACGGAGCAAACCCGACTCTATGAGGCGTATTGGCGGCCTCTAGAGAATTATTTCAAAAGCTCCGATAGGCCCGATAGCGAATTCAATGCCTTTATTTGGTATTGGCTGTGGTTGGTTGTTCCCGATAGAAGGCCTAAGGAGAACGATTCTTATGATGAGTTCAAGCGCTTCAAGCAGGATACATTTGGAGGTACTACCGAGGAACTTCTCGAAACTCTGCTTGCCCATGCTCGTAGGTACGCCAACATGTTTCTTGGGAAAGAAGATGATAAAGACCTGAAGAAGGCTTTTGATAATTTAGCGTTGTTGGACGTACGCCAAATCAGGCCTATTTTCATGGTGCTGTACGAGAGCTATGAGTCGGGGCAAGTCAGCAAGACGGGTTTTATCGAATTGTGCCAGGTTTTCGAGTCGTTTTTGTTCCGTCGTACGGTCTGCGGTAGATTGACGACCGGTCTTAATCACTTTTTCGCTGGCGTTTACCGCGATATAGCGGAGAAGGGCGATATTGTGACGTATGTTACGGCGATGCTGCTTATGCACGACCGTGCTATGACTGCCTATTTTCCGACGGATGAGCATTTTAAAGAGCAGCTAGTTTCGCGAGACTGCTACAACCGATTTACGAAAAAAGCCTATCTTCTGGAACGCTTGGAAAATTCCTATCATCCAAAACAGCCCATCGAGGTCGGCCCTGAGCTTCAGATCGAACATATCATGCCTCAGTCGATCGATGGGTCGGAGGCATGGCAGCGAATGCTCGGAGACGATTGGCAGGAGATGCATGCGCTTTACTGCAACAATATCGGAAACCTTACGCTGACCGGGTACAATCCCGAGCTGTCCAATAAGTCTTTTGAGGAAAAGCTCAATGAAAAAGAATACGGCTTTTTAGCAAGCTCTTTTGGACTTAATAGCTATGTGAAGAAGCAAACGGAATGGTCTTCGCTGCAGATCGAGGAGAGGGCAAGATTGCTTTCCGAAAGAGCGGTTGAAATCTGGAGGTACCCTTCAGTCGATCGGGCTGTGGTTGAGGCTCTCAAACCGAAAAAGGGAAAGGCTTCCGATACCAATTGGACCATCGAAGAGCATCATCGCTGGCTTGCCGAGGGCGGTCCGTGTCATGCTTTGTTCGTTTCTTTAACGGAGGCTATCGAGGAGGTTCATCCTTCTTGGGAGCTGTATGTGACGAAGCATTATGTTGCCTATCGTACGGGAAAACGTGAGCTTCGGCTTGCAATCGTTCCCAGGATCGGTGGTGGCGGTAGGATTGCCCTGTGCTTGCCTAAGACGGTCGATGATCTTTATGATGCAAAGGGGCTTTGTGTCGACAAGAGGCCCTTTGGAGGTGTGGCCGCAGGCTGTCCGACTTTTGTCAACTACACCTCTGTTGTTGAGCTAGAGGACATTATGGTTCTGATAGACCAGTGTTAGCAATATGGCAGAAATCACCCGGCTTGCTATCGCGCGCTTTTGAGGCTACGACTCGTGCCGGTTTTGCCCATATTTGCAAGAACCAGTTGTTCGCAACAAGGGCGCCAGTTCGTTCTCTAGCGCCCTTGTTGCATCCAGTATCATCCGGCGGTCAAGCCTTATTCAACCACCGCATCCACCCAAATAGTAGCAGCAGTAATACCGCCGGTCTTCTTCGAAATCACCGGCTCGGGCCCCAGGCGGCTGAAGACGCCGGTGAAGCGGCCGTTGTAGAGATACAGGCCCGACAGGTTGGTATAGGGCTGCGGCTCTGCCGTGTAATCGCCCTCTTCGCCGCGCAGGGGGAGTGCCATGGTGCGGTGCGGAGTACAGTAATGCTGCACAATAAACGGCGCACCAGCCGCGCCGTTGGCGTAGCGGTCTATGATCTGCGCCCATTCTTCGTCGGAGAAGTCCAATCCCGCATACACGTCTTTGCTGCCGTACGCATCCACGGGCTTGATGATCCAGTTTTCGCGGTCGCGCTTTACGGCATCCAAGTCCACTTCATCATCGTTCAGAAACGCCGTGAACGGCACGGTGGCTTCCACGAAGGCGTTCTCTTCGTCGGTCAGAAGCGCCTTGGTCTCGAGCTTGAACAGCACCTGGAAGATCGCTTGTCGTGCACCAGGTGCCCCGCGAAACTGCCGATCAGCGCCACCTTGCGTGCACGCACGGCTTCGATCGACGGCTGCGAAGCCTCCCAGTTGTCGATGATGTCGTTGGTCACGCTGCGGCGCCAAATAGCGTCGATCGGCGCATTGTCGCGCCCGTAGAACGCCTTGCGGCCAATGAGGCGACCGTCTTCGTATGCCAAATCGCGCACGTCATAGACCGAGCATTCAATGCCGCGCTCGGCGAACAGCTTGGAGAAGATCTTGAACTCTTCGGTAATGGCGTTTTCCAAAAAGTCCACGATGGCAATGTGCGGATTTTCCATCTTGAACGCATAGGTGTCGTAAATCGAAAGGAACTCGTCCACCCAGCCGGGGAAGAGCGCCTTATTGCAGGTGGTGAGCTTATGCTTTTCAGCAAATGCTTGGTAGGCGCCGCAGTCCTGCATGCTCGCCGTGATCTCGCGGTTTTCGTTCATGCCGCTGGAGCCGTCTGCGTTGAACTCGCAGAACTTCGCGGTCATGGCGTCTTCGTCCAGGAACATATCCACGCGGGCGAAGGGCAGAATGGCATCGTAGTCGCGCGGCAGCAGAATCAGGTCTACCAGGCGCTCGTCGATGTCGTACGCATGGCGGTATTCGGGGTTTTCCAGATACTCGCGCATGACCTTCACCAGAATGCGGTGCGTGGTCTCGGACGCGTATTTGAAGTAGTCGTAGGTCTTCTGGTCGAAGAAGCGCGGAACGTAGGAGGAGTTCACCACGGTGCCGTGATAGATCGCGGTGGAATGCTCCATATGATTGCGCGCGGCTTTCATGCCTTGCACATCGCCGTCAAGCGCCGCTACGTGCTGCAGATATTCGTCGGTATAGGCTTTGTTCGCGTTCATGCGTCTCTCCTATGCGATGGTCGGTTCGATGGCGGGCGTCCCCGGTCCTTGCGGCAGCATATCAGCAAGATTGGCTTCCACAAGGTCGATCGAGTGCGTGGGGCACGTATCCACGCAGATTCCGCAGCCTATACAGTAGCGCGCGTCATAGGCCAGGCTGCCGTTTTCGGCGCTGATCGTGCGCGCGCCCGTGGGGCAGCTCTTCGTGCAATCAGGCATTCGACGCAGGTGGCGCGGTTGGTGGCGCTTACCACTAGGTCAACATTGGACGCCATCTCGGGTTTGGCGCACAGCGCTTCAAGCAGCATGCGTCTGCGCGGCGGCATGGTCTGGCGCGTGCGTCCGCTTTCGGCGAATTCGTTGATTACGTCGCCTTCGGTGAGGTTGAGCATGTCCTGCATGCGCTTGCGTTCTTTTTTGCGGTAGACGTCTTTGAGCGTGTCGGAATTTTTCAGGCGGCGCTTGCCGGAGATGATGTCGATCGCGTCGTCTTTCACGCTGTCGAAGGCCTCGCGGCGTCCGAACTGGTCGCGCGCCACGGTGTGGGTGCTTTCTTCCAGCTCGGGCATTTCGCGGTCGAAGCGCACCGCGCCGTCGCTCCATGCTTCTGCCATTTCCACCGCGCGGGTGAACAGCAGCTCGCCGCGGCCGGCTGCACGGGGGCAGTCTTCGCAGTATTTCAGGTCGCATGCGATGCACAGTGGGGCGTTTTGTGCCAGAAGCAGCGCCCACAGTTCCGGCGGCATGCAGGCAAGGCAGGGCAGCACCGTGACGTTTTTCGCCGGCTGGAAATCGGGGAAGACGTTCTCTTTGCAGGTGAGGTACACGATCTCTCCGCGCATGGCAACGCGGCGAAGATGCTCGTACAAGCGCAGCGTCGTGGTGGTGGACGATGTGAATGCGTCGCAGACGCCCATGCATACGCCGCACTTGGTGCAGGCTTGCGCGTCGATCGACGGCACGGCCGATTCGTTCTCGAAAGAGATGGCCTGTGCGGGGCAGGCTATTTTGCAGCGTTCGCACGATCCGCCGTGGGGGCGTACGCAGTATTCGCCTATCGTCATGATGTCCATGTGCGGTGCTCCTGTGGTCTGCTTGCGGTGGGGCGTTGCGCCCCGTTCATACGAAGGCGCCCCGCATGTGCTTACACGGGGCGCCCGGTGGTTCTGTGGTCTAGGAGGCGAAAACCTCGTTCATGGTGGCGTCGATGCGGGCAAGGACGTCGGCGCGCTCCATCAGCTCGATGCTCTCGAACAGCGGGGGCGAAACCATGTTGCCGCACACGGCCACACGCAAAGGCTGGAACATGTTTTTCGGCTTGATCTCCATGGGCTCGCACAGATCGCGGCATGCCTGCTGCAGGCCTTCGCATTCCCAGGCGCGGCTTTCGTCGGCCAGGATATCGCGGCATGCGCGCAGGGCCTCGTCGGCGCGGGCGCCTTCCTTCTTCAAAACCTTGTTCACGCTCTTTTCATCCAGCGTGACGTTGGCTCCCCAGAACATGTAGGGCAGCTTTTCCGCAGCGTCGGTCAGGCTGGTTTCGCGCTCGGCGAGCAGCGGGTAGAGCTTGGCGTACCATTCGGGGCGCGCGTCGATGTCTTCGGCGGTGGCGCCCGCTTCGATCAGCCACGGGCGGGAGAGCTCAACCCACTGCGCAGGATTCATGGCCTTGATGTACTGGCCGTTCATCCACTCGAGCTTCGTTTCGTCGAAGACGGCGTCCTTTTTGGTGATGCGGTCCAGGCTGAACTTCTCGCACAGCACGTCGCGGCTGATGATGGTGGTTTCGCCGTCAAGGCTCCAGCCCAAAAGCGCCAGGAAGTTCACCATGGTGTCGGGCAAAAAGCCCTGTGCCTTGTATTCTTCCACGCTGGTGGCGCCATGGCGCTTGGAGAGCTTCTTGCCGTCTGCGCCCAAGATCATGGACAGATGCGCGAAGGTGGGTGCTTCAAGACCCAGCGCCTCATAGATCAGGATCTGGCGCGGGGTGTTGGAAAGATGGTCGTCGCCGCGGATGACGTGCGTGATCTGCATGTTGGCATCGTCGCAGACAACGGCGAAGTTATAGGTGGGGTGCCGTCGGTGCGAACCGGGATCATATCGTCCATGACGTCGGCGGGAAAGCTCATGTGGCCGTATACCGCGTCGTCGAATTCGATCGGGCCGTGGTTCTCGGGAACCTTCAGGCGCCAGACATGCGGCTCGCCCGCGGCAATGCGCGCCTGCGACTCTTCGGCGGAGAGATTGCGGCAGGTGCGGTCGTAGCCGGCGTAGGATTCGCCTGCAGCCTCGCGCTTGGCGTCGAGCTCTTCTTTGGTGCAGAAGCACGGATACACGGCGCCGCGCTCTTTGAGGGTTTCAAGCGCTGCGGCGTAGGTGTCGAAGCGCTCGGTCTGGTGGTACGGGCCGAATTCGCCGCCTACTTCGGGGCCTTCGTCCCAATCCAGGCCCAGCCAGCGCATGGCGCGCAGGATGATCTGGGTGTTTTCCTCGGTGGAGCGCTCGGGGTCGGTGTCTTCGATGCGCAGGATGAAGTCGCCGCCCATGGCGCGGGCGAACGCCCAGTTGTAGATGGCGGTGCGGGCGCCGCCGATGTGAAGCTTTCCGGTGGGCGAAGGCGCGAAGCGAACGCGTACGGTGTCGGTCATTCGAATACTCCTCGTAGGTCTTTTCGACTCGGTTGCGGCGCGAGCGACGGCAAAGCGGCGTGCAGGCGCCGGTTGGCAAGAAGCGCTATGCGGCGCTTCGTTTTCTCAATAGCCTACCAATAATAAGGCATATCAGGCATCCCGCAAGCGTGGTTACCAGCCATACGGCGCCCATGGATATCCAAAAATCGGGGGGATACATGCAGATGAGCAGTGAATCGTAGCTGAACGTCCACGTTCCTGCGCTGAAGAACAAAGAATGGAAAGCCGCGAAGAATCCATTGAAATCGATCATCACCCACAACGCCAACAGGGCGAAGACCGCTATGACGGCGGCGCCCGATGCCATGAGCACCCCGCCGAGGCTTTTCTTCCCGCAGCGCACGAGCACGTGGGCAAGCGCCGCCACGCATGCGATGCCAATGACGACGAAGGCGATGCGCGCTGCGCCGATGACGCGGTTGACGTCGTCAAGATGGTCCAGGGCATCGTCGGTCAAGGTGTAGCGCTCTCCCAACGAGGCCAGCGCGGTCTGCTTGTCGGCTGCGCCTTTGAGCGCGGGGGAGGCGTCGGAGGCTGCCTGGGCTATGGTGTCGAGCGTGGCCGTGCGATCGCCGCCGTCCACGGTGTAGTCGCGCGTCAGCGTGGCCAAGCCCACCAGGGCTTCCTGCGAATAGGGCGAATCGTCGTAATTGCTGGTTGCCTGAGCTATAAGGCTCGTGGTGGGACGCAGACAGCAGGCGAAAAGCCCTGCGCCGACGAGCAGGGCGCAAAGCGTGAGTGCCCCGACGACGCGGGCGAGGGTGTCCAGTGCGTTCATGGATGCCTTTCGTGATAAGGGTGCGAATCGGCATGTGGCGGGCGCGCGCCATGCCGAAAATTCGTATTGTACGGGTTTCCTCTGGCGATTCCATGGAGGGATTGCCTCGTCTTGTCCTTCTGGCGCATTTTCGATATTCTTTCGGAGTTTGAGAATCGCTTGGAGCTTTGCCCGATCGATTTGTTCTTGTTTTAATGACCGTTTATCCAGAGTCGGGGGAGAGGGTTGGCTTGCTGATCCCGACACCAACCTGGCTTTTGCCAAGGTGGTCCGGCCAACAGCGATGAAGGAGGAATCTTGACTGATACCCGTTCAAACTACGTCTTCACGTCCGAGTCCGTGACGGAAGGCCATCCGGACAAAATCTGCGACCAGATTTCCGACGCCATCCTCGACGCCATTCTCGCGAAGGAGATCGATCTTGCGAAGGAGGGCTACATCGCCCCCTCTGGTCAGCCTGCCGACCCCACGCAGCTTCGCTGCGCATGCGAGACGCTGGTCACCACCGGTCTTGTCGTGGTCGCTGGAGAAATCCGCACCCAGGCGTACGTAGACGTGCAGGACATCGTGCGCGGCGTGCTGACCGACATCGGCTACGACCGTGCCAAGTACGGCTTCGACGGCAGCACCTGTGGTGTGATGAATGCCATCCACGAGCAGAGCCCCGACATCGCGCAGGGCGTTGACGAATCGTGGGAGGCCCAGCACGGCGCAGACGTCGAGTCCGATCCGTACGAAAGCGTCGGCGCGGGAGACCAGGGCATGATGTTCGGCTATGCCTGCAACGAAACTTCCACGCTCATGCCCATGCCGATCTATCTGGCGCATCGTTTGTCCGAGCGTCTGACCCAGGTGCGCAAAAACGGCACGTTGCCGTATCTGCGCCCCGATGGAAAGACCCAGGTTTCCGTGCGCTATGTGGACGGTGTTCCCACCGCGGTGGAAACCGTGGTCGTGTCCACGCAGCACTCTGAAGATGTGGAGAACGAAACCCTGCGTGCTGATATCGTGGAGCATGTCATCAAGCCTGTCATGGCCGCCGAGGGCGTGCAGCTCTCCGAAGACGCCGGCATCCACATCAGCCCCGGTCGTTTCGTCGTGGGCGGGCCCATGGCGATGCGGGTCTGACCGGCCGTAAGATCATCGTTGACCCTACGGCGGCATGGGCCGTCATGGCGGCGGCGCGTTTTCCGGCAAGGACTGCACGAAGGTGGACCGCTCGGGAGCGTATGCCGCCCGTTGGGTTGCCAAGAACGTGGTTGCTGCGGGCTTGGCCGAGCGTTACGAAGTGCAGATTGCCTATGCCATCGGCATGGCGCATCGGTCTCGGTCCGGTCGATACGTTTGGTACCAACCACGTTCCCGTGGATGCTATCGAGCGTGCGGTGAACAAGTTTCGTCTGCGTCCCGGCGCCATCATCGACGCGCTCGACCTGCGTCGTCCCATTTACCGTCTTACCAGCAACTACGGCCACTTCGGCCGCGAGCTTCCCGAGTTCACGTGGGAGCGCACCGATCGCGTGGACGCATTGCGCGCGGCATGCGGCATCGCGTAATCAGGCAAGAAGGCCTCTGTCGCTAAACGGCGATTTCGTCTTTCGCGGCAAGATGGCGTATGCTTGCCGTACTTCAGGCGCCCTTTCGGCCTTGTTCCGAAGGGCGCCTTTTCATTAGCCACCGTGATCGTTCGAAGGAAATGCATGCGCACCGTTTCGGTTGTTTTGGACATACAGACCCAGGCCTTGGATTCGTCCTACGCCTATGTCGTCCCCGAAGAGATGGATGATGTTGCCGTCGGGTGCGCGGTGCTTGTCGAGTTCGGCCGTCGTCGCGCGGTGGGCTATGTCATGGAAGTCCGCGAAGAAGATTTCAGCCTGGGGGAGGACGCCGTGTTCTTAGGGGTTGCGGACGCTCAGGGGGAGCGCTCCGCCGACGCCTCGGCTTCTTCGAAGCTCAAGCCCGTGCTTGCTGTACTTTCCGCACCGTATTTCGACGAAGACGGTGCGGCGCTTATCGAATACATCGCAACCACCTACGTTGCTCCTCTGAGCGCGTGTGTTCACCTGCTCACGCCCGTAGGTCGCACGCCGAAGGTTCAGAAAAAGGGCGATTCGTGGGAGCTGCAAAAGCCGGCGCGCCGTCGCAAGAAGGATGCTGGAGATTTCACTCCGCTTTCCGACGAGGAGATATCGCGCAGGACGCGCGCCTTGGAATCGTTCGAGCTCACGCGGGGGCAGACGGAGGCCTTCGCGCTTGTGTCGGAATGCCTCCATCGCGGCTGCGGAGAAGTGGCTCTCATCGACGGTGTGACCGGTTCGGGCAAGACCGAGGTGTATCTTCGCGCCATTCGCGCATGCCTGGAGAAAGGATGCGGCGCTCTTGTCCTCGTGCCCGAGATAGCGCTCACCCCGCAGACGGTTTCGCGTTTCGAAGGGCGCTTCGGGCGTACGGTCGCCGTCATGCATTCGCGGATGACCGCCGCCGAGCGTTTCGACCAATGGGAGGCGGTCCGCCAGGGCGATAAGCGCGTCGTGGTGGGCGCGCGCAGTGCGCTGTTCTGCCCGATGGAGCGCCTGGGCCTTATCATCATTGACGAAGAGCACGAGTACACCTACAGCAAGAAAGCGCGTTGCGCTACCACGCGCGCGATGTCGCGGCGTGGATGGCGAAGCGCCACGGCGCCGCGCTCGTGCTGGGAAGCGCCACGCCTTCGATCGAGTCGCTCTGTCGTTGCAGGCCGATCCTTCTGGCACCGCATCGCCTTGCCCGAGCGGGCGAACGGTAAGCCCTTCCCGAGGTCGATGTCATAGACATGGCAAAGGAATTTTCGAAGGGCTCGCGCTCCATGTTCTCGCGCTCTTTGAGCGAGGCGCTGTTCGCCGCGCTCGATGCAGGACGTAAGGCGGTCTTGCTGCTGAACCAGCGTGGTTTCGCGAACTTCGTCTTGTGCCGCGATTGCGGCTATGTGCCTGAATGCCCCACGTGCTCCGTCTCGCTCACCTATCACGAACGGGGCAATAAGCTCGTATGCCATCATTGCGGCAGGCAGACGCCGGCCATGCCGACCTGCCCCGTATGCGGCAGCCCGTACCTGAAGAAATTCGGCGCGGGCACGCAGCGGGTGGAGACGGAGCTTCGCAAGCTGCTCGAAGACAGGCCTCAGGCTGACATCATCCGTATGGATGCGGATACCACGGCCACGCGTGATGCGCACGAGAGGCTCTTGAGACAGTTCGGAAAGCCGGGCCCAGCCGTGCTGCTGGGCACCCAGATGATAGCGAAGGGCCTGGATTTCAACGACGTGGTGCTAGTGGGCGTGATTAATGCCGACACCCAGCTCAAGCTACCCGATTTCCGCAGCGCGGAGCGGACGTTCGCTCTTATCGAGCAGGTTGCCGGGCGTGCCGGTCGGGGTGATTTCGAAGGGCGCGTGCTTGTGCAGACCTACTTGCCGGAAAGCTGCGCGATTCAATCCGCAGCCGCCTACGACCGTAAGCGTTTTCTCCTTGATGAGCTGCCGAAACGCAAGCTCCTGCGTTATCCGCCCTATGCGCGTCTGGCCAATATCCTCGTGTGGGGGGATTCCTCTTCGGAGGTGCGCGAGGTTGCCCAGGCGTTGGCCGCGCGGGTCGACGAGGTCATCCGCGACGTGGTGGGCCAGCAGTGGGAAAGCTTGGGCGCCGCACCGTGCGCCATCGAGCGCCTGCGCGGGCACTATCGCTGGCATATTCTTATCAAAGCGCCTGCAGATGCCGATATCTCGGCTGCGATTACGCCCGTTATTCGCAAGAGGCGCGCGCACAAAAGCGTCAACGTCGCATGCGATGTGGACCCCGTGAGCCTGCTGTAGCGTTTCGTTCGTCGCCCGCGGCCTTTTGGGAGCGCTCGTCTGCTGCGCGGCTTGCCGTCGTGCGTTTATGGTGGAATTCCGCTGTTTCGCGCGTCCGCTGCCTCGGGTTGCCTTTGCCTGGTCATGCGCGCTTTGCGATTTGATATACTCTCGATCGATTTTTAACGCGAATTGACAATACGGATAGAGGTTTAGAAATGGCATTCGATACGCTCAAGGTGGTCACGTACCCCGACGTTACGTTGCGCCAAGTGTGCGAGGTGTGCGATGTCACCGACAAGTCGCTCAAAAAGCTCGCTCGTCAGATGGCAAAGACCATGTACAAGAACAACGGCTGCGGTCTGGCGGCACCCCAGGTGGGCGTGCTCAAGCGCATCATCGTGGTCGATTGCGACCAGGAAGACGGCGAGCAGAATCCGATCGTGATGCTCAATCCCGTTCTTCTCGAAACGCGCGGGCGCGAAGTGGTGGACGAAGAAGGATGCCTTTCATGCCCCGGCATTTCCGTTCCCATCCGTCGCAAAGAATACGCCGTGGTGCGCTACACCGACCTTAACGGCGAAGAATGGGTAATCGAAGGCGACGGCCTGCTCGGCCGCTGCCTGCAGCATGAAATCGACCATCTCGACGGCAAGACTCTGTTCGAATCATGCGATCTTTCCGCCCGAATCCAGGCACTTCACGATTACGAAGAAGCGAAAGCCGCCGGCGCGAAGCCCGGCGATACCCGCATTTAGCGTCGATTGCGCGCGGACGCTTCTGCGGGTCGCGCGGTAAGGATGGTGATACGCATGCGTATCGTTTTTATGGGCACGCCGGATTTTGCTGCGAACATCCTCATGGAGCTCAAGGAGCAGCATGATGTCATCGCGGTCTACACGCGTCCCGACGCCGTGAGAGGGCGGGGAAAAGCCCTGCTCGCATCGCCGGTGAAGAAAGTCGCCCTGGAAGCGGGCATCGACGTCTTCGAACCGAAGACGCTTCGCGGCGAAGAGGAGGTTGCGCGGCTTCGCAATCTTGCGCCGGACGCTATCTGCGTTGCAGCGTACGGCATGATTCTGCCGCAGGAAGTGCTTGACATCCCTCGGTACGGCTGCTTGAACGTTCACGCGTCCCTTCTGCCGAAATACAGGGGCGCGGCTCCGATCGAACGCGCGATTCTCGCGGGAGAGCGCGAGGCGGGTATCTGCATCATGAGGATGGAGGCCGGCCTGGATACGGGCGATTACTGCATCAGCCGTTCGTGCGAAATCGGCGATATGTCAAGCGAGCGTCGGACCGACGAACTTGCCGATAAGGGGCGTGTGCGCTCATGTCCGCTCTGTACGAGATAGAGCAGGGCCAGGTTCGCTGGACCAGGCAGAACGATGACGATGCCACGTATGCGCCGAAGATTGAAAAAGGCGAGCTCAATCTCGACCCGAACGCCACGGCGTTCGTCAACCAGCGTCGCGTCCAGGCATCGAGCAGCGCTCATCCGAGCCGATGCTCCCTCGCCGGCAAGACGGCGACGCTTGTTCGCACGAGCATGGTTTCTTCCGACGATGCGGAAGAGGTCGGAATCCAGGATATGCAGGCTGGTTCTGTTGCGTTCGTCCGCAAGAGGCTCTTCATCGGATGCGCGGATGGAGCGCTTGAGGTCTGCACGATAAAGCCAGACGGCAAAAAGGAAATGGACGCCGCATCGTTTGCAAGCGGCGTGCAAGATATCAAATCAGGTACGAAGACATGGGAGCAGGTATAAATGACCGACCAGCATAAGGGTGGATATCAGGGCGGCTCGGGCCGTGGCGGCAATTCGCGTGGGCCTCGTCAGGGCGGATTCGACAAGCGTTCCGGCGGAAACCGCGGAGAGCGCCGTTATGACCGCTCTGAAGGCGGATATCGTAAAGACGGCAAAGGCGGCTCGTACGGTGGGCCGAAACGCGACGGTAAGCCCTATGGGGACCGCAAGCCTGGCGGCAAGCCCTACGGCGGCCGCGACGGTAAGCCCTATGGAAAACCCGGCAGCAAGCCCTACGGCAATCGCGACGGCAAGCCCTCTGGCGAGCGTGATCGCAAGCCGTACGGCGACCGCAAGCCCGGCGGTAAAAGCTACGGCTCCCGCGACGGCAAATCGTTCGGCGGTCCTCGCTCGGGCGAGCGCAGAGGCGCTCCTCGCGGCGGCAAGCCGTTCAAGAAATACGACGGCGGCCAACGCGGGTTCGGCTCTTCCTCCCAGGGCCGTTTCGACGGCAAGCGTGACGGTTCGTTCGACCGCCGCAAATTCAACGATGCGGAACGTCGCGTAGACGCCGACGCTCAGGTTCGTGCGCCAACGAGGCGGCCGCTGGTCAAGAGGCCTCTTTTAACAACGTCTCCGCTTCTGACGAACACGGGCGACCCGCTTCGCACGACAACCGACCTCGTCGCGACGATGGTGCCGGCGGCAGGCCTCGCGATGCCCGAGGACCTCGCGGCGACCGTCGTGGCCCGAAGTCTTCGGATAAGCCGCGTCCTGTCTCCCGGTCGTGCTGCGGCCTGCGCAATCGGCAAGACCGTTCGCGAGCGTGATGCCTTACCGCGGAAATCACCCCTAGCGTTCTCGCGACGTTCGAGGGTATCTCTCCCGAGGATGCGGCGTTCGCTACGAAAATAGCCCGCGGCGTCACCGCCACGATCGGCACGTTGGACGAATTTATCGATCGCAACCTCAAGTCTCCCGACGATATCGGTGCGGAGGTGCGCGATGCGTTGCGCGTCAGCGCTTACGAGCTTCTGTTCCTCGGAAAAGACGATTATGCGGCCGTCGACCAGGGCGTCGAGCTTGTTCGTTCCATCGCGCCCGCGGCATCTGGCCTTGCCAACGCCGTTCTGCGCAAGATGGCCACGAGCGCGAAGAAGTTCCCTTACGGCAATCCCGACTTAAGCCTTCAGGTTCTGGCTCGTTCGCAGGCGTTCCCTCTGTGGCTCGCGAAGCGCCTGATGAATGAAATGGGCTTGAAGCAGGCCACCGCGTTCATGCGCGCGTCGAACGCCGATGCGCCGGTCTACATCGCCGTCAACGCCATCAAGGCCAAAGACGAGAACGGGTCGAGATTTTCGACCAGGCCGGCAGCCTCATGAAGGAGTCCGAGACGGTTGCGGGATGTTACCTTGTGGAAGATGCGCGCGTGCTGCGCAAGCCCGAGGTGCGCGCCTTGTTCGAAAACGGCAGCGTCTGCGTTTCGGATGAATCCGCCCAGGCCATTGCCGCGCTTGCCTGCCCGAAGGAAGACGTCGAGGCCTTCCTTGAAATAGGTGCGGGTCGCGGGACGAAGACCATCCTTCTGCAGAGCAACGCCGTTCGCGCCTTCGGCCGCACGATTCCCATGGTTTCGGTCGACGATCATGCATTCAAGGGCGATCTGCTCGAAAAGCGCGTTGCTGCTTACGGCATCAATTCGGTTCGTCCGCTCACCATGGATGCACGCAAGCTTTCCGAGAAGCTTCCCGAGGCATCTTTCGACGCTGTATTCGTAGACGCTCCGTGCACGGGTGTCGGTACGCTGCGCCGCCATCCCGAAATCCGCTGGCGCTTGACCGCCGCTCAGATCGCGGACATGTCGTCGGTTGAATACGACATTCTGGCCGAGGCCGCGAAAATGGTGAAGCCGGGCGGTACGCTTACCTATGCCACCTGCACCGTGTTCGCCGAAGAGAACGAAAACGTCGTGGAACGGTTCCGCAAGACCAAATTCGGCGAATCGTTCGAGGTCGAAGAGACGCTTTCCACCACGCTGAGCGCTTCTGGCCCCGACGCGCATTACGCAGTTCGCCTGCGTCGCGTCCGATAACCACGCTTCGAAGCCGCGCAATGCAAGCGGGCCCGACACGCCGTCGGGCCCGCTTTTTCTTGTGTCAGGCGCTTTTGCCGCGAGCTGAATTCCTTCAGCAGGAGAGGGGCTGTGCTTGCTTGAGCCCGTCACCTCATCTTGGACGTGTCCACGCCCTCGAGTCCCAGAAGATAGCGTTTGATTTTGACGCCCGCGGCATAGCCAACCAAGGCGTTGTTCGCCCCTATGACGCGGTGGCAGGGGATGAGGATGGGGATGGGGTTTTGTTATTGGCCATGCCCGGCCTGTACGCGTGCGGTTTTCGGTGCTTCCGCTATCTGGGCGTATGTTCTGTTTCGCCGTAGAACGTTTGTAGCGCTTTCCATACCGTGAGCTGGAAATCGGTTCCTTTCGGGTCGAGGGGCAGGTCGAATTCGCGTCTTTTGCCGGCGAAGTACTCCTGGATTTGAGTTGCGGCCTTGTTGGTAAGGGCGCTTGGTTTGCGAGGCATGTCCAGTTCGACGTCTCCGAAATGAATGGAGACGATGCCCTTTTCGTGTGCGGCGATGGTGAGGCGTCCGAGCGGCATGGGGTAGACGAAATGATTCATGGCGGTCCTTTCGCGGCTCGGCGTTTCGCATTGCGGCCTCTCGACCGCGTGCGCGCGCTCTGCGTAGCGCTTGCTCCTGATTATAGTACGCCTTCGCCGTAGCGCCGTGCTTGCCGGCGTCGAAGTCGGATTTTGGCGGTTTCGTCCCGAATTCTTACGAGGTTTCGTGCGAACTCCTCCGTGTGCATGCGTTAGAATCTGACGTGTTCAATGACACCGTATTGTGTACGTACGAAAGGCAGTCCCATGTTTACCAGCCCTAAAATAGCCCCGTCCATTTTGTCGGCCGACTTCATGAACATGGAGCGCGATATTCGCGTGATCGAGCAGGGTGGAGCGAGTTTCGTTCACGTGGACGTCATGGACGGTCATTTCGTCCCGAACCTCACGCTGGGCGTTCCCTTCGTCAAGCAGCTCAAGCGCATCACCGACCTTCCGCTCGACGTGCACTTGATGATTTCCAACCCGCTGTATCAGCTTCCGTGGTTCCTCGAGTGCAAGCCTGATATTGTGACCGTCCACGCCGAGGCCCTCGATGAATCCGCGGGCGAATTCGACCGCGCGATCGACATGATCCATGAAGCCGGCTCCAAGGCCTGCATCGCCTTAAAACCCGATATGGACGTTGACGTTCTTAAACCCTACATCGGCAAGCTCGACATGGTCTTGGTCATGAGCGTGTATCCGGGGTTCTCTGGGCAGAAATACATAGAAGGTACCGAGGATAAGGTTGCACGCGTTGTCGAGATGGCGCGCGCAGCGGGCGTTTCGCCCCTTATCGAAGTCGACGGCGGCCTTGGCGCCAACGATCCTACGCGTGCGGTCGCGGCAAGCGGATGCGACGTGTTCGTTGCGGGAAGCGCCGTCTTCGGCGCCGAAGATCGTGCGGCGGCTATTGCCGCCATGACGAAGGTTGCGCAAGAGGCTCAGGCGTAACCTATGCTGTTCGGCTCGAATCGTACTTACATTTACCTGGACAACGCGGCCACCACTCCTTTGTGCGACGCGGCCGCAGAAGCTATGGCCCCTTACATGAAGGCAGCTCCCGACGGCGCGTTCGGCAACGCGAATTCGCTGCATTCCATCGGACGCGAGGCCTTTTCGGAGCTTGAGGACGCGCGTGTGCGTGTCGCTCGGGCGCTCGGGGCTCAACGTCCCGACGAAATCGTGTTCACCTCGGGGGCGACCGAAGCGGACAACACTGCCATCATAGGCATGGCTCTAGCGGAGCGCGATCGCAGGCGCCTGCGTGGAAACGCCGCTTTGGGACGTGTGGTCATGTCGCGCATAGAGCATCACGCCGTCCTTCACAGCGCAGCCATGCTGAAAAGGCTTGGCTTCGAGGTCGATTTCGTCGATAACGACGCATCGGGCCATATCGGCGTGGAGGCGTTAGAGCGCGTTATGCGCGAAGACACGCTGCTCGTAAGCATCATGGCGGTCAACAACGAAGTAGGAACCGTTCTCGACACTGCCGCGCTTGCCAAGACGGCCCATCGAAACGGGGCGCTCTTCCACGTAGACGCCGTGCGGCGCTGGGGAAGATTCCTTCGACGTGGGGCGCTCGGTGTGGATGCCGCACGTTTTCCTCGCATAAGGTGGGCGGCTCGCAAGGCGTCGGCATATGTACTGAAGACGCGCCTCCGTTCGTTGCGTATATGACGGGTGGTGGCCAGGAGCGCGGCATGAGGAGCGGAACTCAAAACATTGCCGGCATCTTGGGGTGCGCCGCGGCTGTCGAGCATGCTGTGGCGTTGCAGCCCGCGTTCGCCGAACGTGCGACGAAGCTTCGCGACTCCCTCTACCAGGAGCTTTGCTCCTTGCCGAAGGTATCTGCGACCGTTCGGCTTGAATCGGGCGAATTCGCGCCGCACATCGTCAATGTCTGCGTTTCGGGCATGGAGAGCCAGACCATGATTTTGCAGCTCGACCTGCGCGGCTTTTGCGTTTCGGGCGGGTCGGCGTGTTCTTCCAACTCGCTCGATCCCTCCCATGTGCTTTCGGC
The DNA here is from genome assembly GCA_047240885.1 of Slackia sp. GTDB lineage: Bacteria > Actinomycetota > Coriobacteriia > Coriobacteriales > Eggerthellaceae > Slackia. The sequence continues at coordinate 921 of JBKTHK010000036.1, read as the reverse complement.
CCTCGGCGTGAAGCGCAATCTTGCCCAGGGTTCCTTGCGTATATCGTTCGGGGGGATAACGGACGAAGCCGACGTGGCATCGTTTGTCGAGGCGTTCAGGGAGGTGGTGTCATGACGGACCTTATCACCCTGCATACCCATTCCACCTTCTGCGGCCATGCGAAAGACCCTTTGGGCGCGATGGTGGATGCCGCCTCGCGCGCCGGTGTGCGCGTGATGGCCGCGACCGAGCATTATCCGGTAAACGAGCGCTTCGATCCGTTCAAGCATGCAAGCATGCCCCCCGAACGGCTCGAGCCGTATTGTCAGGCCGTTTTGGAAGAGCGCGACCGGCATCCTGAAATGGAAATTCTGCTAGGCTGCGAGCTCGATTGGCTCGGCGACGATGAAGACAGAAATCTTTCCGCCGAGGACTTTGACCGCTTCGACATCGTTTTGGGCTCGGTGCATTTCGTCGATGGCTGGCTCATCAACAGCACCCGCACGAAAGAACGCTGGGAAGAGGTGGGCGTCGACGACGTATGGAGGCGCTACATCGATTTGTGGTGCGACGCCGCTGCGAGCGCGATGCCGTTCACGGTCATGTCGCATCCCGACGTGGTGAAGAAATTCGGATCCTATCCGTCTTTCGACCTGCTTCCCCATTACGAGCGCATGGCCGAAGCGGCTCGCGAAGGAAATCGAATGATCGAGGTCAACACTTCGGGCAAATACGCGCCGTGCGCCCAGTATTATCCTTCGCCTGAGATGCTTGAGGTGTTCGCGCAGGCCGGGGTCGATTGCACGGTGGGCACGGATGCGCATCAAGCTGCGCATATCGCTCGCGATGTGCGCGAGGCGTATGACTACATGCGCCATGCGGGCTATCGCCGTGTCGCTGTTCCCCGTATCGGGGGAGACACGAGCTACCTGGATCTGTAG
>JBKTHK010000035.1:0-19424 GCA_047240885.1 Slackia sp. | reverse complement strand
GTCCAGGATGGTAGGTGACGAAAAACAACGCCGCGGCGACGGCCCAAACCACGAGGGCACAACCGAGAGTCAAAGGAAACGACGGACGGGCAGGAATGCTCGGCGCCCTTGAGACAACGGTTCCTTCGGGCGTACCGCCAGCATCGCCCTTTCTGACACGGTCATATTCGACAGCGCCCTCGTCGAGCATGCGCATCATACGCAGATGCTCCCTTTGAGCTTTTCGTATTTCTTCTCGCCTATGCCGCTCACGCGCTGGATATCTTCGACCGAGGCGACGGCCGTTGCCTCACGTTCATCGAGGCGGTTGAGCGGTTGCCGGCCCGACGCCGGGAAGGGGCGTCTTGAGACCGCCAGTTGATGTTGACAAGACCGCCTGACCGGAAGAACCCTGGCGCCGGCGTCGGAAGATTCCGATGAAGGGGAAGACGAACTCGGCGATGCTTCGAATTCTTCGACGGTGAGGACAAAGATCTGCTCGCCATCCGACACTTTGCGTGCGAGGTTGACTGATTCCTGAGAAGCTTCGGCAGCAAAACCGCCCGCAGCTTCCACGGCATCGCGCACCCGAGCCCCGTCTTCGAGCTCATACACGCCCGGAGATGCGACGGCGCCGGAAACATGAACCGCCAACGTCGGCAAAACGGCAGAATCCTGATCGGCGCCCGAGCGCTGCGACGGCTCCGAAGAAGGCGCCGCTTGACTCTCTTCGGAAGCACCCGTGGTGCCCTCCTTCACTTCAAAGGAGCCTTCGGCGTCCTCGGATGCTACGACCTCGAACGTGGGAGACTGCCCCGAAAAAGACACGAAACCCGCCACTACGCCCGTGAGCGCCGCGACAAGCAAAACGCCGGCACCAACCAGCGCCGGCGTGGGAATATGAGAGATATGAAGCCTTGATTTCAAGTTGTACGCAGAGCGAGGAAACGGCATGGCGAACATCCTTTGCACGACGGGAAACCTGTCCCCATCGTGCCAAAGCGACCTTTCCGAAACCTTGCCTCGCCACCGCGCCTTTTCTTACTCGAATCAGCGCACGCACCGCGCAAGACTCATACAGCGTTTCTCGTACGCACCGCGCATACAGCCGCGCTACCCGAGCAAGACCGTTCCTTGCGAAACTGCAGCGTCGGCATCAGCGACCCTTGAGCTGGATTGCGCCTGCTCGGCGGCACGGGCCGCATCGCGAACGCGGTATGACGAAGGGCAGCGGTATTCGTGCAGCTCGAGATTCTCCATGATTTCTTCTATCCACTCCTGCCACGGCAACGCCTCTTCCGCAGCCTCGACGTCCGCGATCTTCGCATGGGTTTCGGGACTGCGCGGCATGAACAACGTGCAGCAGTCGGGAGCAGGATTGCTCGAAATCTCGAACGCCGAGCTTTTGCGCATCGGCGATAATTTCAAGCTTGTCGCTGCCGATCAGCGGACGGAAGATCTGCATATCGACCGCCGCGTTTGTCGCCGCGAGATTGTCAAGGGTCTGAGAAGCAACCTGACCGAGGCTCTCCCCCGTCACCAGCGCCTTCGCCCCTTCCCTGCGGGCAATTCGCTCGGCAATCCTCATCATGAGACGGCGATAGATTATGATCCGCAGCGCAGGAGGAACCATTCCCGCGATATCACGCTGATAATCGCCGAACGGAACCACGTATACGCGAGCTATGCCGCCGAAGCGCTCGAGAACATGGGCGATATCGTCGACCAGATACTCGGATGTCGACGCCGTCTGGGGGCGGCCGGAGAAGTGAACGCCTATGCAGGTGGCCCCACGACGAGCCATGCGCCACGCCGCAACGGGAGAATCGATTCCCGAAGACATCAGGCACACGACCTTGCCCGCCGTTCCCACCGGCAAGCCGCCCACGCCGGGAATGCTTTGCGCGTAAATGTAGGAATGGCCTTGTACCACCTCGACGTGCACCTCCACGTCGGGATACTTCATCTTCACCTTTTTATCGGGGTAGCGCTCGCACAGATACGCCCCCACCAGCTGGTTCATCTCCATGGAGGCGATTTCGAAATCGGTGTGATTGCGACGCGCGACCACCTTCCACGTATCGAAGGCCCCTGCTTCAGAAAGGGCTGCATCCGCCGCAGCGTACATCTGGTCGAGCTCGCGGTCGCACACAAAGCCGCACGAAACGCGCGCAACGCCGGGAACGCGTGCGATAAGGTCTGCCGCCTCGGCGATTTCCGAGGCGTCTGCGGACGCCTGGTACATAACCAGAACGCGGCCGGAAATACGCGTCACCTTTTCGACGGGCGCATCCTCGAGCAAGGAGGAAAGATTGCGCATGAGATGGCGCTCGAACGTGGAACGATTGTGGCCCTTGAGTCCCAGCTCATGATAATGGACCAGGCTGATTCGCTGAAAATGAGACATGGTGCTCCCTTATATCGTAAAAAGGCTCGCTAGAAGCGAGCCTTTAATAAGACACATTCACAAGCAGTGCTTAATGCTGAGAAATATCGATGGTCTCGGGGTCGTAGGAGACCTCGCCGCGGGCAATTTCGGAAAAAGCCATGGAAAGCGGCTTTTTGTTGTTTGCCTTGGCAATTTCGACGGCGCTGGAAAGCTGAATGGCGCGATCGCGCTGGCCGCGCATCATGTCGTTGATATCATGCGCGCGCTTCGATGCCAAAGAGCACAGAAGAAAACGGTCGTTGTCGGTGGCGTCCAACAAGACGTCAATTTTGGGATCGATGATGCTCATATAGATACGTTCCTCGTCTAATTCTCTGCTTGACGTTCGATATATGCCACAAGTTCATCCGTGCATATATCAAGATTGTCGTTCACGAATTGTATATCATACTCCATTTTCCGAGAAAGCTCTAGCTCTGCATTCTTCATACGCAACTCGATGCTCTCCTCGGTTTCCGTTGCACGGCCGCGAAGCCTTCGTTCAAGCTCTTCGAGCGAAGGGGGCTCGATGAAGACCAGGTGCGCGGAAGGAACCTTTTCTTTGATCTGGAAGCCACCCTGAACGTCTATCTCGAGAATGACTTGATTGCCTGCGGCAATGTGCTCCTCGACCATAGCTCTCGGCGTGCCGTATTTATGGTCGTGCACCTGGGCCCACTCGAGGAAGCCATCCCGTTCGGCCAGCGAATCAAAATCGGAATCTGACTTGAAAAGGTAGTGAACGCCGTCCACCTCCCCCTCGCGCGGATCGCGCGTGGTGGCTGAGATGGAAAGCCATGCATCGGGAACCCTCTCGATCACGCGAGAAACAAGCGTTCCTTTGCCAGCGCCAGACGGTCCGGACACGACGAAAAGATTCCCTGTACGCATGGATGCTCCTTTACGTTAGCGAAGACGATCGAGCAGAGCTGCTTCTTGACGCTCGCCAAGGCCCTTGAGACGGCGGCTTTCGGCGATTTTCAGCTCGGCCATGATTTTCTCGGCCTTCGCCTTGCCGTAGCCGGGGAGGGTTTCGATGAGCGTGGAGACCTTCATGCGGCCAACCACGGGGTCGTCCTTCATGCCAAGGACATCCTCCAAAGACAGTTTGCCGGATTTGAGGTCGTCACGGACCTGCGCACGCTTGATACGGGCGGCCTTTGCCTTCTCCAAAGCTGCCTGACGCTCTTCAGCGCTCAATTGAGGAATTGCCATTGTATTCTCTCCTTCGATATCTGCTGCCTCTCGATGCAGCGATACGGGATAATACCACATGAGACGCATGTTTCAACAAGTCTTGCCCGTATTTTCAATTACGGCGGCATTATCGTTGAAAATACCACCGCACAAGCGTCGAGGTATGGATATTACGTGACACGGCGCATGCGCGCAATGAAACCTGCGTCCCTGGTCACACGCCTAAAGATCGGCAGCGATGGCATCAAAGGCGGCTGCGGGATCGTCCGCCTGCGTAATCGGGCGGCCCACCACGATATGGGAAGCGCCCGCGTCAAAGGCGGCCTTCGGCGTGGCAACGCGGCTCTGGTCGCCCAGCGCAGCGCCGACAGGACGCACACCCGGAGTAACGATCAATGCATCAGGGCCCAGCAGCTCGCGCAGCATGGCGGCTTCCTGAGGCGAAGCGACGACGCCCGAAAGGCCCGCCTCTTGAGCGCAGGCGGCAAGCGCCTTTACTTGCTCGCCGACTCCGCGAGAAACACCCGTCTGAGCAAGCGTCTCTTCGTTCATACTGGTGAGAACCGTAATGGCAAGGGTATCGGCCTCGGTGCCCGATTCGTCGACAGCAGCCTGAGCCGCCTGCATCATCGGAATGCCGCCTACAGCGTGCATGGTGATCATATCGGCGCCGGCCTCGACCGCAGAAGCCGCCGCGCCCTGCACCTGATGGGGAATATCGTGAAACTTCAGGTCAAGAAAGACCTTGAAGCCCAAAAGCTTGAAGATTTCGACGATCTGCGGACCCTCTGCGTAATACAGGGTCATACCCACCTTGAGCCACTTTGCCTTGCCCTGGAGTTTTTTCGCAAGGTCGAGCGCCGTCTGGCGATCGCAGTCCAAAGCCACGATAACGCGGTCGGCACGCGGGGTGCTTTCGTAAGCTGCTAGCACTGGAGTCCTCCGATCAATTCGTTGATGTCTTTGACGCCTTGACGCTCGCAATACGCGATCATGCCGTCGAGTACGTCGTTTTCTGCATGGGGATTGACGAAGTTGGCCGTGCCCACGGCAACAGCGGTGGCGCCGGCAAGCATAAACTCGATGGCGTCTTCGCCCGTAGAGATGCCGCCCATACCCAGCAGAGGAACCTTGACGGCCTGATGGCACTGCCACACCATCCTCAAAGCGACGGGTTTGACCGCAGGGCCCGACAAGCCGCCGACGACGCGGGCGAGCTTGGGACGGCGGCGTTCGACATCGATCGCCATGCCCAAAAGCGTGTTGATCAACGAGATGGCGTCTGCGCCGGCCGCTTCGGCGGCGCGCGCGATTTCTGTGATATCGGTCACATTGGGAGACAGTTTCACATCATCGGCTTGGTCGCCACTTCGCGGCAAGCGGAAACCACTGCGGTCACGCTGGGAACGTGCGTGCCGAAGGTCGACCGCCAGCGTCGACGTTCGACAGCTGATGTTGATTTCATACGCATCGGCTTGGCCGTCTTCCTCGAGAGCCTCGAGAACTTGCACATACTCCTCAATGCTGTGGCCCGAACGTTCACGATGGAAGGAACCCCTTGGGCCTTAATCCACGGAAGGTCCATTCGCACAGAATGCTTGACACCGGGATTTTGTAGACCGATGGAGTTGAGCATGCCGCTCGGCGTTTCAGATGGGAGAGTCGTTGCCCTCCCATCCATTGAGCGAGACGCCCTTGGTGGTGACGGCCCCCATGGGGACACGTCGACGAAGTCGGAGTATTCGCGGCCTGCGGCGAACGTGCCCGACGCGTCGGTTACGGGTTGGGCATGACGAGCCCGCCCAGATTGACCTCGAGATTCAGCGACATTACCACACCACATCCTTCGCGTTGAAGACCGGGCCGTCCACGCAGGAGCGCTTCCTGCCCGCAACCGTTTCCACCACGCATGAGAGACACGCACCCACGCCGCACGCCATGCGCTTCTCCATGGAAATCCAACACGGCACCTGCGCGTCCTCGGCAATGCCGGCGACGGCGCGCATCAAGGGCTCGGGGCCGCAGCAATACACGGCATCGTACTCGCCCGTCGCAAGCGCTTCGCGCACCGGCTCGGTGCAAAAACCGGCGAATCCGACCGAGCCGTCATCGGTCGCCAGAATAGGATCGCGTCCGAGAAGCTGCGCGTAATCGGCGCGCGTGACCAGCATGGATTCGGTCTGAGCGCCCAGAATCACCTCGAAAGAGCGGCCCGCCTGCGCCAGCTCTTCGGCGAACAGGAACAACGGAGCCGCGCCGACACCGCCGCCGACGAGTAGGGTTTTGCCGTCGACAGGCTGCCACCCGCGGCCCATAGCGCCGATCAAGGCGCACTCGACGCCTTCGGCGTATTGCGTCATGAAGGCCGTACCCTCGCCTACCACCTGGTAGACGATCTCGATCGTGCCGTCTTGGACATTGGAACGATACACCGAGAACGGGCGGCGAAGAATATGCGCCTCCATGCCGGGAAGCTGCACGTGGACAAACTGGCCGGGACGAATGGCACGGGCCATCCTCGGCGCCGCAAGCGTGATCTTATACAGACGAGGACCCAGCTGCTCGTTGGCGAGCACGCGGGCTTTCTCGTCGAAGTGTTTCGATGGGCTGCAATCACACATGTCGAAACCTTGTCTCTTTGAATTGGACACGTATTGCGCGTGTTGAAACGACACGTTTCGGCACGCACGATATTATTGTACCCGCCTTTGCTCAAGCGGGACTCCACGTTGTGCGAAGTAGCAGAATACGCCGACATTGCGCATCGTCACCGCAAGACCTCGCAGCGACTCTCAAAAGCAAACGTGAAGAAAGGACGCGCTTGTGCACGTCCCCTCTTGCCACGAAAGAAGTCGGGAGCTCAAACCAGGAGCCCTACCGAAGAAGTGAGGGCTCGTTCGAGCTATTCGACGATTTCGCCGTTCTCAAGCGTTGCCACGCCGCCGACGAAGACGTCGGTCGCACGGCCTTCAAGCTCGAATCCGATGAAGCCGGAGTTCTTGGACTTCGAGACGAATTCGTCGTCGTTGACGGTCCAAGCAACCGTCGGGTCGAAGACGGTGATGTCGGCGACGCTTCCCTGCGCAATCTTGACGGGCTCGAGGCCGAGAATCTCGCGAGGAGCGATGGCCATAAGCTCGACCATCTCGGAATAATCGATCACGCCCGGATTGACCAGGTTGGTGAGAACAAGCGGGCTGGTCTCAAGGCCGGTCATGCCGAAGGGGCGTACTCGAACTCATGCGCCTTCTCCCATTCCGCATGGGGAGCATGGTCAGTGACGATGGCGTCGATGGAGCCGTCCTTGATGCCCTCAATCAAAGCCTCGCGGTCTTCCTGCGTGCGCAGCGGCGGGTTGACCTTGAGCGAGGTGTTATAGGTAGAATCGATGTCGTCCTCGGAAAGGAACAGGTGATGCGGGGTGACCTCGCAGGTGACCGGCAGGCCCTTCTCCTTCGCGGCACGAACCATATCAAGACCTGCGGCGGTAGAGATATGCTGGATATGCAGCGGACATCCCGTCAGCTCGCACATCATGATGTCGCGCGCGATCTGAAGCTCTTCGCCCTGCGCCGGCCAGCCGAGCAGACCAAGACGCGTGGAGACGACGCCTTCGTTGACCTGACCAGCACCGACCAGGCTTTCGTCCTGGCAGTGGCTCATGAACACCTTGCCGAACATCTTGCCGTAATCCATGACGCGGCGCATCATGCCGGCTTCTGGATGCCGCGGCCGTCGTCGGTGAAGGCGACAGCGCCGCGAGCCACCATGTCCCCCATCTCGGAGATGATTTCGCCCTTGAGACCCTTGCTCATGGCTCCGGAGGGATAGACGCGGCACTTGCCCACCTCGGCGGCGCGGGCGATCATGTAGCTGATCACGACGCCGTTGTCGGCAACGGGGTTGGTGTTAGGCATGGCGCATACACCGGTGAAGCCGCCCTTGGCAGCGGCGCGCGTGCCGCTTGCGATATCTTCCTTGTGCTCGAAACCGGGCTCGCGCAGATGCACGTGCATGTCCACCAGGCCGGGAACAAGGTATTTGCCGGACAGGTCGCGAACCTCGGCGCCCTCGACCTCGATGTTCTCGGCGACGCGGGCAATCTTATCGCCTTCGATCAGGACGTCGACGACTCCGTCGAGCTCGACGGACGGATCGACGACGTGAGCGTTCTTAAGAATCAAGGCCATTGTCGGCACCTCCCAAAAGCAGATACATTGCAGCCATACGCACGCAGATGCCGGCGTAGACCTGTTCCAGAATGACCGAGCGCTGCGGATGGTCGGCCATGTAGCTGTCGAATTCGACGCCGCGATTCGATCGGGCCGGGGTGGCAGATGATGGCGTCGGGCTTCATGAACTTCTCGCGCTCTTTGGTCAGGCCGAAAAGCTGGTGGTATTCGCGCAGGCTCGGGAACGGAGCGCCCTCGAGGCGTTCACGCTGGATGCGCAGCATGTAGACGACGTCGAGCTCGGTGAGAGCGGCGTCCAGGTCTGCGGTCACATGGTCGGCGCCGAGCACGTCGGGGCGCGCCGGCATGAGCGTGCCGGGGCCGATCAGCGTGACCTCTGCGCCCATGATCTTCAGCGCGGGAACCAGGGAGCCGCATACGCGGGAGTGTCCGATATCGCCAACGATGCCGACCTTGAGGCCGTCGAAGGACTGCTTATGCTGCCAGATGGTATAGAGATCGAGCAGCGCCTGGGTGGGATGCTGATGCTTGCCATCGCCGGCGTCGATGACGCAAGCCGGCGTATGCTGGGAGATGATGTGGGGAGCGCCCGCATGCTTGTCGCGCACGACCACCATGTCGATCTTGTAGGAGTTCAGGGTTGCCACCGTATCGATGAGGCTTTCGCCCTTCACGGTTGCCGTGGAAGAGCCGCCGAAGTTGAGGCTGTCGGCGGACAGGCGCTTCTCGGCGAGCTCGAAGGAGCTGCGCGTGCGGGTGGACGGCTCGTTGAACATATTCACGATCGTCTTGCCCTTCAGCGTGGGGACCTTCTTGATAGCACGCTGATTGACCTCATGAAACGCCTTCGCGGTTTCAAGAATGGTCATGATATCGGTGTCGGAATACTCCGTGATGTCAATAAGATGCTTATGGTTGAACGCCATCGCTATTCACCTCCGAGGGGTGCCGAGCCAGCACGCTCGCCCGGCTTCATGTCCAAAATCTCAACCGCCGACGTGCCGTCCACCTCTTCGAGGAAAAGACGCACGTTCTCGTCGCGGGAAGACGGGACGTTTTTGCCCACGTAGTCGGCGCGAATAGGAAGCTCGCGATGGCCTCGGTCGACCAGGACGGCGAGCTGAATGACCTCGGGACGACCGAGGTCCATGACGGCGTCAAGCGCCGCGCGGATGGTACGACCCGTGTAGAGAACGTCGTCCACAAGAACGATGCGTTTGCCGTCGACGTCGAACGGAATGTGGGTCGCATGGATTTCAGGGGCGAAATTGGTCATGAAGTCATCGCGATAGAAGCTGATGTCAAGGCTGCCCAGGGGTACCTTTGCTCCTTCGATCTGCTCGATCTTTTCGACCAGTCGCTTGGCGAGCAGGTCTCCTCGGGTGACGATTCCCACAAGCGCGATATCCTGCGCGCCATGGTTCGCCTCCAGGATCTGATGAGCGATGCGCGTGAGCGAACGCTCGATTTCCACGTCGTCCATGACGACAGACTTCACCTGGTAGGTGTCTTTCATACACACTCTCCTCTCTTCGTATACGAGTGCGTACAGACTGACCTCGGTTGCCTCCGAACCCGGGCATAAAAAATGCCTTGGCCGAGGAGGCGAAGGCTTCGTGGGTGCCGTATGTTTGCGCGTGTTGCCAGGCACCGTTCGCGCGGCCTTGCCGGTCTCTCTGTACCGTCTTAAAGGACGTTTGACAGTATAACCGTTCCTCGTCTCGTCCGTAACCCCTTTTCATGAAAAAATGCATCCTCGTGAATATAGGAGGACTTTTACACATGAGAGGCAGACATGCGCTCTCGCATCTCGGCGCCGTTCTCGGACCTTGGCACCAAAGCGTCATCGTTTCCTTAAGCTGCGACGGGTACACTTGAACGGCACGTCCGAATCACACGCATCCGTCCGATGCGCATTCTTCGTTTTTTCGTCGAAGCCAACGCCAAGTCGATCCCGTCTCGGCGTGCGACGCGCGCAGCCGGCCGCAAGCGCTCCTGGCTGCAACACCCTGAAGGAGAAAGAACCATGACCAAGCACGCCCAAGACCTCGCGCCTTCCCTCGTACAGCCTTCAAGGAAGAAAATCCCTCTTGTGCTGAAGGTGTTCGGCATCCTGCTCATCGTCGTCGGCTCGCTCACCGTGGCCACCATCGCCCTTTCCGCCTTCGGAATCTCTGAAGGCTTCACCAAGTCTTTGTCCGACTACGACACCACCACCCTCGTCATCTTCGGCGTGGAAGTGGCGCTCACCGCCGTATCGGGCGTGCTCTATATCGCGCTCTGCGTGTACCTGCTGCGCAACAAGCGCCGCTTGGCACGGCATGCTCTGGAGACGCTCATCATTTTGGACATCTCCCTTTTCCTCTGCGATGTCATGGTCTACGGATTCAGCCTCCAGGGCATCATCGCATCGCTTATCCGCCTGGTTTTGGCCATTGCGCTCATGGTCTATATAGACCCCTCCCTCTCCGAAGAGCGAGAGCTGCGTCGAAAGCTGCGCGACATGGAGACAAAGGAACGAGCCGAGGAAGGAACGCTCGGACGCGACGAGACCGGCAAGGGTTACATTGAACTCGACTTCTTCAACCTGTTCTGGATTTTCGTCGTATGCTGCGTTCTGGGCCTGCTCATCGAAACCGTGTATCACGCGATCGTCTTCGGTGGCTACCAAGACCGAGCCGGCGTTCTCTACGGACCGTTTTCTCCCATCTACGGATTCGGAGCCGTGCTGATGACCGTGGCCCTCAACCGCTTCCACAATAAACCCATTGCGATCATCTTCTTGGTAAGCGCGGTTATCGGCGGCGCCTTCGAGTACCTGACGAGCTGGTTCATGCAGTTCGCCTTCGGCATCGTGGCGTGGGACTACACTGGAACCTTCCTTTCCATAGACGGCCGCACGAACTTCGTGTTCATGTGCATGTGGGGAGTCCTCGGCTGTCTATGGGTCAAGTTGCTTTTGCCGCGCATGCTCAAGCTCGTCAACATGATTCCCTGAATTGGCGCTACAGCGTCACCACCGTATGCGCCGCGCTCACGATCGCGAACGGCGCCATGACTTTGTTCGCCCTGGACTCCTGGTACCAGCGCGAAGCCGGCCATGAGCCCACCAACGCGATCGAGCGCTTCTGTGCCGAGCACTACGACAACGACTTCATGGAACACCGTTTCCAGAGCATGTCCATCAATCCTGACAACGCAACTCGCGTTTCCTAGAGGTACCCTATGCGCTTTCTCTCTTAGACCCACCTGCTTACGCCCGCCTGTCACCATACGGAAGAACGCCTGCGCATTATGCGAGAGACCGCCTGACGAAATCGTCCGGCCCCACATGAAAAAGCCGCCTACTTGGCGGCTTTTTCATGCAAGCGTAAAGGCGGACGCCCCCGCGTCCATGCACAACCGGATGCGGCATGGTACCCAATTGGGTTCGTGGTCAAAATACACGTATCGGGAGAAAAACCGCCACCGCTTGCCGCCATATTGCTACCGTTTGCCGCCAATAGTTCTCAAAGACCGCAAGGCAATAAAAGAGCGCTTGCATTTTCCCTGTTCAAAGTGGCAATGATTCCCTGTTTGCAACGACCGGGTTCCCCGTATCGTTCGTTATTGACCACAAACGCCGAAATACACGCATGCTGTTCCCCCTATTGACCACACGGACGAAAATACAGCCGCCGCAAGAAACTCAAGCGCCATGCGGATGGGCCAACCCTAATCAAGGCCCTGTCCAGAGGAATGGTCTGTCCGGGAAGATTTCCTCGTCCGGAGGAATGGTCCGTCCAGAGGAATTGACCTGTTCGGAGAAATGCCCTATCCAGAGGAATTACCTCCTCAAGGTTCAGTCGTACTTACTATCTATACAACGTAAAATAAGCCTTTGTTCAGGATTTATTATATTTTTCAAACATGGCCCAAAATACCTGAAAGCCTGCGTTTTACGAAATTTTACAGTGTATACATTCGCAGTTGATATTAAAGAAGTCCAGCGAGACGGGTGTTCAGAACGAGGTTGTAATAGGTTGCAGCAGCAAGAAGCCCAATTCCCACCAAGACAGAAACAACGGCCCAGGTTTTCTGTCGCTTCAGATAGGTCTCTTTCGAAACGCCCATGGACAAAGCCCGGTTAAAGGCATAGGGCTGGGAAAGCACGGCGAATGCAAACGTGACTGCCGTAAGCGCCACGAGCACGACAACGCCGAGAACGACAGCAAGAGGCGTCCGCTCCGCTAAGGCGTTCACGAAACAGGTATCGGCCACAAGCCATAGCGGATAAAACGCTATGGACACCCAGAGCCCATGGGCGCACCCCCAAATCGGCGGAAGAAACAGAGCTCCGATATTGAGCCGAGGAACGCCCGCGTTCATCTCCTCGACCCCTTTCCGGCGAAGCGCCTGCGCCTCCTTCTTAGCGATTTTCTTCGACATGTCCGGCCTCCTCGCCTATCGCACGCAATACTACATCATCCACCATGCTCGTATCGCCGCACGGGGCGCCCTCCACGTTTCCGCCCTCGGTCGGCGGAACGAAAACCGTTCCGTCCGCATTGCGAACCTCGACGCCAAGATCTATGAGCTGCGCGAGCACACAATCCACCAGAAGAGGCAGCGCGGCAAAAACATCGGGGGTAAGGCCTTCGGTCAGAGTGGCGGGCTCATGTTTTCAACCTGCACCCCGAAGCACATTCCGTCGCATTCGTAGCCCAGTAGCGTCGCAGCCTGAATAAGGTCGATAAGACGCAGATCGTGCAGCGACTGCATGATGCCGTGCCCACCTATCTCGTCGGGGGCGAAGCGGTATACCGTACCGGGTTTCGCATCGGGAACATCGACCGCATCGACAGCAATGACGAAGTCGTAATCGCGCACGACGGGAAGAAGGTCCATGCTCATGCATCCGGCATCGAAAAGCGCCACGTTCTCAGGAAGCAAGTAGCGCTCATTCAATTCGTCGTATACGGCCGGACCTGCGCCGTCATCGAGCATGAGCCTGTTGCCCACGCACAGCACCGCTATCTTCATATTGCTCCCTACTCTCCAATCCGCGTCTCAAATACCGCCATCGTGTACGTTGACCTGAAGACCACTTCCCCATTCGGACGCGCTATGGAGACCTCCGCCACAACAGTGCGCTTCCCCGCATGTTGAACAACGGCCACAACCGACAGGTATTCGTCCGTGATTCGGGCGGGACGAAGAAAGTTCGCCGAAACGGTCATGGTCGCATTATCGTAGCCGTACGTATCGGCCGCACCCGAAGCGGCCTCGTCCGCCAGGGCGAGAAGAAAGCCCCCGTGAACGTTGTCATATTCGTTCGCACAATCGGCGCCGGGATACGCGCGCATCTCGAAACGCCCCTTTTCGACGGAGACGAACTCCGAGCGATCGAAGCCCCTCAGATTCCTGATATGGCTCTTGCAGCTTTCGATAATTCGCTCATCAAGCATAACGATTACCTTTCATGTTTCCCAAGCCCGCGCATACGCGAGCGGATGAACTGAAATGCATCCTGCGCATAAAGCGAAAACGCCCCGCCCCAAGGCATTACGACTCAAGAGCGCAAGACCTCTCGAGACTTGAGGCGCCGGGCCATCAGAACAGCCCGGAGACAAACAGGAAATCGAGCGATTTCAGGCGGGAGCCCACATGCTCGCGCACCCAAGATTGGCAGAGATGCAATATTTCAAATATAACCCTGCACGGAGGCTTTGAAGCCACGACGTCATCGAACGTCGACATAAGCAGGAAATGCGCCCACGATACGACTTCTACGGGAATGCGCTGCGCATCCGAGAACAAAAGGCACCTCGAACAGACCACGCCCCCTTCCGCTGCAGAAAACAAAACAGTATCTCGCGCCGTTTCCACGCACGATAAAGGCATGAAGACTCCGCAGCCGACGCAGCGGTCGAAACATGGACGAAATCCCGCGAAGGAGAAGGCCTTCAACAGACAGGCGGCGCATATTGCCAACGCCCCCTCGTCATTGCAGGAGCAGGCATGGCCGAGCGCCGAAGAGAGGAGCGCGAACATCTTCGGCGACACAAGGTCAGGCTGCGTGAGACGCGATGCAAGGTCCACCACAGGAGCGCATGCCGCAGCATGCTGCGCATCAAAGACGATACCCTGATGGGCGTCGACAAGGCGCACCTCCTTGACGATATCGAGACTCTTCCCCGACGCCATGAGGGCTTCCACTTCGGCAAAGATTTCAAGCCGGGAGGAAAACGAGGAATTCGGCTTGCGCGCGCCTTTGGCCACGGCGCGCACTTGGCGTCCATCCTCGGCGAGCAGGGTCAGAATCAAATCCGATTCGCCCAGCTTCGTCTTACGCAGTACGATCGCATGCAGAGAATACGTCGGCCCGGCCATTCTTCCTCCTTACGTCAAGCCTCGCTTTATTCGCTAAAGCGCGCCTCTGGAAGCATTCGCTGCCGAAACGCGCTTCTGACAGCAGCCTCCGCCGCAACGACCCACTTTGCATCTGCGCCATTGGCAGAGTTCGGCGAACACTTCCAATAAGCCGCACAATAAAACGGCGGAGCCCCTTCGACTCCGCCGTCGGCCACGCCCCCTATGCGACTGTCTGAGAACGAGACGTTGCAATAGAAGCGACACGCGGCTATGCGCGCGTGCGAATCTCTTCGGTACTTCCGCAATGAAGTCCTCGACGGATTTCTGGACCGTTTCGTTGGAGCGATCGCGTACGGAAATATTGCCCTCCTCGGCCTCCTTTTCGCCGAGAATCAGCATGTAGGGAACGCGGTCGATGCCGCGCGCCTCGCGAATCTTGTAGCCGATTTTCTCATCGCGATCGTCGACGACCACGCGCACGCCCGCTTCGTCGAACTTCTGAGCCACCGCATGAGCATAGTCGCGGCTCTTCTCGGACACGGGGAGAACCTTCACCTGGATAGGAGCAAGCCACATGGGGAACTTGCCGGCGAAATGCTCGATAAGAATGCCGATGAAACGCTCGACGGAGCCGAAGCATACGCGATGCAGCATGATGGGACGCTTCTTGGAGCCGTCAGCGTCAGTGTAGTCGATTTCGAAATTCAGCGGCATCTGGAAGTCGAGCTGCACGGTGCCGCACTGCCACGTACGGCCCAGGGAGTCTTCCAAATGGAAGTCGATCTTCGGACCGTAGAAAGCACCGTCGCCTTCGTTGATGACGTAGTCCATGCCAAGCTTGTCAAGAGCGGTCTTGAGACCCTGCTCCGCAGCCTCCCAATCTTCGTCGGAGCCCATAGAATCCTCGGGGCGCGTGGAAAGTTCGACATGGTACGTAAAGCCGAAGTTGTCGTAGACCGACGTGATGAGGTTCGCCACACCCACGATTTCATCGGTGAGCTGCTCAGGCGTCACGAAGAGATGCGCATCGTCCTGGTTGAAGCAGCGCACGCGGAACAGACCGTGCAATGCACCTTTGAGCTCATGGCGATGAACGAGGCCGATTTCGCCCGCGCGAATGGGAAGATCGCGGTAGCTGCGCGGCTTGGAGGCGTACACGAGAACGCCGCCCGGGCAGTTCATGGGCTTGATGCAGTACTCTTCGTCATCGATCGTGGTGGAGTACATGTTGTCTTTGTAGTGATCCCAGTGACCGGAAGTCTCCCAGAGATGGCGGTTCATGATCTGGGGCGTGGAGATTTCGATATAGCCCGCCTTGCGATGGATCTCGCGCCAGTAATCAAGCAAGGCGTTCTTGAGAATCATGCCGTTGGGCAGGAAGAACGGGAAGCCGGGGGCTTCGTCGCGCATCATGAAGAGATCCATTTCGCGACCGATCTTGCGATGATCGCGCTTTTTCGCCTCCTCGATCATCGTCAGATGAGCGTCGAGCTCTTCTTTCGTCGCGAACGCGGTGCCGTTCACGCGCGTCAGCATCTTATTGTTGGAATCGGCCTTCCAATACGCTCCGGAAACGCTCGTAAGCTTGAACGCCTTGAGGGCTTTGGTATAGGTGATATGGGGACCGACGCACATGTCGATATAATCGCCCTGCTGGAAGAAGGTGATACGGGCGTCTTCCGGCAGGTCTCCGATATGCTCGACCTTATACTTCTCGCCGCGCTCTTCCATCAAAGCGATAGCCTCGGCGCGAGGAAGTTCGAAAGCGCTGAACTTCAGGTTTTCCTTCACGATCTTCTTCATCTCCGCCTCTATAGCGGGAAGATCGTCTTCGGAAAGCCTTTTATCGCCCAGGTCGACATCGTAGTAGAAGCCGTTGTCGGTTGCGGGGCCGTAGGCGAAATCGGCCTCTGGATAGAGGCGCTTGATGGCCTGGGCCATGATATGCGCGGCAGAATGACGAACGATGTGCGTTACCTCGTCCTGCGCGACTTCAGCGACAGAGCCGTCGTTGTAAAGGGCCTTCATGGAGTATCTCCTCTCAAAATGCGAATACGCATAATCAATACCGTACATTCAACCGCAGGCCGAAGAAACGGCGATGCTGCGGCAAGCGGGCGGTCCACCCGCATCGTTCGGCGAGACGGAATGCTCGCATCATGAAAGGCATGATGCGCTACAAGAAAAGCCGCCCGTCGAGGCGGCTTTTGCAACCAAGAACCGTTATCGCTCCTGCTGACGCGTGGCGCCTTGCAGAGGGGCTTTGCCGGCCGGATTTGCCTGAGGTGCCGCCTGCTGATGCGGGTGGCTGGTAGTTCGAGCGCCGCGACGAGCCGGCGCCGCAGGCAGGAGGTTGCGCAATACGGGCAGACCGTCCAAGAAGAATCCAGGCATGACCGCATTTCACGCATGGTTCTTCAGGCGCTGATGGCAATGGGCACAGGATATAACGCTTCGACGGGATACCCGCAGTTGCCACATTCGCCATACTGCATGCTGACACAGCCAAAGCCACTTCCGGCTCCTGCTCGTCGCGGTCGATCTGCAGCAGCGGAGGGCGCAAGAGACAGTATGCGATGATGCCAACCACAGGAACCAGGGCCACAATCGCCCATACATACCACATGGTTCCGCGAAGATACGCATCGCGCACCACCCACACAACGGACAAAACGTACAGAATAACCAGCATGACAACAAAGACCATCATGGCCATCTGCAGTTCCGGAGTCCATAACTGAGAGAGAATCTCGCTCATTTCGCTTCCTTTTCATTGCTCTCCGTAAAAACGAGAGCCTTCATTCCGCTTTTTACCGCTCATCATTGTAGCAAAGATATGGACCCTTCGCGAAAAGTACGAAAGATTCGATGCGACCCACCCGTTGCGCGTTGCAGACGGGCCGCATCGCAGGACGGCATCGGGCACGAAGCCTCCCCGAGAAGAGCGCCATGTGCCGAAACAGGCGCCGACAGCAAAAGACGCGCCCGAAGGACGCGTCTTTCCGTCATATCCGTCGCAAAGAATGCGGACGCGATCGATGGCCTTTCTTTCGGCGCGATACCGTCTAGGCAAGCTCTGCGATCTGGCTTGCCAGAAGATCGAGCTTCGCCTCGAGCTCGGCGTGCTTCGCCTTGTCCTTCTCGATGATTTCGGGTTTTGCCTTCGCCAGATAGCCCGGATTCGAGAGCTTCTTCTCCACCTTCGCGATCTCTTTTTGAAGCTTCTCCTGCTCCTTGATCAAGCGGTCGCGTTCGGCTTTGAAGTCCACCAGACCGGAAAGCTCGCAATAGACCTCGCAACCGGAAACGAGCGTCGCGGCGCTTTCCGCAGGCTTTCCAGCATCCGTGGAAACCTGCATGCCGGAAAGGCGCGCAAGCGATTCGATCAAGGCGCGCTGCTCATCGATCAAAGACGAATCTTTGTCCGTGGCGGCCTTCACCGTGACGGCAAGCTCCTGCTTGGGGGAAATGCCGTACCGGGCGCGAACGGAGCGAACCGCCGACACGATGCCGCACACCATGCCCATGGCCCGCTCTGCGTCCTCGTCCTTCCAGCGAGCCAGGCCTTCGGGCTCGGGCCAAGACGCCATCATGAGAGCCGGCGCCACATCGCCGTGAGGAACCTTCTCCCAGATAGCCTCGGTTACGAACGGCATGGCCGGATGCGCAGGCGCAAAGCGTTATCGAGCATAGACCAGATTGCGCTGGACCGCAGGCGCTGTTCGCCTCCGCATGAAGCGAGGCGTGGAAGCTCAATGTACCAGTCGCAGAATTCGTTCCAGAAGAAGCTGCGGGTCGCGGGCCACTTCGCCGAACTGGTAAGTCTCGATGCCCTTGGTCACGCTCTCGAAAGCTCGGCCAAACGCGAAGATGCCGCGTCAGCGGGGCCGGTCACGCGAGGCTCGCCCGGCGTGTAGCCCTCGAGTTTGACAGCACGAAGCGACTTGCGTTCCAGACCTTGTTCACGAAGGCGCGCGCAGCGTCCGTGCGCGGAGAGTCGATCAGCTCATGCGTCTTCGGGTCGATATTGGCGTCGAAGCGCACGTCCTGATTGTTGGTGACCAACGTGAGCAGATTGAAGCGCATGGCATCTGCGCCGTACTTCTCGATGAGGTCCATCGGATTGACGCCGTTGCCCTTCGACTTGGACATACGCGTGCCGTCCTTGGCCAGGATGGTGGCGTAGATAACCACGTCATGGAACGGAATCTCGTCGAGGAAATACGTCGAAGCCATAATCATACGGGCGACCCACAGCGCGATGATGTCACGCGCAGTGACGAGCGCCTTGGTGGGATGATGACCCTCCATGAGCTCGGGCGTATCCGGCCAGCCCTGCGTGGCGAACGTCCATAGCTGGCTCGAGAACCAAGTATCCAGCACGTCTTCGTCCTGGCGGGTGGCAGCGCCGCATTTCGGGCAGGTGTGCACGTCTTCCATGGACGCGTCCATCCAGCCGCATTCGTCGCAGTAGAAGACCGGGATACGATGGCCCCACCACAGCTGACGCGAGATGCACCAGTCTTTGAGGTTTTCCATCCAGGTGAGATAGCTCTGCGTCCAACGCTCGGGATGGAATTTGATTTTCCCGCTCGTCACAGCCTCGGTTGCGGGGCCTTTGAGCTTCTCGACCGCGACGAACCACTGCTCGGACAGCCAGGGCTCGAGCGCGGACGGGCAGCGGTAACAGTGCATGACGGAGTGGTTGTGCTCCTCCACGTGGTCAAGCAGACCATGCTCCTCGAACCAGGCGACGATGGCCTCGCGGCATTCCTCGCGGCTCATGCCGGAAAACTCGCCGTAGCCTTCCACCACGTGCGCCGTTTCGTCGAAGATGTTGATCTTCTCGAGGTCGTGGCGCTCGCCCATGGCGAAGTCGTTGGGGTCGTGCGCAGGCGTAACCTTCACGAAGCCCGACCCGAAGCCGGCATCGACGTAGAAGTCGCTGAAAATGGGGATCTCGCGGTCAACGATGGGCAGCTTGACGGTTTTACCGACGAACTTGTCCTTCTCGTGATCTTGAGGAGACACGGCAACGCCGGTGTCGCCGAGCATGGTCTCGGGACGGGTAGTAGCCACGACGATGTAATCTTGCCCATCGACCGGCTCGGTCAGCGGATAGCGAAGATGCCACAGATGGCCGGCTTCCTCTTTGTACTCCGCCTCGTCATCGGAAATAGCGGTGCGGCAATGAGGGCACCAGTTCACGATGCGCTTGCCGCGATAGATGAGCCCGTCATTGTACCAGTCGACGAACGTCTTGCGGACGGCCT
>JBKTHK010000034.1:0-19869 GCA_047240885.1 Slackia sp. | reverse complement strand
TTGATGATGAAGGTGCCGCGCGGGGTCATGAGCGGGAAATCGCCCATGAAGACTTCCTGCTCCTTGATTTCGCCAGTTTCGCGATTGATGAAGCGAATCTGAGCGAACAGAGGAGCCTGGAACGACACGTCCTTTTCTTTGCATTCGTCGACCGTGTATTTGGGGTCGCCGAATTTGTGAGCGCCAAGCTCAACGCACATATCTTTCGTTGCGTTTTCGATGGGGCACACGTCGTTGAAAGCCTCGGTGATTCCTTCTTCCATGAACCACTTGAAGCTGTCCGTCTGGATGGAAATCAAATTAGGGACATCCATGACGTCGGGAATCTTCGCAAAGCTGCGACGTTCCCTGTAAAGGCTGGTGGGAGCGCAATTTTCTGCTTTGGCCACAGGTCTTCCTTCCGTTAGGGAAATAGACTATACAGGCGTAAATACGCAAACGAATAATTTAATCACGTTGAAAAATTAAGTCAAGACTTTTTTTAAGGAAGTATGGATGTTTTCTGTATTCTGCCTAAAGTACCTGCAAGCTGAACTGGGGCTATAGGTTCTTGGTTTCTTAAAATATAAACTTTCTTTTCGCAACTATCACATAAAGAGATTTGGAATGAGAAGCGCAATCGCAAAACGAGGCGAGCCACAGACCGAACGCAGAGCCGCCCGGCAATAACGGCGTAAAAAAGCGACACCTTTCTCAGCAAACGGACACGAGGTGGCCGAGAAGGGCGTCGCATGCGAAATCAAAAGTGAGGCGGCGAGGCTTCGATATGGGGAAGAGAAAGCCAAGAGAGAGGTTGCGCCCCACCTTGTTCCAATTCGCGAAAATCAACGCGAAGAAGAAGGTTGTCAACATCCGCACCTGACGGACGCCCGATCAATCGGAAGTCCGGATGCGCGCAGCCGTGAAGGTCGCTGAGATGCGGCGCCTCGCGGCCGCGCGCCATGGGTGTCGGATTCGGGATGCAGGTTCAGCAGACGGTCGCCATGCCTGTCTGAACTCCCGACAAGTGCATAGTAATTACATATTCAATAAAAGTAAAATGAGTGTATCTTATAAATAATTAGGATTTCCTTATACCTATTCCTATGCGTGCAGGGACGAGGCGCACAACCGCGCGCAAAGCAGGAGAGCTCATGCCGAACCAGAAATACGAAGCGTTCGTCACCGTCGCGAAAACGGGCAGTTTCAAAAAAACCGCCGAAATCCTGGGCTACACCCAGGCGGGTGTCAGCTACATGATGAGCTCGCTCGAGCAGGAGATGAGAACCGCCCTTTTCACACGCGACCACTCGGGAGCGCGCCTCACGGCCGACGGACGCAACCTCCTCCCCTGGATACAAGACGTGTGCGCAAGCGAGCAGGCGCTGCAGACCCGCCTCGAAGAACTTCGCAGCGTTGAATACGGAAGTCTACGCGTCGCCTCCTTCGGCAGCATTGCCGTGCAGTGGCTTCCCGGCATCATGGAAATGTTTCTCAATGACCATCCCAATATAGACTACGAACTTGTGACCTACGAAAGCCAGAACGAGATGGAAGAAGCCACATGGCGTGGAGAGTTCGACTGCTGCTTTGTCATACTGCCGGCGAAACTCGATTTCTTCACCATCCCGCTGGCGCAGGACCCCGTATACGTAGTGCTTCCGCCCGACCACCCTCTCGCCCACGCCCCATTCTTTCCTAAGGAATCCCTGGCAACCGAGCCTTACATAAAAGTAAGAAGCAGCGATGACCACACCGAGTTCGATGCCGTATTCGCACGCCACGAGGTAGCCCCCCGCACGCGTTTCGTCATGGACAACGACCACGCCGTGATGGGAATGGTGAACAAAGGCTTCGGCTTTAGCATGTTCCCCCAGCTTGTTCTTGAGAGCGCCCCCTTCGAGCTCGCTCGCGTAGAACTTGAGATCCCCATGCATCGAGAGCTTGCCTTGGCCGTGCGCTCGCACGGTCTCGCCTCCATGGCGACGAAGGCGTTTATCGAATACGTTCGCCGGTGGGTTGCGAAACAACGAATAAATCCTATGCGGGAATGCGCAGCGTGAACGTCGTGCGCCCCTCGACGCTTCGCGCCGTCAACTCTCCCCCGTGAGCTCGAGCAATCTCACGTGCGATGGCCAGGCCGAGCCCCGCACCCCCATCCTGCGTGGAACGAGCCCCATCTTCGCGATAGAATTTCTCGAAGATGGCCTGCAGGTGCTCGGGGCTGATTTCGCGACCCTGATTTCCTACTTCAACCACAAGAGCCGCGCTTTTCGCATCCCCATTGCCGTCGGCATCGCTCGCCAGCGCCTCCTCGCGACGGGCACTCACCACGACAGTCGACTCCCCATCCGCATAGGCAACGGCATTTTTCAGCAGATTGTTCAACACGCGCGACACCTTCTCTGCATCGGCAAAGCATTCGAGCGGCTCCTCGGCTCGCACCTCGATATCAATCGAACGCGCCTGGGCGGACGGGTAAATTCATCCGCCACCTGACGGCATAGAAGAGCGGCGTCAAGCGCTGGCGCTCGATGGGAATAGAGCTTAGGTTGTAGCGTGTAATCTCGAAAAACTCCTCCATCATCGCCTCAAGACGATACGATCGGTCGAGCGCGACCTGCGCATAACGGGCACGCTGGGTCTCCGGCATATCGGGAGCTTCGGCAAGCAGGGTAAGATAGCCGACGATGCTCGTGAGCGGCGTGCGGATATCGTGAGCAAGATAGGCCACCAGTTCGTTTTTGCGCCGCTCGGCCGCAAGCGCCGCTTGCTCGGCATCGTCGCGCGCACGCCGCAGATCGGCAAGCGCACGCGCCGTGGGCGAAAGCTCGCGAGGAAGCTCCGGTCCGTCGCTTCGCTTCGAGAATAGCGCCTCCATAGCATCGAAAAGGCTTCCGAAGCACCGCGTCAACCACGAAAGCGCGAGCCCGACAACCACAGAGGCACCCGCCAAGTACACAAGCATCGCTGCGGGAAGCCGCAACGAGCGCACGAAATCGTAGACCCGCAAATCCCTATATTCCATATGGCCGTCGGCGTAGTAGATTTCGTTCCACATTTGCCTCGATTGCTCCTGAGACCAGGGAGATTCCACGCGCACAGCCGAAGGCGACGTCTCAAGCGCCGAACAGGCCTCTTCGAACAGAGCGTTTTCGGCGGATTCATCCAAGGATTCAAGGGCCTCGGTCACAATAGCGTCATCCGACGAGGAAGACGAGCGGAATTCGTGAGTTGCCCCAGAATCGAGACCCATCCCATCCGACCCTGCGCCGTCGGCTGCCGCAGTCGAATCCTGCAGTGCGATTTCTTCATCAGCAGAGTTGCCAGAAGCGGCCGCGGCGGCATCGGGCTCGACAGCACCATCCGCGCCGGCCGCTTCACCCTGCCCAGCCGCAAGGGCATCCGCTACGCCGCGCGCGTCCGCAGACGCCTCGCCATAGAGCGCCCGGTCCTCCGTCAGCATGGCGGCATAGCACGAAATCATCGTGATGCGCGTCCGCTCGAGCGACCCTTCGAACCATACGGTATCTTCCAGCCCCGCCTCTTCCGCCGAAACCGACCGCCACGGACACGCCGAAGAGATAGCATCCGCAGCGCGCGGGGCAATAAAAGCGCCAACCGCCGCAAGCCAAACGGCAAAAAGCACGGTCCAGGCAATCAGGCCGACGGCCACCCTGCGAGCGAAACCGCCGCTCAACGTGCGAAGTTGTTCACTACGATAGCCCGACTGCCTTTTCATGCAGACATTTCCTTCCGACGAAATACGAAGAGCTCGGCGGCTTATCACGCTGCCGCTATTCGGCATTCATGCGATAGCCAACGCCCCACACCGTGACGATGAAATCGAACGACGAATCGATGGCCGCAAGCTTCTGGCGCACATGACGCACATGCACCATGACCGTGTTCGACGCCGCAGCATCGGCCCGCTCGCCCCAGACGCGCTCGAACAGCTCGGCCGCAGAGCGGGGCTCGCCTCCCGCCTCCATCAAAACCCGCAAAAGCTCGAACTCTTTCGGCGTGAGAGAAAGGGGGTTGCCATGAAGCGACGCCTCGTGGGATCGAGGGTCGAGCTCAATGCCGCGCATGCTCAGCAAGCCGCTCGGCGCGGGCGAAACAGACGCGAGCGCACGACGAAGACAAGCCCGCACGCGCATACCGAGCTCGCGCGGACGGAACGGCTTGGTCACATAATCGTCGGCACCGACGGCAAAACCGAGTACGGAATCTATCTCTTCGTCTTTGGCAGAAAGAAAGATCAGTGGCACGCTCGAAAATGCCCTGATGCGACGTGCGAGCTCGTAGCCGTCCATGCCCGGCATCATAATATCAAGAATCACCAGGTCAAAAGGATTTTCCTTCATCATCTCGAGCGCTTTGCGGGGGTCGTAGCACGCCCTGCAGGAAAAGCCCTCGCGCTCCATCAGGCTTGCCACCATGTCGGCAATTTCGCACTCGTCGTCACATATCAGGATACGTCGACGAGGCGCGACGGCTCCGTTGGCTTCTCCGCTTCGCAACTGCTGCATACCCGCCCTCTTCCAATACGGTCCTACACCAGGCCGGGAGCGCATGCCAGGCCTTCGTTTTCCCGAAATCCTACCATTGGCGCTATATAGCCCAAAGCGGCTCTTGACCGCTTTAAGGAAAGATTAAGAAACGAACCCGATCTGTGACCATGCCTTACAAGACCATTAAGGCACGTTGCTCCTAGCATGCACGACAGAGCCGAAGCCAACGCATGAAAGGAGCGCATTATGCGCCGCACAACCCTTGACGCAAGAAAGCCCGCGTCGTTTCACAGCCGATACACCGCGCCCGCTCCTGCTCCGCGACCGGCTCCCGCCAAGCAGCCCCGTGCGGGCTGGCTGCTCGCTCTCTTTTTCGCCACCGTGTTTGCCCTTGCCACATGCTGGGCATTGCCCAGCGTTCAAAGCGCCCTCGAAGAGAGCTTTCGCATCTTCGGCTCAGAACAGCAAGGCGCGCCATCCTCGAGCACGGAGAAAAGCGCATGGAAGCGCGGAACGATTCCTCACCTTTACCAAACCGACCCCGCATGGGCGAACGAAGCGTACGCAGGATCCGACGTGGCCACCGCCGGCTGCGGACCGACCTGCATGACCATGGTGTATGCGGGCCTGACGGGCAAAACCGACTACGACCCCGCCTCCATGGCGGCGTTTTCCGAGGCAAACGGATTCGTAGACTCGGGAATGACCGCCTGGAGCTTTATGACCGAAGGGGCCGCTATGCTGGGACTTTCAGCAGAAGAACTTCCCGCTGATGCAAGCGTGCTCACTGCCGCCCTGCGCGAAGGCAGACCCGTCATAGCATCCGTGCTACCAGGGGATTTCACCACCGTCGGTCATTTCATCGTCATAGCAGGCGTCGACGAAGCGGGAAGCCTCATCGTCCACGACCCCAACAGCCCCGAGCGCAGCAGCCGAAGTTGGGATGTCCAAGACGTCCTCAACCAATGCGCAAACTTATGGGCCTACAGCGCACGATAAGGAGACATACGCATGAACAACATCCTCCCTTTTCCGAACGAGGCCCTGATCTTGCTCTACGAACTGGCGACGGAACTTGCGCCCGCCGCTATAACCGCGGCGATTCTTTCCCGAAAAGCCAAGCAGCTCCCCACATCGGCCGCAGTCTTGACCTACGGCACCTTCGCTCTCTATGTAGCCGCAGTGCTTCATATAACAGGAGCAGGAACCATTCATGACGGGCTTCTGCGAGGATTCGGAAGTCGGAACCAATACAACCTCATTCCCTTCGTCAACGGGGCAGACCCAACCCAGCTTCTGCTCAACGCAGCGCTTTTCGTTCCCTTTGGATGCTTTTTCGGCACGGCTCTCGGCAGAAGAGCGCCGCATGACTTCCTTGCGAAAAAGCGAGCAAGCGCCTGCAAGCGAACGGCAATGAATCTTGCAAAGACGGCCGCGGGAAGCTTTATCTTTTCCCTCGTCATCGAAACAAGCCAACTTTTGAACAACCGTACGTTCGACATAGATGACCTCGTCATGAATACGCTAGGAGGCTGCATTGGATTCGCAATCACCCTGGCGGCCGCACGCCTCATGCAATGCAGCGCCCTTCGAAGACACGCAGTTCGCACGGCTCTTCAACAGAACAGGGACTGCGCGAGTGCCCACCCACGACGAAACGGCGTAACGATTGCGTTTTCCGGAATTGCCGCAGCCGCTTTCCTCGGCCGATTCGTGCTCTTCAACGAACTGGCCGCAGCAGGCATGTTGTACGGGTTCTGACAATGGAAGCTTCGCTCGAAAGAGGCGCATTCGTCCATCGGCTCGCGCACAGCGCACCAAGCGAATATCGCTATTCATCATCGTTCTCAATCAGCTTCATGACTTCCGCTTTTGAATGGATACCTAGTTTCTGATAGATACTTTTAAGGTGGAATTTGACCGTGTTCTCAGACACCACCAGCTCTTCGGCCACCGCCGTATTCGTTTTACCGCGCGCCACCAAGGCGAAGACCTCGCGTTCGCGCGGCGTGAAAGCAGCTCGCTCAGCGATGTGCGCGCACCGAGCATCAAGGGCCGCTTCGCGCTCTTCGCGCAAAAGCTCGGCCGATAGCGCCGCAGCTTGCTCTCTCGAAGTCGAAGAAACGTCCAAGCTGGATGCGGCAAACGAGTCCTCGGCGCTCGCGTCCGCCCGGTCCGATCCGTCTTTGAGCCTTCTATCTTTGAATAAAAACGTCGAAATCATGAACACTGCATACAGCGCCGCAAGAGCGACGGCCGTCAACGCTATATCTCCCGGCTGCAGGTATTCCGCCCGGAAAAACCCGAACAGCGTGCCCGCCAGCTGGGCAAGCGACACGCACAGCATGCAGACGGAAAACAGCGGCGTGCTTGGCACCTTGCACACACGAGCCGCATCGGCCACCATGCACCACAGAATGATACCCGCCACGAGTATTCCCAGCTGAGCGCATGCGTTCGCCAGTCCTCCGACCCCGTTCCAAATAACCGGCAGCAGCAAAAAGCCTGCAGCGGAAAGGGGCAAGGCGGCTTTGTAGACCGATTCGAGTGCGAAAGTCTTCTTCACCAGAAGCGCAGGCACAAGCAAAATAAAGACGACCGCGAATTGGGTCACAAAGGCCGTCCCCTGAAACACGTTCAAAGGAATAGGATGCAGCGTTGCCACTTGCAGCATGAATCCAGCCATGAACGCAAGAACCGACGTGCTGAGCACGGGCCTCCACAAGATACGCCACGCTCGAGAAAACGCAGCCTTTTCATACCGCTGCTCTTTTTCGGGGCGCAAAACAAGACAGCGCCAAGAGCACCACACGGAAGACATCGTCAACGAGCTGATGAAGGATATGGCGTTCCGCCCCGATCAGAAGTTCCTGGGCTATTGGTACGACCATTCCGGCGAGGACTTCGACTGGTTCATCGAGGGCGCCGATTACGAGGTCCTGCCCACCACCGCAGCAAACCAGACCACCGATAATCCGAACTACATTCGCCCGAAGTGCTTCCCTGCTCTTGAGGGCTACGACTGGAAAGAGGAGTATTACCCCTACT
Organism: Slackia sp.; assembly: GCA_047240885.1. GTDB lineage: Bacteria > Actinomycetota > Coriobacteriia > Coriobacteriales > Eggerthellaceae > Slackia. The sequence continues at coordinate 12,328 of JBKTHK010000034.1, read as the reverse complement.
TCCACGGCACCATCACCACGAACCCCAACATGCAGTGGGCCTGCCAGGCCGCTCAGGACGCCGCAGCAGCCACGGGCAACGTGGAAACCATGTTCGGCACGTGGGGCGAGCAGCTCATCAAAGACGAGAGCGGCGCGATCGCGGGAATCTACGTGCATGACGCCGACGGCGCCTACACCAAGATCAACTGCAAATCCGTCGTTGTAACCACGGGCGACTACGGCAACAACATGGAAATGCGCCGTTACTACATTCCCTGGGCCGACGAGTTCGTGAGCTTCTACGGCAACAGCGACGCCGCAGGCACCATCTGCAACACCGGCGACGGCCACCTCATGTGCATGTGGGCCGGCGCCAAAATGGAACTCGGCCCCCACGCTCCCATGGCCCATCACATGGGTGGCACCCTGGGCGTGGACGGCTACCTGCAGCTCAACATGGAGGGCAAGCGCTTCATGAACGAGGACGTGCCCGGCCAGAACATCGCCGACCAGCACACGCGCCAGCCCGTCGCGAAGGACCCCGAGCTGGCGAAGGCCGGCGTGAAGGCGTGGCAGATCTTCGACAGCAAGTGGCCCGAGCAGATCATCCACATGCCCGACGGCCACGGCTATGTGAACCATTACACCCCGCCGACCAGGTTGACCAGTATCCCACCGTGCTCGCAGGCTTCGGACTGGGCTACATCACCGACCAGATGGTCGAAGAGGCCGTCACCATCAAGGCCGACACGATCGACGACCTGATTTCCCAGATGGGCTTGCCGGCTGACGTTGCCAAAGCCGAAATCGAGCGTTACAACGAACTGTGCCATGCAGGTCTCGACGAAGACTTCGGCAAGATGTCCAAGCGTATGTTCCCCGTGGAAAACCCGCCGTTCTACGCTTGCAAATTCGCCAGCGCCGGCATGCTGGTGCTTTTGCGGAGGCATCGACTGCGACCTTGACATGCATGCGCTTGACACCGAGGACAAGGTCATTCCCGGCCTCTACGTTGCAGGCAACACCATGGACCGCCGTTTCTGTGGAATACCCCGTCGTCGTGGCAGGCATCAGCCTGGGCACCGCGATGAGCTTCGGTCGCCTCGCCGGCAAAAACGCCGCGCAGAACCTCTAAGCGCCGAACTGGTTTCGGAGCGCGCGATGGCACAACCTCGCACGCTCCGCCCCGACAACTCGCTGCCTGAAAGAACGCATTCCGCTGTTCGTAAAACACCAGCAAACGCCATTCTTCGTCTCTTTCGGGCTTATCTTCAAAAGACGCCGTCACCCCTCCCCTGGACGGCGTCTTTGTTGTTTTGGGGCAGCCGGATCGCATCGCGTGAGATTAACAAGCCGCGCCTTCGGTATCTTCCGTTTACGCCGCAAGACCAACATCATCTTGGTGCGCTAGTCAGCAAGAGACCGTTCCAACGTCTCCTTGTCAACCAGGTCAATAACCTCTTGGCGCGAGTGGCAATCCAACTTTCGATAGATTCTTTTCACATGAGATTGAACAGTTCCAGCAGAGATGAACAAAGTGTCCGCTATCTTTTTCACGCTATGACCGAGAGAAAGCTGGTACAGAACCTCTTCTTCACGCTCCGTCACATCATACCTTTCAGCCAGCATTCGGCACGCCGCCTTACGACCATCGACGGAACCTGAAACGCGTCCTTCAGGGCTCGCGCCATCGCAAGCCATCAACGCAAAGTCGATTCCTTCACTACGGCAATCTTGCCTAGAAAAAGCACCGGAATCAATATGGGAACTGTCTGCAGCATTTGCCGCATCTTCTTCGAGAGGCCTTCCCCCGAAAGAACCCCTTACCACCATCGTAATAAGATAAACGAACGAGCCGGCGACGAGCACAAGCGCCATAACGCATGGAACCATTGCGGGGTCGCATCCCCCCAGGATCTCATTGGCGAGAGGAGAAACGATGGCCGTCAGCAGCAAACACAGCGTTTCCGACCCCAGCAAGAGCAAAACGGCATAGCGCACCTGTGCCTGAAGGCCACGACCTCGGCAGAAACACACTGTGGCCATCCATAACAAGAGCCCCATAAATGTACGCGCTGTTATAACAACACTCGACCAGATTTCATCCGCAGGCCGCGAAAGAGCCGACAGAAAAACAAGACCCGCCAGAAACGCAAACGCAAGAACAGCCCACAGAACCACGAAGAATGCGCGCTGCCGCGAAAAAAGCAGACTGAGCGCAATCAGCGACCCCGAGAGAGCAAGTGCTATCACATAACGAAATTCCCCCTCTGCCGCAGGCGAATAGTCCAGGGACCCTTGACCGAAATAGCCCCTGAAAATACCACCTACCACAAGGAACAAGAGCAAAACGACAACCATCTCCCTCATGTCGGAGATGAACTGCTCGCAACCTTCCTCCTTTTCCGGGAAAAGGTTGTCGAGACGAAACAGAAACAGAGCAGCGCATAGACACAAGGCCGAAACCGGCATCAACGCGCTGTTGATGGCTGAATTCGCAGGTTCTCCTTAAAAATGCGCAACATAAGGCAAGCAAAACTCAGAAAGAACGACGCGCTGAGAACGACAGTGGAGACCGGCCACGGAATACGACAGAGTGCGAAAAACCACCCCAACGCCGACGCCGAGGCTGCAAGGGATACGCATAATGCCAGGGCCGCCGAAGCAAAGAAGCCACCAACATGCAGCAGAGCCAACGAGAGAAACGCAGCGAATGCGCCTATGCCGAGCACAACAATGCCGAGGAGAACGGTACTTTCCGCGCCCAGCGAGCCACCGTAAAAAAACATGCCGAGATAGCTATTACGGAAAAACGGCCACCAGCAAGCCAACCCAAGCGAACAGACAGAGAGAAAAACGGCCTGCTGTTTGATTTGGAAATTCATACCTCATACACCCCTCGTGAGCGATTGTATCCGATTGAAATCGACTTTTTCCACGAAAAGCTCCCGTTCTCGGGCGCTTTACCCCGAATCGGGGTAGTGCTTAGCACCCTTTCCCTTGAAATAAGAGAATACAAAAGCGGATTCAATGCTCAAGCTTTTAATAGCTCGCATGCAATATAGCCGATCGAACATGGGGGCAAGCATAGGAAATCAGACAAACATGGAGGGATGGGAGCCATGAACAACCAAGGCATATCGCGCCGTAATCTTTTCAAGATGGGCGGAATTGCGGCCACAGGAATAATCGGCGCAGCAACTCTTTCGTCTTGCGGAGGCAAGCCAGCGACCCCGAACGAGGAATCAGAAGGAGGAGCGTCTTTCGAGCGAGGCATCGCCTTTGAAGATTTCGAAAAATCCGCGGTTGAACTCGAGGCCATTCAAGATTTCTCTGACGAGAAAACCTACGACATCGTCGTTGTTGGCGCGGGGACATCAGGACTTCCTGCCGTTCTGACCGCACTAGAGGAAGGAGCGAGCGTCGCCTGCCTTCAGAAAGAGTCGGTTCCCGTTGCTCAAGGCAACGGGTCGTCGGGGCTCATCCTTGATTCAACGGTGTCGAATCTTAAAGGCCTGCTTACATGGGCTCAGGAATACAGGACGGCCCTCTCCTACCGCGTCAACGAAGAGATGCTAGATACCTACATGCGCACCTCCGGCGAAACCATGCTGTGGATGAACAAGGTGTCAAACGAGGCAGGATATCCCCCAGCAGCTACCACATCGCAGATGAGCAAACACTTCGCCGACGATAGTTTCGTAACTATCGTCTCCAATAATTTTGGAGTCAAACCAGAGAGCAATAACGACCTGGTTGTCGCTCTTGCGGCGTATGCAGAAAAGCTCGGCGCCGACTTCTTCTACAGCACGCCTGGCGTCCAGTTGACAACCGATGAAACAGGAGCAGTAACTGGCGTCATCGGAAGCTCGAAAGAAAATGGCTACATCAAGTTCAATGCAAACAAAGGCGTCATCCTGGCATGTGGCGACTACCAAAACAATGATTCAATGATGAAAAAATTCTCACCCGAGATAGACGCCTTCGCGCGCAAGCAACAGGGCAAGACGGGTGACGGCATCCTTATGGGCATCGCGGCAGGAAGCCGTCTCTGCCCTGTCGGCCACTCTCACTCACTGCACGACATGGACGCAGCACCGCTTTTCATGGCGGACTTCCCTCTTCTTGCTGTAAACATGGACGGCAGGCGATTTATGAACGAAGAGATTCCCATGATTTCTTGGAACCAGACGCTCAGGCAACAACATGGAGTCGAAGACCCTGGTCGCTTCTGCCGCATTTTCGATGATGCCTATGAGGAAAAAATCTCTTCTTGGGGCGGGAGTCCAACCCCGAAAGCAAGTATGGAGAACTACATCCCCGGACTCGTGGAAAACCCCGTCGGAGTACGTCCCGATCTAATAGACACCCATCGATGTGACACCCTCGACGAACTTGCCAGCGAGCTAGGAATACCCGCCGAAGAGCTGAAGACGAGCGTCGAGCGCTGGAACGAGCTCTGCGCAAACGGATTTGACGAAGATTTTGGACTTGATGCGAAGTACTTAAAGCCCATCGATACGCCGCCTTACTGGGGTGTTCGCCAATGGGTCCGCATCACCGCCGTACACTCTGGCTTCGAGGTTAACGGGTTCAACCAGGCGCTTAACGAGGCTGGCGAAACCATCCCCGGACTGTACGGCGTTGGTTTCACAGGAGGCGATCTCTGCGGAGATGTGGACTGGTCCTTCTACTTGGGGGGGGCTTTGCTGCGGCTACTGCATGACATCGGGAAGATACGCCGTCATTCACGCTCTAACGGGCACAATTGAACCGTCCCACCCGATTACCTGGTCGGATGAATTCGCGGAGCAATACGGAATAGCGTAAACCAACGCTCCGCTATACGCCAAACATAAACAGCGTTTCCGCCGCAAAACGCCTCACCCCTCCTTGGTGGCAGGACGCATTAGAGGTAGCAAGGCCGCGACCCAGCAGATACGAAAGGGTTCCGCACACGGCGCCAAGGTTCTGACCAGGCATTACGAAGTTGTAGCTATTGGAATAGAAACCACCTGTCATAATGCCTGTGTTGTACAGACGACCAGGTCATCAAGGGTCTGTATGCCATCGGCAACGTTCAGGGCGATTTCTTCGGCGACGATTACCCGGTGCACTTCCCCGGCGTCAGCCACGGCCGCTGCGTCACTTTCGGCGAGCTTGTCGGCCAGGCCATCGCTAAGGATACGGTCATCAGCAAGCTTGATTTCGAGTAAACGACTCCTCGAAAGCTGACCCCAAGCGCCAACCATTCGCATGCGCGCCAGGCACCCCTCCCGCCTGGCGCGCTTTTCGTTTTTGTCGGCCATCGTGGCAGACAAAATCATGGCAAAATGGAACAGGTGCCGGAATTACTCCAACACCTGTTCCGAAACAACAAACCATTTAATCAAAGTTGCAAAATCGTCAACCTCCTCCTGCAGAGCATCAATCTTGCGCAAAAGACGTTCCCGACGCTTAATCACCTCGGGGCTATACTTCCTGTCTACTTCCTTATGGAATTCCTCAAATTACCTTGAAATCACAGGCTTCGCATTCTCCGACCCCTTACGCTTTCCAGGAATCGTAATGCGCCTAGGCTTTATGTCTCTTAAACCAAAGGAATCCTCCATATCCATCCGGACCACCGCCCATCTTAACAAGACCCATTATTCGCCAATGCTGACACCGACCTCTACAGACACGCAGCGAGCTGCTCTTCGCGCCGAAGCCGACAGAGCCGCTCGATGAGCAGCCGCATCCGCGCGTCATCGTGTCCGCCGACCGCAAAACGCCATCATCGGAATGCCAGAAGCATCGTGAGGGTCATCCGTCTCGACCAGCTCTTTTCACACCCCGCGAACAGACCACCGATTTTATTGCTGTAGCCCTGTTAGCATAATCGCAATCGTGCTGACCACCAATTCACGCGCAACGACAAGGGCCCCTCGCAATGAGGGGCCCTTGTCGTTAAGTGCGGGTTTGCGTGCTATTTGACCGGCTCGAAAGAATCTCCGTCGGCGTCAATCGCTTCCTCGAAGTACTCCTTTACAGGCTGGGGACCAACATCCTTCAATCGTCCTTTTAATATGCCAGCACTGCGTTGCGGGCATACCTTCAATGTTGTCAGCCACGAAGACGGGGTCTTTGCCAAGCTTCCTCTGCGCCGTGTAATCGTCAAGCGCCTTGAAAGCCCACTTGCCCAGCAGCAGGATGGCAATAAGGTTGACGATGGCCATGAAGCCCATGGTAATGTCGGCGAAGTTCCATGCCAGCGTGAAGTTGTTCAGGCAGCCCACCATGATGGCAACCAAGCAAGTGATGCGGAAGACGGTCAGAAGAACAGGCTGTTCTTGATGAAGCGAATGTTGCTTTCCGCATAGAAATAGTTGCCGATCAAGCTCGAGAACGCGAAGGCGAAAATCGCGAACGTAACGAAGTGAATGCCCATCTCGCCCACGGCGGAATTGACGGCCATCTGCACGAGAGGCATACCGTTGAGCTCGCCAAAGGTTCCACCGGACTGTACATAGAAAATCAGGACCATGAAAGCGGAGCAGGTGCACACGATCAGCGTGTCAATGTAGACGGAAAGGCTCTGCACCAGACCCTGCTTGACGGGGTGAGAGACGCTTGCAGTTGCAGCGGCGTTCGGGGCGGAACCCATACCTGCCTCATTGGAGAACAGGCCGCGCTTAATGCCAAGAACGACAACCGAACCCGCGAAGCCGCCGAAGATCGACTGGAAGTCGAAAGCGGATTCGCCAATGTAGGCGAAAACGGCCGGCAGCTGGTCGAGGTTGGTGAACGTGATGAACAAACCAAGACCGATATAAGCAAGAGCCATGACGGGCACCACGATGGAGGTGATGATGCTGATGCGCTTGGAACCGCCGAAAATGACGAACGCCGTCATGACAACAAGGACAATGCCCAGAGCAACCGCTGCGCCGTTCGTGGCGTAATCGGGAATGTAGTACTCAAGCGCACTTGCCATGTTGAAAGCCTGCAGGCCGTTAAAGCCGTATGCATAGCAGAGGATAAGCAAAATGGCGAACAGCACACCAACCCAGCGCTTACCGAGAGCCTGCTCGATGTAGTATGCGGGACCGCCGCGGAACTCGCCCTCTTTGCCACGCACCTTCCAGATCTGCGCGAGCGTGGATTCGACAAACGCCGACGCGGCGCCCGCCAAAGCCATAACCCACATCCAGAACACGGCACCGGGACCGCCCGTGGCAACCGCCGTGGCGATACCGGCAATATTGCCCGTACCGACGCGGGAGGCGGTAGAAACCATGAGCGCCTGGAACGACGAAATGGACTTCTTGCCTTCTACGTGCCTTTTCTCCGTAAGCTGGGTGAACATATCCTTGATATAGCGAATTTGTACGCCCTTCGTGCGGATGGTGAAATAAACCGCGCAGAAGACAAGCAGGAACACCAGGATGTAGGTGTACATGAAATCGCTGATTTGACCCGTGATTGCAATCAGGGAATCCATCAGTTCTCCGTTCATGCAGAGCCCCCTTTCTTGTTTTTCGTTGAATCCCTTACATTCCAAGCTGCAAATTTTATCAGAAATTCACAATTGATCCACCAGAATAGAGCGCGAAATCGAAAGATGCCTCATATCGGTCCCCGAACGGAAGACGCCCACGAAACAAAAAACTTTCATGCGCGTGAAAGCGCGGCGAACAGACTATGCACAACTTGCTCCGCGCGAACAGGACCACCTGACGGCACCCATTCGAGCACCCCGAAGGCCCATGACACAAAAAGGACGGCACTCCGAGGTGCCGTCCTTTCGTCAGCAGTATTGAATTTTCGCACGCAGGAACGCAGCGCGGCGCAGCGAGCCCGCTACTCCTTTTCGCCATCGGACTCTTCGACGCTCACCCAGAACTCGACCTGCCCGATACGACGTGCCTCCATGGAGCGCACGATGAAGCGCACCGTGGTATCGCCCTCGAAGTAGCTGGTCTCGTCCCCCACATCCGGAATTCGGTCGAACGATTCAAGCAAAAGACCGCCCAATGTTTCGTATTCGGGAAAATCATCGGGGTCGAATCCGACGGTTTCGGCGAAGTCGTCGATAGCGCATGCGCCGGTGGTGAGATAGTGCCCCGGAGAAACCTCGGTCAACGTCTCGTTGTTGCTGTGTACGTATTCGTCGTCGTAATCGCCGATGATCTCCTCGAAAATATCGCCCATGGTGACGACGCCAGACGTGCCGCCATGCTCGTCGACGACGATGGCAATCTTCGTCTTCTCCTTCTTCAGCAGCTGGAGCAGTTTAACAACCGGCATGCTCTCAGGAGCGGCGACGATGCGGCGAATGCGAATGTCCGCCATGGTGGCATGCTCATCCAGACGATACAGGTCCTTGATATGCACGAAGCCGACGATGTCGGCCTTATCTTTGCGATACACAGGGAATCGCGTGAACTTATGCTCTTCGACCACGCGCAGATTTTCTTCGAGCGAATCCTCGAGGCCCAGACACACCATGTCGGGACGCGGCGTCATGATAGCTTCGACGTCTTTATCCGCAATGTCAAAGATGTTGTCCACGAACTCATTCTGCTCAGAATCGATCAGGCCGTTTTCGGTGCTTTCGTCGATCAGCAGGCGGATTTCCTCTTCGGTATAAACATCGTGCTCGTCGGCCGGATCGTGGCCCATCAGGCGCACCACGCCGTTGGTGATGCTATTGAACAGCCACATAATCGGGAATGTAAGACGATAGAACCACACCAGTGGAGCCGCCGTGAACAGGGCATACTTCTCAGTGCTGAAAATGGCCAAGGACTTGGGGATGAGCTCGCCCACCACGATGTGCAATGCGGTGACCAGGCAAAAGCCGATTGCCACCGACACGGCAAAATTCACGCTGTCGGGCACGCCGAGCAATGTGAAAAGCGGGTGGAACAGGGCCGAAACGGCAGGTTCGCCCAACCAGCCAAGGGCGAGCGAAGCGAGCGTGATGCCCAACTGGCACGCCGACAGATAGGCGTTGACGTTGTTGGCGATCAATTGAGCGTATTTCGAGCCGGGCCGGCCCTCTTCGACCAGCATATCCACCTGCGATTTACGCACGCGGACAAGCGAAAACTCGGCCATGACGAAAAACGCGTTCATCAGAAGGAAAAACAGAACAAGAAGCAAACTTAGGCCAACAGGCATAGGTGAGACTCTCTCCTTTCAAGACGGTTACAAAGGGTCTCATCGGAAGCCGCTGCGCAGACTCCCGGAAAAGGCAACGTCGTTGCCCAATTGCAACACATCATAATACCCGATAGAGCGGCAATACGCCCCTTCGGAGGGCTCATATGCCGATCTGTCACGAATCGGATACATTCTCTGCGCTTACAGCCGCTTTCGGGGCCGCACGACTCACCGCATAAACGCCAACGGATCGTTGGAACCCGCCTCATTTCCCGCTCGCCCCTCCGAGCCGGCATCCCCTTCTTCGTGGGCATGCCGCCGTTGGGCCTTTTCGGAAGATGCGTTTTTCATCCTGAATGAGCGGGCGTAATGTCGGCGCTCCTTTTTACCGCCCCCCAAGAACAGACCGCGCACAATGTATCCGAAACTCTTGATCGGACGCGAGACGTACGGAGTCAGGTCAATAGGATCGTCGCCAGTCTTCCAATCAAACAACACGCTCAGATAGCGCAGCGCAAGTACGACGGCAACACAGAGAATGGCAGCCCCCGTCGGGTCTGAGCCAAACTGAACCAGCAATACATACGTAAACGAACCGCCGAGTGCCGCTACGGCATAGAAGTTGCTCGATCGAAAAATTCCCGGCACCTCGCCAACAAAGGAATCGCGAATAGCACCGCCGCCTACGCCGACGATGGCGCCCAAGACGATAGACATGATGAAACCGCTCCCGCAGTCGAAAGCCTTGCTTGCACCCGCAACCGCATAAAGCGCGACCGAGAGGGTGTCGCACAAAAAGATTGTCGAGGGAAGGTGACGGAAAAGACCTCGGAAATAAAAGACGAACGCGCACAGAAAAACGCAGAGCAGAAACAGGTACGGATGCGACATGAAGTACACGCCTTCATCCTGCAAAAGAAAATCGCGCAATACGCCGCCGCCATATGCCGTGAACAGGCCGCATACAACCGTGCCGACAATATCGAGCTTACGGTCGCATGCGAACATGGCACCCGTGATCACACCTACGACAACTGCAAAGTAATCGATGAACGCAGGCACAACGCCGCCGCTGGCAATGATTCGCTCGGTAAACCATACGACCAATTCGTCCAACTTTTCCGCCTCTCACAAGCATAAACGCATCAGCGGCCTAACTTGCCAGATACGACGGCATCTTAGCATGCCGAGAAACTCGAAGCCAACAGCAAGGCGCAGAAGCAGGACGGCACAAGGCGCAACGTTCGCGCGCACGAATCGACGGCATTGCCCGCCTATGCCCCGCCATCAATCCGATGGACGCTATGCAGAAAAACGGCCCAACGCAGGCACGTCAACCCGACTTCGGGGCTGATTTGGATTCATTTTCGTTTTCTTGACGCCAAGCCCCTAAAAATGGTCAAAAAGAACCTGTTGGGGGAAGATGCGAACGGCTCTCAAGACTGCAGGCAGATTACGACCTGGGATTATGAGGACGCACCCGCGCAACGAATGCCGCCTCCTCAAGAAACCGAAAAAAGTTGCCAATTTCAAGGCCTTCAGGGGTCGCAGCGATGGCTGCGACCCATAAGAACGGCCTCATATCGACCTCTCGTGCTTGAGCAGCAAGAAACGCGCACGCCTCGGACACTTCTACTCGTCGAGCGCGCGAACGCTTTTCGGAAGATAGAGCACCACGCCAATGATCGCGCAGATAACGCCGTCGACCACGAAGAATGCCGCCACGCCAATAGCCTCGGCCGCAATACCACCCAAGGCAATGCCGACAGGAGACGCCAATCCCATGGCCGCCGTGACGAAGCCGAGCGCGCGACCCATCTTCTCTTCGGGCACATTGCGCTGCACCAACGTGACCGTAGGACCGTTGAACCACGCGCACACCATGCCCATAAGCACGCACAGCACGGCGAACACCCAAAACATCGAAGGCGCCAACAGACCCGATGCAGTTGCCAGCACGCCAAATGCCACACACGATGCAGCCAGCAGCAGCGCAAGGCGCTTGCCGCCGCCCCACGCCATGATGATAAGCGACCCGACGAACAGACCGCCCGCAAACGTGGCCTCGGCCACTGCCGCCATGAAGCCGTCGCCGCTAAAGTGGTCATACGTCATCAGCGGATAGAGCGAGCCCATAGGCCCGAAGCTCACCATGCCGAGCGTAATCAGCACAATCAGCAAAAACAGGCCGCGGTTGTCACGCAGGGCGTCCCAGCCCTCTTTCATCTCGGCCAGCGGATGGCGCTCCTCGCATGCAGCCTTCTCTTTATGGATGGAAGGAATGCTCGCCCTGACCAGTGCGAGGCAGGCTAACACGGCACCGGCGAAATCGAGGAACATGACCGCATGAAAACCGATGCCTCCATAGAGCATGATACCGAGCGCGGGCGACACGATGCCCGCCACGCTCATGAGCATCATGTCGAGCGTATTGATGCGCAAGAGATGCTTTTCGGGCACGAGCATAGGCATGGCCGCCATCATGGCAGGACCGTGAAACGCCTGACCAATGCTGCGCGCAATCACCATGAACATAATCGCCGCAATGCTCACGTCGCCGAGCAGAACGAGTACGCCAAGCGCAAGCGACACCAGCCCCACCGCCATATCGGCCACAATGATGACCGCCTTGCGGTTGTATCGATCAGCGATCACGCCGCCATAAGGCGCAAGAATGCCCTGCGGCAAATAGGCGCAAATACTCATTATGGAAAGCAGAATAGCACTGCCCGTTGTTTCGGTGACATACCACACGGCCGCAAAGCTTGCCGCATAACTTGTGAACATGGAAACGGCCTGACCAGCCCAAATGAACGCGATAATTGCAAGCCAGTTTTTGGAAAGAGGGCGCCCTGAAGCGCTCAAGCGCGATTCGTTAGAAGCGTCAGGAAAAGGTTGGGACGAAAAGCCCATGGAAGTTCTCCTTATGTTGAAAGAATGCAGGTATGCAGAATTACGGCTGAAGATCCGCCGATGCAAGAAACGCAAAGCATGCGACAGCCCTGCCGCAGCAAAAGCGCTATGCGCGAAAGCTATTTCTTACAGAAAAAACGGATGCACCTGCATAAATCCTTTCAACGATGGAGACAAAAGCTCGCCCGAACGACGAGCAGCAGGATTATAACACAAGTGTTACGATTGACCAGACGAAAATCCTGCACGCAAGGAAGGGGTTGCGCATGTACGGAGGAAACGACAAG
>JBKTHK010000033.1:0-19949 GCA_047240885.1 Slackia sp. | reverse complement strand
ACCTACAACCTATCGGTTAACAGCCGAGTGCTCTGCCGTTGAGCTACCGAGGAATGTTCGCTTGCTTTCGCAACGCGCAAGACCGTATATTACCCGATGCGCTTTTGCATGGCAAGGGAAAATATCGACTATTTCTCACGAAGCGAATGACCGAGCCAAAACGACGCGCCTCGTTTACGAGCGAACTGTTCGTGCTTGGAAAACAGAAGCATACAAAAAGAGCCCGCGATGCGGGCCCTTTAGTATTCTATGGCTCCCCGGGTAGGATTCGAACCTACAACCTATCGGTTAACAGCCGAGTGCTCTGCCGTTGAGCTACCGAGGAATACAATGGTGGGCGTTACAAGATTTGAACTTGTGACCCCTTCCGTGTGAAGGAAGTGCTCTCCCCCTGAGCCAAACGCCCATTGTATTTCGCTTTCATCGTTGAATGGCATCAACTCAAGCGCAGGTCGATATATTACTCGTACATCGTCTTGATAGCAAGTATTATTTTTCAAATTCTGAAAGCAATTTTGAAAAGCAGCCGTTTCTCACGATTTCGCCTCGCATGCAATGAGGCGAAATCGTATTCCAGACGCTTCAAGCACGACTGCTCGTATAGTATGTCCTCTAGACCGCCATAAAGAGAAAGAGGACGCCATGACCACCGCGTCTGCACACCGATCCGTCCGCCTCTGCGCCCTGCTCATCCTTATCTGCGCCGCCGCGCTCCTCCTTCCCTGGGGGCGCTCTGCGCTAGGGGCCGAAACCGACGAATCTCCTTGCATGCTGACCGACGAACAGCGCGCCGCCTATGAAGCCGACGGAACGCTCGATGCCCGCATTGCGTATCAGGAAAGCCTTCGCAACGACCGGCCTTCCGAGGGACTCATCAGCCAGGCCGTGGAACGTGAGCGAGCCGCCCAAGGCATCGGCGCATACGCGGTTCCCTCAAACTGGTCAAGCGGCATGGCCTCCGTTGGCGCCGCACACGTGCTCGGGCTGAGGATAACGTTTCCCGACCACCAATTCGAAGAAGACGACACGCTTGATGCGTTCCAGTCCATCATCGGACCTAAAACGCAAAACGGAGCCGCCCCCGCCGGAACCTCCCCTTTCCCCTATGAAAGCCTCAGCGCCTATTATTACCGGGCTTCATATGGAAAGCTTTCTCTTACGGGCGAGGCGTTTGACTACACCGCCAAATACGAGCGTGATTACTACACGAACAACCCCGAGTCCCTCGTAGCCGAAGCGCTTGCAGCGCTTGACGAGAGCGAAGACCTGTCCCGATTCGACGCCAACAAGGACGGCAAGCTCGATGCCGTCTACGTCCACTTCGCGGGCCCTGATACGGGATGGGGGTCTGTCTGGTGGAGCAACGAAAGCACGGCGAGCGACCCGACGCTTTACGAGGACGGCTCCGTCCGCCTTTGGAACATGGTCCTGCTGGCAGAAAACTCCAGCAACTCCTGGGCTGCCCGCACCATTATTCACGAAACAGGCCACGTGCTCGGACTGCCCGACTATTACAGCGCGCGAAGCCAGACGGGGCAAGGCTCCGATCGCTCCGGCATCCTGACCTTCGACATGATGATGCAGAACATGGGCGACCATAACGGATACTCGAAATGGCTCGTCGGGTGGTTGCCCGAAGAAAAAATCACCCGCATCGTCGCGAACGAAGACGGCATATCCGTAACAAGAAACGGCGAAGTGTTAGAGCATCACGATGCCGTAGACGGCGACACCCCTTCAGTGGATGCGACCCTCGGGGCATACGCGGGCGACGACGCGTCCGAAACGGGAGGCATCGTCGTGGTGTCCAATCAGGATACGGGCATGTTCTCCTCCCTCTACCTCATCGAATACGACCGCTACGCCGGCAACCAAAGCGTTCGCACCTGATGCGGCCCTAACAGAACACGAGCTGCCGTCGGGATTCCGCGTGTTTCGCGTCAGGGGAACTCACCGACGACGGATCGGACTATGCGAACAGCAACCTGTACGGAACAGTTCACAGCCAACTCATCGAGCTGGTTGACCCCGATATGGATAAAACCCATACGACAGGCGGCATCGACTATGCGCCCAGCGCCGTCGGAGAGGACGCATACGGATGCATGCTTTCGAGGGCTCGGCACAGCCCCGCGGGATACCCTTCCACCAACTTCTTCGAAAACGCTAGTATCGGATTCACCGGCTTGACGATTGCCGCGAAAGACACGGGGGGAGAAACGGGAACGATAAGCGTGTCTTATTCCGACGATTCGAAACCCGAAATCTCTGGAGAACTCGCGCTCGCGCCGACCTTCGAATCCTTCTCGAACGCCTCCGTGCTTACGTTGCGCGCTTCTACGCCCATTCTCAAAGCAACGGAAGAGATGCAGCAAGCGCAGCTCGTCATAGACGGCTCCACCTACATGCTCCCCTTCACCACGGTGAAGGGCGACACCGTATCCACCGAATGCCTTCTCGATCCCGAGGCGTTATCGCCTTCCTCGCGTTGCGAACTGGTCTATCCCGCGGGAATGTTCGTCCTGGGAAAGACGGGAGACGAAACGCTACTATCGCCTGAGGTACGTATCCCGCTTCAGGCCGATTCGTCCATGGCCAAAATCGCCTCCGCCGGCCTGTATGCTAATACCGCTTACGAAAGCACGACCCCTTCCGTAAGCGGCGTTCTGTCCTGCCCTGATGGAAACCTGCGCTTCGTGCAAGCCGGCGGCGACAAGCTGACCGTCCATACCATCGACCGGAACAACCCAGGCTACCTCTCGTCGAGCACAAGCATCCCGGTATCCGAAGGAGGCATGGATGAGGTGGTGAAAGCGCTCCCCCTCGAAAACAACCACATGTTCGTCGTCGCAAGGTCGAAAGGCTACCCAAGTACGATCGGGCTATGGATCGACCTCGAAGCGAAAGCCGTCACCTCGAAAATCAGCCTGTCAGGCATGGACTTCTGGGCCTTCGGCGCTCGCGGTTCCGAAATCGTGGTCGCCTCGAGGCATTACGGAGACAATCCCGTCGGCGGAACAACCCTGTCCCTGCTGAGCCAAAACGAAGACGGATCGGTCTCGGCAAAGCATGCCTGGACGTCGTCCGCCGAATTTGTCGCAACCCAGAACCACCTGCTCTTCCCGGATCTCGCGAAGGATACGCGGTCGAAACAGAAAGCATCGCGGCTTTTTCCTTTTCGACGACCTCGCCCAATGCATCGCCTCGGTGGGGACCGATAGCTTCGAGAGCCCTACCCCGAGGACCTGCGTCCCGAAGAATACGCGGACACGGTGTTTCACATCAACATGCAGCGCGTGCTACTGTCGGCCGCCGAATCATCGGATGGCTATGCGATGGTGTTTTCGGACATACTTCAAGATGAGGAGTCATCCTCAGGCTCGGAGCTCCTCGTCTCCTTCGGCAACGATGGCGAAACGCGCCGGAAGTGCAGCTGCCCTGGACAACTCATCGAACAGCGGTGTCTCGATTGGGCGCAACGGATGCATCGCCGTCCGCTCGTCCATATCCATAGGAACGGCGCAGGGCGCCCAGGGGCTCGCCAAGACCGCCTTCTACGATTCCGAAACGCTCGAAGCGAAGCAGTCGCTTATCGCGGCAACAACCTCAATAGGATCGTGGACCTCGGACGGAAGCTGGATCGACATCGGAAGAAGCATCACGAGTACCATGAACGGCGCCGGTTCGCCCCTTGAAGACGAGAGCAACCCCATGGAAGGCCCCTTGATTCATTACGTACTCACCGAACCGATCGATACGCCGAAGACCGATCCCGAACACCCCCAGGACCCCTCGACGCCTCCAAGCGTCGATGAAGGCCAAAGTCAAAGCACAGACCCCGATGCGAGCGATGCAAAATCCGACGAAGCGGCAAAGCGCGATCTTTGAAAGCAGTTCGCGCAAACGGGCGATATCGAGCCTCGTTGGCGATATTATCTATAGTCGCGGGGAGGCCTGGCATTGCATGCGGCGCGAACCGCGCTGAGAACCGTGCGCAAATGATTCGAAAATCAATACCGAAACAAAAGAACGGTCCCGAAGCTTCGGGACCGTTCTTTTGAGCGTCTAGTGACGCAAACCACGAATTAGCTTGCAGTATTCGCTACGCCTTCAAATCGTCAACACTGGCAGTTTTACCGGGATAGAGGCACAGCGGCTCGAAATGAATCTTCGCTACGCCGACAAGGTCGGTGCCGTTCTGGGCGTTGTAATCGTCGAGATACGGCTGATGCTGGAAGTAGTTGGCATCAAGATCGCCCTCGGACAAGGCAACGTTAGGCTGCACGTAGTCGGTGAACTCGGTGATTTCGAGCGTCCAGCCCTTCTCGGCCAAAAGCTCTTTAACCTGGTTGAGAATCTCGCATGAGGAGCAGGAGAAGCGCCCACCGTGATGGTGGTATCGTCGCCTTCTGCCTGAGGAATCTCGCCGGCTTCGCCGGAGTCGAACGTAGCGACGACTGCGCCATTGTAGGTGGCGTCGATGAAGTCTTTCACCGTGTCGTTCTCAAGAGCCGCCAAGAGAGCTTTGGTCTTCGGGGACTCCTCTTCGCCGGAGCGCACGGCGACGACGTTGCCGTATTCGACCGCAGCTTCAGAAGCGGAGTCCTCGGAAGCAAGCGCAGTGGCAGGGTCGATGTCGGCACTAATGGCATAATTGCCGTTGATAACGGCCATGTCGACGTCGGCTAGCATGCGCGGGAGACTTGCCGCCTCGGCCTCGACGATTTCGATGTTGTAGCGTTCTCCGTGATGTCGTTTTTGGTGGCATTCAAGCCGACGCCGTCGGCAAGCTTGATGATGCCCTGATCCTGCAGCAAAAGCAGAGCGCGAGCTTCATTGGTGGCATCGGAGGGAACAGCGACCTGCTTCGCGGCGCCGCCACCGCAGCCCACCAAGGCAACGGCAAGACCGCAGGCCGCAACGGCGCTAGCGCATACGGCCGCAACTTTTTTGAATTTCATAGCTAAACCTTCCTGTGAAGCGCGACGTCGAATCCTTCGGATACGGACGTCTAGTTCTGTATCGGTACAACCGAATCTGCCGAGTTTCGATTCGTATCACAGCCATGCTAACTGGCTTGCGCCGCTTACCGCATCAGAAATGCTACG
Source organism: Slackia sp. (assembly GCA_047240885.1). Lineage (GTDB taxonomy): Bacteria > Actinomycetota > Coriobacteriia > Coriobacteriales > Eggerthellaceae > Slackia. Next base: position 14,841 of record JBKTHK010000033.1, on the reverse strand, counting down.
AGAAGCGAATCATTAACGCGAACGGTGGTCGATTTTGCGAGCAATCACATTCGCCAGGCTCTGAGCGAACTGGACGACCACGATGCAGAGCACGATTGCAACCACCATGACGTCGTCTTGATAGCGCTGGTAGCCGTAGCGAATGGCGATGTCGCCGATGCCGCCCGCGCCGACAGTGCCCGCCATGGCAACGAAGCCGAACAAGGTGATGAAGGTGATGGAGAGGCCGCGAATCAAAGACGGCAGGCTCTCGACCAAAAAGACCTTGCGGATGATCTGCCACGTAGACGCCCCGAAGCTCTGAGCGGCCTCCACCAGACCGCCGTCGATTTCGGCAAGGCTCTGCTCAACCATGCGAGCGACGAACGGAGCAGCCGCGACCGTCAGAGGAACGATGGCGGCGGCAACGCCGAGAGAAGTGCCGACGATGGCGCGCGTCATGGGGATCATGAAGACGATCAGGATGATGAACGGGATGGAGCGGCCGATATTGACCAGCCAGCCCAGAACGCTGTTGAAAACGCGATGAGGGTGAAGACCGCCAGGAGCGGTAAGAATCAGCAAAACGCCCAGGGGAATGCCTATGACGTAGGCGAACGCCGTAGAAAGAACGGTCATGACGACGGTGTCCCACGTGCCTTGCGCCATAAGAGCGCCGTACTGGTCGACGAAAGACGTGATGGCCTCCATGGCTTACGCCTCCTTAGAAGTTGCAGCGCGCGCTGCCTCGAACTCTTCGACGGACAGGCCGGAGTCGGCCGCGATAAGACGACGCGTGGCATCGCTTTGGGGATTGCCGAACACCTCGTCGGTCGTCCCCACCTCGGCAATAGCGCCCCCTTCGATAACGGCGACCTTGTTGCAGATCTGCTTGGCGACGGAAAGGGAGTGCGTAATCACGACCATCGTGACTCCGAGTTCCTTGTTGATATCGCGAAGCAGGTCGAGAATCGCATGCGTCGTCATGGTGTCGAGCGCACTCGTTGCTTCATCGCAGAGCATGATTTCGGGATTGTTGGCCAAGGCGCGCGCGATGGCCACGCGCTGCTGCTGGCCGCCCGAAAGCTGGCTCGGGTAGCTGGCAGCCTTGTCGGCAAGGCCGACAAGCTCGAGCAGCTCGAGCGCGCGTTTTTCAGCGGCTGCCTTATCCTCCCGACGCAGTTCGAGCGGAAATGTCACATTGCGCAACACCGTTCGCTGCTGGAACAGGCTGAAGTTCTGGAAGATCATGCCGATCGACTCGCGAAGTCGGGAAAGCTCTTTCCCTCGATAGGCCGTGACGTCCTTGCCGTCTATGATCACGGAGCCTTCGGTCGGACGCTCTAGCAGGTTGATGCAACGCACCAGCGTCGATTTGCCGGCGCCAGACTGTCCGATGATACCGAATATATCACCGCGCTCGATATGGAGGTTCACATCGCGCAACGCTTCGTGCGAACCAGAGCGCCCGAAGTACGTCTTGGACAAATTAGTAAGATTAATCATGATTCCTCGTACATATGCATACGTTTCGTGACAGATGAATGCGGCTAGGCCGCCCGGAAGCTCAAGCCTGAGCGTCGGCGCACGCGCCAACAAGCCCAGGCTTGAGCATGTGCATCATCATGTTGGTCATGGTATGTACGAATTCGAAACTCATAGCGCTTTATCATAGTGGATTGCTTCGAGCTGTCAAGCGAAAAGGCACAACCACGCCAAAGCACACGGGAGCGCGCCGCCTAGGAAACCTGCCTAGGCTCAGCTTTGGAGTAGAGCTCGTCGTAACGAGACAAATACGTCTTCGCATCGCCTTCGGTGTATTTGGCCAGAATCTCGGCCTTGTGCTCGGATGGGGTCTCGAAGGTCACATCGAGCGCCCAGGCGTTGGTAAGCGCCGAGACGCGACCGATCTGACACTCGTAAAGCTCCATCACCTTCTCCGCCTGTTCGACATACGACGACCCCGATGGTATCTTCGCCGACTCCAGGCTTGCAAGATCGCTCGTAAGATCGCTCAGAACCTTGTCGGCGAACTCCTTCGAGGCGTTGCGCGTGTCCATGGAGCTCACCAGAAAGTCGGCGTTGAAGTCCTCGACGCATGTACCTATGCGCTCGTCGTAGGTATCGAGCTTCTCGTACGCCTCGGAAAGAAAGTCATACGCCTGCTCTTCGGTCAGTTCGCTCGAAACTTTATCGTCGATCGTCGCCTGCTCCGACCCCGAAGTCGAAGACGGCTGAGGAACCTGCTCGGTATTCTCGCCCGAGGATTGGTCCGTGCCGGCAACCTGCAAAGGCTCGCTCGACCCCGACTGCTTGCCGTTCAGATACATCGTGCCCAAGACTACAACCACGACCAGAAGGACTGCGATGATGATTCCGATGACGATGAATGCAACATTGCGTCTCTTCTTCGCGCTGTCGAGGGAAAAGCGTTTCTGCTCGTTATCTGTGGGAACGACCACCGAATCCCGATCGAGACGAAGAGTGGCATCTGCAGGCAGCTCTTTGCCGTCCACGATACCGAAACCGCGCAGGGCGTCCGATGCTTCAACCGCCTTCGTGCCGTCGACGGTAACGGTCTCGAGAATCCGTCCGCCGCATTCGCCGCAAAAGCGCGCACCGGGCTCCAATGGAGCGCCGCACCACGTGCAGAACTTGGCCATGGCTAGATGCCCTCCCCGTATCCAAAACGGCGAATCTGGTTCAGGTCGCGACGCCAGTTCTTCTTGACCTTGACCTGCAGGTCGAGAAACACCTGCACCCCAGCAGCTGCTCGAGATCCTGGCGGGCCTCGTGCCGATCGCTTGATAGCGCTTCCACCCTTGCCGATGATGATGCCTTTCGGGAGTCGCGTCGACGTAAACCACCGCGTAGTTACATGTCCTTGCGACGTTCGTAGCTCGATTTCGATCGGCAATGACGCCGATGGAATGCGGCACTTCGTCGCGGAAGCTGCGAACATCTTCTCGCGAATGAACTCGGCGACAAGGACCTCAAAAGGCTGGTCGGTGTCCATATCGTCGGGGAACCATTTCGGACCCGGGAAGCCAGCGAGAAACGGCGTGCTCGAAACCGTCGACGTTGAAGCCCGACTTCGAGGAGAGCACGACCTCATCGTCCCAACGCCCCAACGCGCGCGCAGCCTCGAGCTGGGAGATGATGACGTCTTTATCGACCAGGTCCGCCTTGGTTATGACGAGAATTTTGTGCGCATGACGCACGGCGCGCACCTGAGCCGCGACCCATTCGTCGCCGCGGCCGATCGGCTTGCTCGCATCGACCAAAAACGCGATGACGTCAACGTCTTCCATGGCCATGATGGCGCTGGTGTTGAGCTCTTCGCCCAACGCGTCGTGGGGCTTGTGCAGACCCGGAGTGTCGACCATGATCATCTGCATGTCCTCGCGTGTGACAATGGCGCGGAAGCGATGGCGGGTCGTCTGCGCCGTGTTGGAGGTGATGGCCACCTTGTGGCCAACAACCGCATTAATCAGCGTGGATTTACCGGCATTCGGTCGGCCGACAAGCGTCACAAAACCGCTTTTGAAAGAATTAGCCATGAAAAGAATCTCCGTTTCTATGATCAGCGGCACGAGGCCGAATCTTGCATCAGAGGCACTCGCCCGATTTAGTATCGAACGAAAGACGCGGCGCTATCCCTCGCCCTCCCCGTCTTCATCGGAGCGGTCCGCGCGCTTTTCCCGACTGCAGTCACGCGCGGCGGCGCGCTCGTAAGCTTCCACAATTCGAGCGACGAGAGAATGCCTGACAACATCGCGGCCGGGTAAGGGCGCAAAACGCGATGCCCTCAACACCGTCGAGAACGCGCTGGACGCTTTTCAGACCCGAAAGCCCGCGCGGCAGGTCGAGCTGGGTGATATCCCCCGTGACCACCATCTTGGAATTGAAGCCGAGACGGGTGAGGAACATCTTCATCTGCTCGGAGGTCGTGTTCTGAGCCTCGTCCAAGATAATGAAGCTGTCGTTAAAGGTACGACCGCGCATGAACGCCAACGGTGCAATCTCTATCACGCCGCCTTCGATAAGCTCGCGCGCCCGCTCCATGTCGGTCATGTCGAAAAGGGCGTCGTAGAGCGGCCTGATGTAAGGGTCGACCTTCTCGGTGAGCGTGCCGGGCAAAACGCCAAGGTTCTCCCCCGCCTCCACCACAGGGCGCGTGAGGATAATGCGGTTGACGTCTTTGCGCTTGAGCGCCGCCACGGCCATCGCCATAGCCAGATAGGTTTTCCCCGTACCGCGGGGCCGATGCCAAACGTCACCGTATGGGAGCGAATGGCGTCGACGTAGTGCTCTGTCCCGCCGTTTTCGGACGTATGGCACGCCCTCGATACGTAAGCAGAATATCTTCGCGCAGAAGAGAAGGAGCGAACTCCCCCTGCCGAAGAAGCTCGACCGCGCGTTCGGCGTCTTCCACCGTAGGAGCAGCGCCCGAAGCGGCCATCTTTATGAGGTCTCCGAAAAGGGCAGTCAGGCTTTGGACCTCGAGCGAGTCGCCCGAGAGCATGACGAGATTACCGCGCACGGTAATCCGCGCGGCAAACGCCCTCTGTATCGTATGCAGCACGCAGTCTTGAGGACCGACGATCATCGCCGCATCGATATGGTCGGGAATGGTGAGTGTTATGCGAGCGTCGTCATGCATGGACGTCATTCTAGCAAAGACGCAGGCCCCTTTGATAGAAGCCTGCGTCCATTTGACACTTTTGCGTCCATTTGACACGTTTCATCATTCGCGTTCGCCGTCGGCGTCAAATCCTCTCGTGTCGGGAACGAGGAAGATGAACACCAGCGAGCTGGCAAGAAGAAGGAACGGATAGAACAGAAGCGGCATGATCTGAAACGCCGCAACGGAAAATCCAAGCTCCGCTGCGGCGGAAATGGCTACCAGCATCTGAGCTCCGTAGGGATCACTCCCTGAAACACGCACGAGAAGGTATCGAGCAGCAGGAAGCCGTCTTGCGCCTGGAGATGTCGTAGGTTCGGGCCATCACGAAGCGATAGGATTTGCCATGACGATGGCAACGGTGTTGTTCGCTGTGGCAATATCCATGGCCCCAACAAGCAGACCCATGCCGAGCATGCCCCCTTTACGGGATTTAAACAAACTCTTGATGCCGTTGAGCAGGGCGACGAAGCCACCATGCTCTCGAATGAGGGCGCAGATGGCGCTCACCAACACGGCAACCATGGTGGTTTCGAACATCCCGGCCGCGCCCGATCCCATATTGGCCAGAAGGTCGGTTGCGGGCGTCGCCCCCGCGGCAATCATGATGATCGAACCCGAGACGATGCCGAGAAGCAAAACGACAAACACGTTGATGCCCACGATTCCCCCGACGAGCACGATAACGTAGGGAATGAGCTGAATAAGGTCGTAATCGTGGGATATGCTCCCGTTAAGGTCCGCCCCCATGGAAAGCGCCAAAATCAAGATCAGCGTGACGAGCGCGGCAGGAAGGGCGATCTTGAAGTTCTCGCGAAACTTGTCCTGCATCTTGCAACCCTGCCCCTGGCACGCCGCAATGGTAGTGTCGGATATGAACGAAAGGTTGTCTCCGAACATCGCGCCGCCCATGACGCTCGCGATGCACAGAGGCATGTCGAAGCCCGACGCCGACGAGACAGCGACGGCGATAGGCGTGATGAGCGTGATGGTTCCGACCGATGTTCCCATGGCGACCGACACGAAGCAACTCACGACAAACAGCACAGCAACGGCGTATTCAGCGGGAATCACCGACAGCAAAAAATACGCCACGCTCTCCGCACTGTCGCGCCCCACGACGCCGACGAAAATACCCGCCGCCATGAAGATGAGGACCATGGTGACGATGGTCTTATCCCCGATTCCCCTCCCCATAACCGCGAGCTTGTCATCGAACGGCAACGAGCGATTCTGCAGGCACGCGACAAGCAACGCGATCAAGAATACGACGACGATAGGAATGTTGTAAAACCCCATGGAGATGTTCATAACGTATTCGAAAACGATTCCAGCCCGAGGTACAGCAGCAAGACCTGATAGGCAGCAATGCCGCGACATTGCCCTTTTTCTTGTTCCACGAAAGCCTTTTCCTGACAGCAAAGCGACGCGCGCCGCTTTGAAAACAGAAGGAAGCCCTGCCTCCTTCGATAGGTCGCGAGACGCGCGCGTATCGCGCCGCGAGCCGAGCATAACAAAGCACCGCAGAGGCGGAAAGATGCGAATGCCGTCCCGCCTCAGATTGCTTTGACAGGTCCTAGTCGCGTCAGCTTGCGATGGATGCGATAGCTTCGCCTCTTTCTCGCCCATCGTCGACGCGTTCTTCTGGTAGCTGCCAGCTCGAACCAGAACCAGGGCCCGGGTTCGTCAGTGCCTCCCATGCGAGGATATGGGTGGCGATGTGGTCGAGGAACATGGGTCGACTGTGACCACATACGCCCGATGAGATTTCTTCGAGCTGAGCGTTTCGACGTCGCGATCGTTAGTGGTCGTCAAGCAGCAAGTTGCCGCCCTGTTTCGCGTGCGCAGCACTGTTGCGCTCGCCGCCGAAAGCACGCCTGCGGGCTCTGCTGGTCGGAGCCTTTGAAACCGAACGCAGAAACGTACGCACGGCTCGGAACCTCGGTTTCGCCCACCTGCATGTAATCGAGCCCGTCGGAAACGACCTCCCAGAGCTTTTTATCCGGGTCGATGCCTTCACGGTTCTGGTCGACATAGGAGACCTTCACGGTTTCGCCCAGCCTGAGCGTGCCCGAGCTCGGCTGCTCCTTACCCACGATCATCTTGAACAGGGTCGACTTGCCAACGCCGTTGGGGCCGATTACGCCTACGATGCCGTTACGAGGCAGGCTGAAGGAAAGGTCGTCGATCAAGACGCGACCGTCGAATTCCTTGTGCAGATGCTCGACGTTGAGAACCTCTGCTCCCAGACGAGGACCGACCGGGATATGAATCTCGGTGAAATCGACGTTTTTGACTGCGCCTCGGTCGTAGTTTTTTCCAGCGCGCCTGTTTTCGCCTGACGCGGAGCTACGCACCCATTCGTTCGCATACGCCTGAGTTTGGCGTCGCGCTGGCCCTGGCGGCCATGCGGGGGCTTCAACTCGAGGTGTCGAGTAGTTGCCCCCGTAGGGATATTGATGACCGCGGTCGACCTCGCATCCATTCCGCCACGCTGTCAAGGAAATAACGACGTGCGTGCGGCGACCGCGCCTGCTTGAGGAACTGCTCGCCCACAAGACGGACTCCATCCAGGTGGTTAGTGGGCTCGTCGAGCAAAGCGGCGGTCGGGCGCCTCGAGAGGGAACGGCACAAAGCCACGCGGCGACGCTCGCCGCCGGAGAGCACCTTCACGGGCAGTCGGAATCGGGGCACTGCAACGCATCCATGGCCTGGGAAAGCTGGCTGTCGAGGTCCCAGCCGTTCGCCGCATCGATTTCGTCTTGTAACTTGCCCATCTCATCCATGAGCGCGTCGAAATCGGCATCGGGATCGGCCATCTCGGCGCTGACCTGGTTGAAGCGCTCGATCTTCGCAAGAACGTCCCCGAAAGCCATCTGGACATTTTCCAGAACGGTCTTCTCATCGTCGAGAGGAGGCTCCTGCTGCAGGATGCCAACCGTATATCCTGGGGTAAGACGGGCCTCGCCGTTCGAGACCTCCTCGAGACCGGCCATGATTTTAAGCAGCGTTGACTTGCCCATGCCGTTGGGGCCTACGACGCCGATTTTGGCACTGGGATAAAACGACAGGGACACGTCGTCCAAGATGACCTTATCGCCATGAGCTTTGCGGGCTTGATACATGGTGTAGATGAATTCGGCCAATGTTTACTTCCCCTTTCGATAAAGCAGCGCAGCGCATGAGCGACGCTGCGTTCGGTAAGGATATTCCAGACAAAAAGAAGGCGCAGTGCATTCGAAACCATGATAGCAGCTAACGCGAGCACGGCCCCGCAAAACAAACGCGCCGCCGCACTCTTTCTCCGCTACCGGTTCTCTATGCTGCCGATATTCTTCACCGATTTGAATCAGGCCGTTCGGGGTGCTGACGAATTCTATGAAATCGGGGTTGTGGCGAATTCGAGGAGACGTGATTTCGATGCCCGTATCGGTACGAATCTTGTGATTCTTCGCCACGCGCTGAGACCTTCTTCTCCACGGGCACGCGAGGGGGAGGTTCTCCTCAGCCACGGCCTCTTCGAAGCGGCGCTGCAGAGGCTCGTCCTCGAACACCTCGGCGCCTACCTCCCACGGCGCCAGAAATTCCTCTTCGTCCGCCTTCTCGCTCACGTAGGCCTTCGCCTTCGAAAGCGCCACGGCAGCGTTCGCCCCGAATTCATCGGCCACTTCCTCCACGATGCGCGCCACGGTCTCAATGACCTCTTTGCTCGAAGCTTCCACGGAACACTGAAGAAGACCCTCGGGTATGAGCATGCGCTCCTCGCCCGCGATAGAGCGGGGCTTGTCACAGAAGAGAACGGACAGCGTCTCCATGTCGATGACCGCATACGACGCCACTTTCTGAGACGGGTTCGGCAGGATGGCGTAATGGCGCGCGATCTCGCCGCGCGGCGCTCCCCCGTCGCCGTGACCCACTCGTGCATATAGGCCTGCTTGCTCTCGAGCAGCAGCAGCGCGAAATAGCGCTTGGCAGCAGCGGAAAACGCCTCATCAAGAACGTCTTTTTCCGCATCGTCGGCATCGGCGTCGCCCTCCCGCGCTACTTCGGCGGCAACGGCGGCCTGCACGCTTGCCACGTCAGCGTCTTCCTCGAAATCAACCACCAGCAAATCGGTGGAGACGGGCTTGTCTTGATGGGATAGCTCCGCGGCCATGAACTCGGCGATTTGAATTGAAAGCTCCGTGAAGCTTTTCAGGCCGCGCTTGTAGGCGCGCATCTCTTCGGCGAACAGGCTCGTGGACGCAAACTCCCCATGCTTGTTGTCGATGTTGCCCAGCGCACGGCGCGCATGCGTCGCCACGTAGTTCTTCGTCTGCCGCTGGGACAGATCGAGCTCTTCTTCGGAAAACACGTTCACGCAGGAATTGAAGTCGAAAACGTGCAGGATGGCATGGTTGACTCGAGTGCTCATAAGAAATGCTCCGATAACGTATCTGGCTTGAACAAGATCGTAGCGTATCAAAACTTCGCTTCGCTCCATTGCTTCACCGCCAATGCGCAAACAGCAACGAAACCCTTGTTCGTTTTAACCCCTCGCCAGCCGCCGCAAGATATACACCTCCGACCCAAAATGGCGCGAGACGGCTTCGCTCGACAGATACCGAAAACAGAACCGAAGTGGTGTATCATTGCGCCCCGTGCGCCGAAAGCAGGCGCCGGCGGAGCGTTTCCTACCGAGGCAAAACAACCGTCGTAATCTCGATAGAAGGCACAATCGATGGGCAAGAAACTCACCACCTGGCAAGCGGCCTGCATCATCACGGGCTACGGCGTCGGAAGCGGCATCATGACGCTACCGTATCTCATTACGCGCGCGGGCACTGTATCCGCTCTGGCAATATTGCTGCTCGCCTTCTTCTTCAGCTATTGCATGCACATGATGCTTGCCGAACTTACCATGGGCGTTGGCAAAGGCACCCAGATTGTCGGCATCTTCCAGCACTACTTGTTCCGAGGGCGCTTTGGCAAGGCGCTCACTATGGGTATGTTCGTGCTGGTGACGCTTGTTCTTATCTTCAATCTGGCTGCTTATGTGGCAGGCGGTGCGGAGATTCTTGCCTCTGCGGGATTGCCGCCCCTAGCCGCCAAGATAGTCTTTTACGCCATTGCCGCCGCCGTGGTCTTTTTCGGGCTGAAGGTCCTCGGCATCAGCGAGGCAATCTCGATCGACATCATTATCGGCATCATCGTCATTCTGGCCGCAGGAAGCATGTTCCACCTGGACAACGCCATCTACTACGCTGTAGGAAGCTTCTCCGAACTCTTGGCGTTTTTCGGCATGGCCATGATGTCTTTCATCGCATTCTTCAGCATTCCGCAAGCGGTAGAAGGTCTTGATCGCGACCCCGTCAAAGTGCGCAACGCCGTGCTCATAGGACTGGGCTTGAATCTTATGTTCATCATCGTCATAGCCGGATGCTCGCTGGCAAGCTCCACTCACGTGACGCAACTCGCCATGATCGGTTGGTCGGAAGGCATCGGCCTTTGGGCCCAGATCCTCGGTTCGGTCTTCACGCTTTTAGCCATGCTTACCACATACTGGTCCATTTCACTGGCGCTTTCCGACATCATCGAAGAGCAGACGAAATGGAACCGCCGCATCTGCTGGCTGATCGCCACCCTGCCTTCGCTGGTTTTGGTGCTATTGAATCTGGGCAGTTTCTTAGAGCTCATGCGCACGGCGGGCGGCCTTATCGCCCTCGGCATCGCATTCATGGTTCCCGCCGCCTATCGACGCTGCCGCCGAGAAAACGGACAGCTTCTCCTGCCGAAAGCCCTCGGCAGCACTCCGCTGCAGATCGTTGTGTTCTTGGCCTTCATTCTGATGGCGGTAGGAAGCATGATCAGCATCTAGCGCATGAAGCGTCCATCCCGACAAACGCAAACGGACGCTTTTCTTCAAGGAGGCGCGCTTAAAAGGATGCATCCCATCACGCAACAGCTGCACCCGACCGTTCCGACACGAAAAGAAGCACATTTGCCATCACGCCAGGAGGAAAGACACCGTGAAGACGCTTTTCACCAATGCAACGTTTCATACCATGGAAAGCGCGGAAGACGCGCATTGCTCCATGTTGGTCGAAGACGGCGTCATTGCAGCCTTCAACCTTTCTGCAGACGATCCGCATGCACAGGGTGCGCGGATCGTTGACCTGCAAGGCGTGCATGTCTACCCGGCATTGATTGACGCCCACCTGCACTTGCTCGAAGCCGTAGCGCTCTCCGGCATCAGTACACAACTCTGCACTGTAGAAAACGGCCGAATCGAACCGCACAACCTCGCCGGCGTAGAACAAAAGATTCGAGAGCATGCAGCGCGCACCAAGCCGGGAGACCTTATGGTATGCAGCAACTACATAGCGCTCTCCATGGACGAAGGACGCCTGCCCAATCGGTTCGAACTCGACGAATGGACGAACAACGGACGCTGCTGGGTTATGAATATCGACGGACATTCGGGAGCTTTTTCAACCGCCTTGCTTGACGAGATAGGCCTTGCCGACGAAGCGCCTGACGGCATCTTGGCTGGCCCTGCACACGATGCCAACCTGGGCAAAATCACAAGCGTGGTCAGCTCAGCCGTCGGCCCGCGTTTGCTCGGAGACGGCATTGCTGATTTCTGTGACACCTGCGCGCATTTCGGCATTGGCACCGTATGTGCCATGGACGGCACCGACGACTCCGAGCGCGATGTCCTCGTGGAACTTATGGCGTTTTTAGCGCAGCGTTTTTCTCTTGACGTACGACTGTTTCCCCAGTACATGGATGAGAAAAAACTCGCTCGCGTTCTTCCGCGTATGCAACGCAAACGTATCGGCGGATGTATGAAATGGGAGCTCGACGGCGCCATAGGCTCGCAAAGCGCGGCCTTTGACCGACCGTACGAAAACGGCATCCAAGCTCCGACGTATTTCACCGACGAATTCATCGACAGCAAGATCTCCGACCTCGTATCGCGCGGCTTCGCCGTAAGCGCACACGCTATCGGAGAAACCGCCATTCGTCAGCTTACAAGCGCTTTTGAAAAGGCTGACCACCAACTAGAACGTACACCAGATGACGCCATGCCCAATTGCATGCGCTACCGCATCGACCATTGTGAGTTTCCCGCGCCCGACACGCTCGAACGCATTTACGAACTCAAACCCTCAGTCACCATCCAGCCAGGATACTCCTGGATGGATAAGCGTTTCATGCACAGCTACGAGCGAATGCTCGACAAAGACATGATCAACCAGCAGATTCCTCTGCGCGACTTCGCCGATGCGGGCGTGGTGTTGTGCGGCTCAAGCGACGCACCAGTGCAGACCGTCGACCCGTTTTTACAGATGCGCGGCATGAGAGAGTTCTACATCGAAGAACAGTCTCTTTCCGCCTTTGAGGCGTTGGCAACCTACACCGTCAACGGAGGAAAGATGCTCGGAGAAAACATAGGCTTGCTGCACGTAGGCTACAAAGCGAACTTCTTCGCCACTGACAAAGACCTGCTTGCTATAGAGCCGGCAGGTTTAGAAGGCATGCATGCGAGCTGCCTGTTCATGCGCGGCAAACGCTACACACCGCACCGTCGCGGCATATCCGCTTTGCTCCAATTGCTCGCAACTCGTCCGCGTGCGATCTAAGAACAGCACACCGTAGGCCTGACCGACAAACATAGCAGAGAACAGGACGCCTGCGCACTTGCGTCCGGTGGAACCAAAAAAGAGGATGGCGGTTTCGACCGCCATCCTCTTTCGTTAATCAACGGCCTGCAAACAAAGGCAGGAGCCGATATGCAAGCGCACCTTAGTGGTCGAGCTTATCCTCGCCGACAATGGTGTGCTTCTCGGGGTCATAGACCAAGCCGCCATGCTCGGTGCCGAAGAACATGAGCTTCGTGGGAGCAAGGCCCTCGATGTTCGCCAGGTAGATGTGCAGCATGGAGAACAGGATGAACACGAACATCATGAAGTAGTGGATGATGCGCACGCTCATTGCTCCGCCCATGAGGTTGATCATGTCGGCGAAGAAGGGCAGGTTTGCCGTGGGAGACCACAGGCAAAGACCCGTGAAGAACATGAAAATCAGCAGGACGGGAACAAGCAGGTAGCTGATCTTCTGGGGAACGCCGAGCTTTGCAGCCAGCGGATGGTCCTTCTTGAAGAACAGGTAGTACTTGATCCAAGCACCGAGCTGGTGTTTGTTGTCGGCCTGGGGCAACCAGGTCTTGAAGTCGGTTACGACTTCACGGGTGCCACCCGTAGGCGCAGACTTCACGAAGAACGCCAGCACGATACGAACAATCACGTTGATGAAAATCACGAAACCGAAGAAGATGTGCACGCCGCGGGCGATGCCCATAAACTCAGGCCAGAACGGGAAGTGGATGCAGAAGCCCGTCACGATAAGAAGAATCATCGAGATCAGGTTCACCCAGTGCGTAATGCGGAACGGCAGCGGATGCGCTTCGCGATAATGTGCGAGATGGGCCATCTTACTTCACCCCCCAAGGGCTGGTGACGGTCTCGAAGCTCTTGCCGGTCTTCGGCTCGACGATGTGCACAGCGCAAGCGGTGCAGGGGTCGAAGCTGTGAACGGTGCGCAGAGCGTTGATGGGCTTTTCGATATCCGCCACGGGAACGCCGATGAGCGCCTGCTCCATCGGGCCGTAGTTTCCATCGGGATCGTGCGGAGCAAGGTTCCAGGTAGACGGAATAATGATCTGGTAATCGGTGATCTTGCCGTCCTTGACCTTCTCGGAGTGATAAGCGCCGCGCGGAGCCTCCCAGAGCCGGTGCCTTCGCCGTCGATACGGAAGGAGACTCGAAGTAGGAGCTGTCGCCGTCCCGAACGGCTCGCAAAGCTCGTTGACCCATTCCTTCATGAGAGTTGCCACGTAAAGGGTCTCGACCATGAGCACCGGTACGTCCGAGCGTGTTCTGTAGCGCGGACAGGTCGCCCTTCTGAGCGCCCAGAGCAACGAGTTGCTGTCGATGTGCTCCACGACGAAGGGAACGTTGCGCTTGTAGGCTACGAGCAAGCGTGCGAAACCGCCGGTCTCAAGCGGCTTGCCGTCATAGCGCGGGCACTTGTTCCACGTGTAGCGGTCGTCGACGTTGTACTCCGTAAATGCAGGCTTGACGCCCTGCTCGAACGGAGGCAGGTCGGCGTCACCCTCGTACCAGGAACGACCGACATATTCGGTGATCTTGGACTCGTCGACGTCGGAAAGGTTGAACTGATCGTCAAGGACGCCTGCAGGCAGGTAGCGATCGTTCATCTCCATGGACGGACGCTCGAAAACGCCCCATGCGCCATAACGGCCGCAGCCCTTACCGAACGTGGTCGCCTCGGGATAGAACTTGGCGACGGCAAGCGTGTCGGGGATCATGGTGTTAGCGACCCAGGTATAGAGTTCGTCGACAAGACCCTTGAGGTCATCGAGCTTCTCCGCCGTGGGAACGAACGCCGTGCCGCCCGGGATGATGGTCATGATGTGAGGCATCTTGCCACCCAGAAGGCCGGCAATCTCCGACGCCTTGGCCTGCATCTGAAGCGCCTCAAGATATTGGGCGGTCAGATGAAGTCCGCTTCGGGGTGAGATTGTACTCGCCGTGTCGAACCAGTTGCCGCTGAAGATGAAAGCTAGCCGTTTTCGGCGAACTTCTTCAGACGATCTGCAAGCCGACGAAATCCGCGGAAGGGTTCGAGCTCTGTTGCAGGTCATAAGCGCAACGGGTCTGCGGAAAGCGCATTGAGAGGATTGACGTAGTCAAGACCTGCCAGATTATAGAACCACAAAATATGGCTATGCAGGAACTGGGAACCCTCAATGAGGTTGCGGATGATACGGGCGTTGTTCGGAATGGAGATTCCGTAAGCCTTCTCCGCAGCGATAGAGGATGCATGCATGTGCGAGACAGGGCACACGCCGCAAATGCGCTGCACGATGAACGCCGCATCTTCGGGGGTGCGATCGCGGACGACAAGCTCCATGCCGCGGAAGCAACCGCCGGAAACCCACGCATCGGTGACGACGCCGTCGGTGACTTCCATCTCAGCGCGCAAGTGGCCTTCGATGCGGGTAATCGGATCGATGATAGAACGTGCCATTACTGGTTGCCTCCCTTCTTCTTGCTAGCGGCGTCGAGGTCTTCCTTGGAGTAGACGCCGATGGACTTGTCAGGATGCTTGGC
>JBKTHK010000032.1:0-20036 GCA_047240885.1 Slackia sp. | reverse complement strand
TGCTCGCCGTGCCTGGGTCCATCTTCTCGCCCACGTCGCGCGGGTCGAATGCGCTTATTGCTCAGGGAGCGGGTCCAGTGGTGGACGAAGCGGAATTCGAGGAGCTTCTGACGAGGCATTTCCCCGAAAAGGCGCATCCGAACGGTCGCGCCGCGCAGCTGACGATGCTCTTTTCCCGCGAGGAAGGGGGCTGCGCTGCTCCTTCGACAGGCGGTAATTCTTCGGCTTTGAAGGCGTGTGACGATGCGGGCGGTCTGGTGATAGGCGCTTTGCGCGCCGACCCAATGCGTCTCGAGCAGCTTTGGAAGAGTTCGCAACGGGGGAATCGGGTCCGTTTGCCACGGTGGGGGATTTGATGGCGTGCGTGGGCAGGCTCGAGGCGCTTGGGGTCATAGAGCGTTTTCCCGACGGACGGTTCGGGTGCATGCGCGCCACCTGAGTTTCGTCGTCTCGCTCAGACGCGTGCGAGCTGTGCGACGGCACTCTCGGCGCGGGTATGCGTGCCGTATGGGGCCGTCATCGCGGCTGTCTCGGTTCGAATGCGTGCGTGCTGTGTGGCGTTCGCTGCGTCGATGGGGCCGAAGAGCGTTGTGGTATGCTTTGCCGATGGAAAAAACAGTGAACATCATCGGTGCCGGCCTCGCCGGAAGTGAAGCGGCCTTGCAGCTTGCTTCGCGCGGCGTCCATGTACGCTTGTATGAGATGCGCCCCGAAACGAAGACGGCGGTGCATCACGGGTCGGATTGCGCTGAGCTCGTCTGCTCGAACTCGTTGAAAGAGCATGAAGCCGAAAGCGCCGCGGGCATGCTCAAAGCGGAGCTTTCCGCTATGGGGTCGTTTCTCATCGAGCAGGCACATCGTGCCCGTGTCGAGGCGGGAGGGGCGCTTGCGGTTGACCGCGATGTCTTCTCCGCAGGTGTGACGCGCCTGGTGAAAGACCATCCGAACATCGATTACATCGTGGGAGAGGTAAAAGAGCCCCCGTCAGATGCCGATGCCGTCGTTCTTGCCACGGGCCCGCTTACCTCCGACGCTCTGGCGTCATGGATAGCTCGCGAAACGGGGTCTGAGAACCTCGCGTTCTTCGATGCCGCGGCTCCGATTGTCATGGCCGACTCCCTTGATGAGACGGTGCTGTTCAGGCAGTCTCGCTACGAGTCGGATGCCATCGGGGACTATCTGAACGCCCCGTTCACCAAGGAAAGCTACGATGCGTTCATCGACGAGCTCCTGAAGGCCGAGCGTGTCATCAAGAAGGACTTCGAGACGAACGACTTGTTCCAGGCGTGTCAGCCGATCGAAGAGATCGCCCGCAAGGGCCATGACGCTCCTCGGTTCGGTACGAGCAAGCCGGTCGGCTTACCGATCGCTACAACGGGCCGTCGCCCCTGGGCGGCGGTGCAGCTTCGCGCCGAAAACTCGGATTTGACCGCCTACAATCTCGTTGGGTTCCAGACCAATCTGACTTTTCCCGAGCAACGCCGCGTCTTTCGCATGATTCCAGGGTTGGAGCATGCCGAATTCGCCCGCTACGGCGTTATGCATCGCAATACGTTCGTGTGCGCTCCGAAGCTGCTCGATGCGACGCTTCGCGTGCGCGAGACCTCTTGCCCCGTGCCTCTTCATATAGCGGGTCAGCTTTCGGGAACGGAGGGGTACTGCGAGGCCATCATGTCGGGTCTTTACGCGGCTCTGTGCGTCTACGCCGACCTGTCGGGGTCGACCATGCCGCCCATGCCTCGCGACATGGCGTTCGGGGCATTGCTCGCTTACGCCACCGATCAAAACACCTGCGACTACCAGCCGATGCATGTCAATTTCGGCATTATGGAGCCTTTCGCCGAGCGCATCCGTAATAAGCAGCAGCGTTACGCCGCTTATGCCCAGCGTGGAGAACGTGCGCTTCGCGCGTACGTTGACGACCTGCGCGAAGCGGGGGTGCTCTAGGCCATGCCCCAGGATTCGTCGGAGGCGAACGAGCGCTACGCGGGGCTCGTCGATCGATTCTGCACGATGCTCGAGGCCGAAAGAAACGCCTCCCCGCATACCGTTCGCAGCTACAGGGCCGACCTTGCAAGCTACGGTTCGTGGGCCGATCGGGCGGGGGTCGATCCTTTGGGAGCCACGCATCGCGAGGTGCGCGGATACCTCTCCGAGCTCGACCGCGCCGCATATTCGCGGCGTACCATCAACAGGCATCTTTCCGCGCTTCGCTCTTTTTTCCGCTGGGCGGTCGCGCGTGGGCATGCGGAATCGGATCCTGTAAGCGTTCTTCAGGGGCCGAAGGCGGCGAAGCGCCTGCCGCGGGTCATATCTGCCGCCGAGATGGTGAAGCTGCTCGGCGCGTATGCGGGAAGCGACGAACCCGAGGATATGCGAAATAAGGCTATCCTCGAGTTTCTCTATGCATACGGAGCTCGCGTTTCCGAGACCTCCGACCTGCTTGCTTGCGATGTGGATTTCGACCTCAAGCAGGCCAAGGTATTCGGGAAAGGCGGCAAGGAGCGAATCATTCCGTTGCACGATCTTGCCGTGGACTCCATGCGCACTTATGCGTGGATTGCCCGTCCTGCGTTGCTGGGCGGCAAGGAATGCCCGCATTTCTTCGTGTCGACGCGCGGCAATAAGATGACGACCGACGCCTTGCGCAAGATGTTCAAGAAGAGCCTCTTGCTTGCGGGCCTGGATGCCTCCCTGAGCCCTCACGACATGCGCCATACATTTGCGACCGACCTTTTGGAGGGCGGGGCTGACCTGCGCAGCGTTCAAGAGATGCTCGGCCATGCCCGCCTGTCCACGACTCAGATCTATACGCACGTTTCCCCGGCTCGCTTAAAAAGCGAGCACCATCGAGCCCATCCGCGCGGTTAGCCCCGCACGCAAAGCGCGAGGTTACGTTGAATACGGTATGGCATGCGGCGGATGCCTGCCTTAGCATGAGGTGATGATGAAAAACACGATGCATACCCTGCGGCAGAGGTTTTCCTCGTTTTCCGACGACGCTCAGCAGCGCCGCTTTCTCGATGCCGCCCGTCCTGCGGAAGAGGATGCCCTGCGCGTCAGCGACTGGGTCGTCGATGCGGGCATCGCCTTGATCGCGTTTTTGTTCGGCTGCGGGCAGCTTTTTCTCGCGTCGACGTCGGTCATCTACGTGGACGGTCCGTTTCGGGAGATGGCGGGGCTTGTCAACATCGTTCCCAACATGTACGCCTACGGTGCGTTGGCTTTCACGACGCTTCCGCTCGTACTTCGTCGTGTGGCGCCGTGGCCGACGCTTGCGATCGTTCTCGCGTGCTTCTTTTTCTCGAGTGGCTACATGTCCGGATTCGCCCTTTCGGCAATCGGCCCCATGGTGGCCGTGTGCAGCTTGAGCTATCTGCTCGACGGCGGCACGCCGTCGTTGCCGGCCTTCTTACGGCAACGGTGATGCTGCTTGCCCCTACGCCTCTTCCGAGCGAGACGCTTGCCACGGTCATGCGCACGCAGAACCTCATCTTCGTCGTTGCTGCGGCGCTTGCCGGATTCGCCCTCAGGACGTATCGGGCCTACATGGCGGAAACGCACCGTCGCCTGGAAGAGGCCGAGCGAAGCCGCGAAGAGCTCGCCGCTCGCCGCGTCGCCGAGGAACGCGTGCGCATCGCGCGCGACGTGCACGACATCACGGCGCACTCTCTTTCTGCCGTGGCTATCCAAGCCGCCGCCGCCGAGCGCCTGGTCGATTCAGACCCTGCTGCAGCGAAGGAAGCCATTGCGGATATTCGCCTCGTGTCGAAAGGCGCCCTTGACGAGATACGCTCCATGATCGGCGTTCTTCGAGGGGACGAAAAGCCGAGACCGCCCTTCTGAAGGCACGGAGCGTCTGGCCGATGTTGTCGAATACCTTCGGAGGGCTTCTTTGGAGGTTACGTGCGCAACGAAGGGCTACCGCAGAAGACGTTCCCGCTATCGTGGATATGGCGCTGTTTTCCCTGGTGAGGGAGGCGGCAACGAACACCGTCCGCCATGCGCAGGCGAACTCGGTCGACATCCTCCTTCGCTCCACGGCAACGCAGGCATCCCTGGTCTTTTCCGATGACGGCGTAGGGCTCGCAGACGACGTTGCCGCATCGGCTCCGGGTCACGGGCTCGATGGGATGAAGGAACGCATCGAAGCGCTCGGCGGCGTGTTTTCGATAGACGGTTCGCACGGCGGGTGCGTGCTGAAGGCTGAGATACCGTTGGAAGGCGGTCGGTATGGACTCTAGGGGTACGAACGCTCCAGATGTGATTCGCGTGGCGATAGCCGACGATCAGGATTTGGTGCGTAAGGGGTTTCGTCTCATCCTTTCGTCGTTTCCCGGCATCAAGGTGGTGGGGGAGGCTGTGGATGGGTTCGATGCGGTTGCGCTCGCCAAAAGGATGCGTCCCGATGTGCTGCTGATGGACATCCGCATGCCGCGGAAAAACGGGATCGAGGCAACGCGCCTGCTTTCCGACGATTCCGAAACGCGGCATACCGCCGTCTTGATCCTCCACAACGTTCGACCTGGATGAATACGTCTACGACGCCCTTGCGGCAGGGGCGAGCGGGTTTCTTCTCAAGGACGTGGAGCCTGAAGAGCTTGCTCGCGCGGTGCGCGTCGTCGCGCAGGGCGATGCGCTCATCGAGCCTTCCATCACCCGCCGTCTTGTCGAGACCTATGCGCAATCGCGCCGCAAGTCCCGTTTCGACGGCTCGATTATTGACGGCTTGACCGAGCGCGAGCGCGAGATTCTCTCCATGGTGGGCCGCGGCATGAGCAACGAAGAGATTGCATCCGATTTCGTCATTTCGCCGGCCACCGTCCGCACGCACGTGGGGCGCATTATGGGCAAGCTTGATGCGCACGACCGCGCCCAGCTGGTCGTGGCGGCCTACGAGAGCGGCCTGGTGAAGCCGGGGATGTAAATGACACCCGGCGCGTCTCGCCGAAGTCTGTCGGTCGCAGCGCGATTGCGCGGCACTTCGAAGGGCGTCGGTCACAGAGCGCGGCGCATTTTGTGCACCCGTTTTGGACGAACCGAGGAAATCACGTACTTTTGTTCGGCTCTGTTCCGCCATGCGCTACAATCGTGGCGCTGTAATTTCGCATACTCGGAAAAAGGGGCTTGATGTGGCAAGCGATTCCATCGTCATACGCGGCGCTCGCGAGCACAATCTGAAAAACGTCGACGTGGCCATCCCGCGCGACAAACTGGCTGTTATCACCGGCCTGTCGGGAAGCGGAAAGTCGAGCTTGGCCTTCGACACCATCTATGCCGAAGGCCAGCGTCGTTACGTCGAAAGCCTTTCGGCCTATGCGCGCCAGTTCCTCGGGCAGATGAACAAGCCCGACCTCGATAGCATCGACGGTCTTTCTCCCGCAGTCGCGATCGACCAGAAGACTACGTCGAAAAATCCACGCTCCACGGTGGGCACGGTCACAGAAATCTATGACTATCTGCGCCTGCTGTACGCGCGCGTCGGCGTGCCTCATTGCCCCGAATGCGGCAGGGAAATCAAGAAGCGTACTACCGACCAGGTCACCGATGAAATCCTGGGGTTGGGCGAGGGCAAGCGCGCCATGATCTTGGCTCCGGTCGTGGTGGGGCGCAAGGGCGAGCATGCGAAGATACTCGCGGATCTTCAGAAAGAAGGCTTCTCCCGCGTCCGCATCGACGGCGAAGTCCGCAAGCTCGAGGGCGAGCCGATCAAGCTCGACAAGAAATTCAAGCATACGATCGACGTCGTGGTCGACCGCGTCGTATTGAAGGCTTCTGCAACGAGCCGCATCGCGGAGTCGGTCGAGTCGCCACGAAGCTCAGCGAGGGCCGCGTCGTCGTCCACGTCCTCGATGACGCCAAAGTCGCCGACGACCCGCAGAAGAGCACTCCTGGCTTCACGGGCGTTTCTGCGGGCGACCATTTCTTCTCGCTCGCGCTGGCTTGTCCTGAGCACGGCCACTCGATGGACGAGCTCCAGCCGCGCGATTTCAGCTTCAACGCTCCGTATGGCGCCTGCCCCGACTGCGCGGGCCTGGGTAGCCGCGAAGAGGTGGACCCGAGCCTGCTGGTTCCCGACCCGTCCCTTTCGCTGAACGAGGGCGCCATTGCGCCGTTTGCCACGGGCAATTACTATCCGCAGGTTCTTCGTGCGGTCTGCGCCCATATGGGAGCAGACCCCGCAACGCCGTGGGAAGACCTGCCCAAGAAGGTGCGCGATGCGCTTCTGTACGGCATCAAGGACGAAAAGGTGCGGGTCGATTACGTCACCGTCGACGGAAGGGAGACCTACTGGTTCATCGACTGGGAGGGCGCCTGCGAGGCCGTCATGGGCCGCTACAAGGACGCGCAGTCCGATTCCCAGCGTGAGAAATACGAGAAATACTTCGCCACCATTCCTGCGCCACCTGCGGCGGCAAACGCCTGCGCCCGAGATTTTGGCGGTCACGGTGGGCGGCAGGAACATCCACGAGGTCTGCGAGCTCTCCGCCGCGGATTCCTGGCTTTCTTCGACGGTTTGGCGCTTTCCGAGCGCGATGCCACCATAGGTTCGGCCATCGTGAAAGAGATTCGCGCCCGCTTGAGGTTTCTGGTGGTCGTGGGCTTGGACTACCTCACGCTTGAACGCGGAACCGCATCGCTTTCCGGCGGCGAAGCGCAGCGAATACGCCTTGCCACCCAGATCGGAGCGGGGCTCATGGGCGTTCTCTACATCCTCGACGAACCCTCCATCGGCCTGCATCAAAGGGACAACGAGCGGCTGATTGCGACGCTGGAGCATCTGCGCGATTTGGGCAACACAGTCATCGTGGTGGAGCACGACGAAGACACCATCCGTCATGCGGACTTCGTCATAGATATGGGGCCCGGTGCAGGAGAGCACGGCGGTTACGTCGTCGCTGCGGGCGCTCCGGAGGAGGTCGCGGCCGCCGAGGGAAGCTTCACGGCCGATTACCTCTCGGGAAGGCGGCGCATCGCCGTTCCGTTCGAGCGAAGGCGTCCGAAGCGTGGTTCGGTCAAAATCACGGGCGCTTCGGCGAACAACCTGAAAAACGTCACGGCGCAGGTGGAGATCGGCACGCTTACTGTGGTCACGGGTGTTTCGGCTCGGGCAAAAGCTCGCTTATTACCGACACGCTTGCCCTGCGCTGGCGAACCGCATCAATCGGGCCCACCACCGCACGGGCGCATACCGAAAGCTTACGGGATATGAAGCTCTGGATAAAATCATCGATATCGACCAGAGCCCCATCGGCCGCACGCCTCGCTCCAACCCCGCTACCTACATCGGGCTGTGGGACGATATACGCGCGCTGTTCGCTAGCACGCAGGAGGCCAAGGCACGCGGATACGCGCCCGGCCGCTTCAGCTTCAACGTAAGCGGCGGCAGGTGCGAAGCGTGCAAAGGCGACGGCCAGATTAAAATCGAGATGCATTTTCTTCCCGACGTCTACGTGCCTTGCGAAGTGTGCGGAGGCAAGCGCTACAACCGAGAAACGCTGCAGGTGACCTATCGCGGCAAGACCGTCTACGATGTCTTGGACATGACCGTCGAAGAGGCACTCGAGTTCTTCAAAAACATCCCGGGCGTCGCCCGCAAGCTGCAGACGCTCTTCGACGTGGGTCTTGGCTATATTCGCCTTGGGCAGCCCGCTACCACGCTTTCGGGTGGCGAGGCTCAGCGCGTGAAGCTGGCGAGCGAGCTGCAGCGTCGGCAAACCGGCAAGACCTTCTATATCCTCGACGAGCCAACGACGGGTCTGCATATGGAAGATGTGCGCCAGCTGCTCGACGTGCTCCAGCGCCTGGTGGACAAGGGCAATACCGTTCTTGTCATCGAGCACAATCTCGACGTGATCAAATGCGCCGATCGCATCATCGACCTCGGTCCCGAGGGTGGCGACCGCGGCGGCACCATCGTGGCGTGCGGAACCCCGGAAGAAGTGGCCAAGGTTCCCGAAAGCCACACGGGGCGTTTCCTGCGCGATTTGCTGTAAGGGGATGCCATGCAGAAAGACGAGCATATGAAAGACGAAGGTGCCGAAGGTGATTTTTGCCGATGCGAAGAAGAGGCTTTTCGCTGCTCGGAAGAAGCGCGGCGTCTGCTCGAGGCACGCGACCGTGCGGCGGATGGCCACTCTCAGAGAAGGCGGGAATTCATTGCGCTCGGCGTTTTCGGGGCGCTTGTGCTTGCCGGTTTCGTTATCCTGACGTCTTATATCAATGCGGGGCACAATCTCAACGTGGCTGCCACCAGCATCGACGATATCGCGGGGGATATGACGGGCTATGATGTCGTGCTTTTCGAGGGGACTGCCCTTCCCTCGTCGGATTCGGACGCATCTCCCGATTCGCCGGAGGACGAAGAGGGCGGGTCGGATTCGTCCTCGCAAGTGGTCACCCTGGAAGAGGCCCAAAAGCATTACGGAGAGAAGAATGCCTCCGTCATGGAAATCGGCCCCGATTCGTTTCAAGATTATGCGACCGGACGCATCGTTATGAAACAGGGCCATACCTACGGTATTTTCAGCCTGACCCCTGACATGGTTTCCGAGCTGGTTGTCCCTAAGCAGACCACCACCAAGACCACCACGACGCAGACCGAGACCTCCCCGGGGATTTTCGGCATCACGAACGAAACGGTCACTACGCGCACGACCGGCGCTTACGACAGCGTTTCCGACATCTTCTCCTCCGTCGATCCGGAATCGGTCGACCCGGGCCTTGTTGGGCATATCCAGGACATCCTCGACCGATTCGCCGCGGCGAAAGTGGATACGGTGATCGCTCTGACAACCGACCCGACGCCGTTTTGCGCGGTCGAAGGCGTGGACGTGGTCATCTCCTTCAAGCGCTGCGACCGCTTTTCCATGGCTGAAACCGTCGACGGAACGCTGTATTTCGATGCGCCTGAGGTAGGCGACGTCGGCGTTCTCATGATTGCGCCCGGCAATGTGGCGTCGACGAAGGTTCTTACGGAGGTGCCGTAGGGCGCGGCGCCTGTTACGTCCGCATTTCCTCGAGTATTGTCGGCTTCTTTGAAGCGACAGCCTGGTAAGATGATGCGTCTCTTACGATTTCGGATCTGCCGAATGGCTCCGAAAGCGCACAGGCGGGCTTGAACGCCCTATCGTCGACATCCAGGAGGCTTCATGAGCATAGCGAACCCTTCGCCACAAACGGGATTGTTCGCGGCAATGAGCGGGCAATGCGGGCGACGGCGCGCCGTCTTGGCGCAACCGCGCGAGGAACGTGTCCCGTGGATATGACGCGTGCGCATGTAGGCGTAGCCCATGCCCAAAGCTGCGGAAAGTGCGTCCCGTGCCGCATCGGCCTTGCGAGCATTTCCGACATGCTCGAGGAGATTATCGACGGACGCGCGCACGAGGGAGCTCTTGAAGATCTCGAGGAGCTCGCGGAGCATATTCGCGTCAGTTCCGATTGCGCGATTGGATATCAGGCGCCGAGCAGGTCTTGATAAGCATCCGCGCATTTCGCGAAGACTTCGAGCAGCATATGGAGCATGGCAGCTGCTTGCGCAGCTCGTCTCAAGGGGTGCCCTGCGTGGTGTCGTGTCCTGCCCATGTGGACGTTCCGGGCTATATCGCCCTTACGGCCGCAGGCCGCTTCGACGATGCGGTCGAGCTTATCAGAAAAGACAACCCGTTTCCTTCCGCCTGCGCGTACGTCTGCGAGCATCCGTGCGAGCACACGTGTCGGCGGGCCATGGTGGACGACGCCGTGAACATCCGCGGCCTGAAGCGCTACGCGGTGGACCACGCCTTTCGTCCTCGCGATGCACGCCGTCTCGCTTCGACCGGCAAGCGAGTCGCCGTCGTAGGGGCCGGCCCGTCGGGTCTTTCTGCCGCGTACTACCTGGCACGGCTTGGGCATCAGGTCGATGTTTACGAGCGCCTCGAAAAGGCGGGCGGCATGCTTCGCTACGGAATTCGAACTATCGCTTTCCGAAAGATATCCTCGACGAAGAAGTGCGTTCGATCGAACAGGCGGGCGTTGAGATTCATTGCGGCGTAGAAGTGGGCACGGACATATCGCTTTCCGAGCTCAGGAGCCAATTCGATGCGGTGTATGTGGCCATCGGCGCTCACGGCGATAAGAAGGTCGGCATGCCGGGCGAGGACGCTCGGGGCGTGGTGTCCGCTGTGCAGCTCCTGAGGGAGGTGGCGCAGGGCCGTCCATATGATTGGCGCGGAAAGAGGGTCTGCATTGTTGGCGGCGGCAACGTTGCCATGGATGCTGCGCGCACAGCCGTCCGTTTGGGGGCCGATCGTGTGACCGTGGTGTATCGCCGACGCGTGGCGGACATGACGGCGCTTGCGGAGGAAATCGAGGGCGCCGTTGCCGACGGATGCCATATCGCCGATCTGATGGCTCCTTTGCGCATAGAATGCAACGGCGAGGGCGAAGCTGTTTCGCTTGTGGTGCAGCCCCAGATTATCGGTCCTGTCAACAGGGGCAGGCCTTCTCCCATGCCGGCCGATCGCGACGAGACGGCGCTGCCGTGCGATGTGGTGGTCGTGGCCATCGGACAGGAGATTCAGGCCTATTCGTTCGAAAAAGAAGGAATGACGTGCAAGCGAGGGTCTTTCCTCGTCGAAGAAGACCTGAGCGCCGTTGCCATGGAGGGCGTGTACGCAGGCGGCGATTGCATGAGGGGTCCTGCAACGGCGATTCTGGCTATCGCTGACGGTCAGGCCGCAGCCAAAACGATCGATCGCGACCTGGGATTTCATCGCGAGCTTGTTTTGGATATCGATCTTCCTCCCGTCCGCCTCGAAGACCGCATAGCCTGCGGCCGCGCGGTTTTGGGCGAGCGTCCCGGCGAGGAGCGCCGACGGGATTTCGAATTGGTCGAATACGGTTTCTCCGATCGCGAAATGCGCCAGGAGGCGGCGCGTTGTCTGAACTGTGATCATTTCGGGTGCGGAATTTTACGCAAGGAAGGAAGGCTCGCATGGTAGGAAATATGGCGAAAGACGCATGCCGCATCCAGTCCGATGCCTCGAGGGTCTGCGTGACCATCGACGATATAGAAGTGAGCGTTCCCCGTTCGGCAACGGTGCTCGAGGCGGCGCGTATCGCGGGGGTGGACATCCCCACGCTGTGCTATCTCGAGCTTTATAACGAAATAGGCGCATGCCGTATATGCCTCGTCGAAGTCGAGGGCATAGACCATCTGGTGGCCGCACAACAGTCCCGTGTTCGACGGGATGAAAGTCCGCACCGATACGCAGCGCGTCGTTCTTCGCGCAAGATGAATCTGAAGCTCATTCTCTCGCGCCACGACCGACGCTGTCCCACGTGCTCGAAACGGAACATGCCGTCTGCAGGAGCTCGCCGACACCATGGGTATCCACGAGGTTTCGTTTAAGACCTCGTTTGACGAGTCTCCCGTCGACGATCGCTACCCTCTAGTGAAAGAGCCTGCGAAGTGCATCTCCTGCTTGCGATGCGTCTCGGTGTGCTCGAAGGTGCAGGCCCTCTCTGTGTGGGGGCTTGTGGATTCCGCTCGCGTAGCCGCGTCGATGCGGTGGCGAAGGACGATTGCTCCTACTGCGGGCAATGCATCACGCATTGTCCTGTCGGCGCCCTGCATGAGCGCAGCGACGTCTCGCGCGTGTTCGATGCCATAGACGACCCCGAGACCATCACCATCGCCCAGATCGCCCCGTCCGTGCGAACTTCCTGGCACGAGGGCCTCGACCTTGCGGAGGACAAGGCGAGCGTTGGGCGTATGGCGGCTGCCGTAAAAAGCCTGGGCTTCGATTACGTCTTCGACACTGACTTCGCCGCAGATGTCACCATCATGGAAGAAGGCAGCGAGCTGCTCGATCGTTTGGGCAAAGGCGGCGAGGGTCCCATGTTCACGTCATGCTGCCCGGGCTGGGTCCGTTTTCTCAAGGCGCGCTACCCAGAACTTGTCTCGAAGCTTTCCACGACGAAGTCGCCCCAGCAGATTTTCGGCGCCTTGGTGAAGACGTACTATGCGAAGCTTCTCGACGTAGACCCATCCCGCCTTTCGTCGTGTCGTACATGCCTTGTGTCGCCAAGAAGGCGGAATGCGCATATCGGGCATGGACGCCGCAGGAACCGGCTTCGACGTTGACGCGGTTTTGACAGTGCGCGAGCTGACGAGGCAGATTAAATCGAGGTTCTTAAACGTTGGACTTCTCGAAGAACGCGACTTCGACGCTCCGCTTGGCATTGCCTCGGGAGCCGGCCATATTTTCGGCGTGACGGGCGGCGTCATGGAGGCGGCGTTGCGTTCTGCCTATTACCTGGTTGCGGGGATAACCCTCAGCCAGATGCCTTTAAGGAGATTCGCCATGAAGGCGCCGAATTCGGCTGGCGCGAAAGACCTTCGACCTCGCGGGGCGCGCTCGTTGCGCATTGCCATCGCGAGCGGACTTTCGAACGCCGACGCGCTCTGTGCGGCCATACAACGCGGAGATGTGCATTACGATTTCGTCGAGGTTATGGCGTGCCCGGGGGGCTGTGCGGGAGGCGGCGGGCAGCCGATCCATGAAGGAAGGGAGCTTGCTGCGGCGCGCGGAGGCGTTCTGCGGGCGATCGACGCGAAGAGCGCTATCCGGTTCAGCCATGAAAACCCTGCGGTCCAGGCTTGCTACGAAACGTTTTTGGAGAAGCCTCTATCGGAGCTGGCCGAAGAACTGCTCCATAGCGACCATGCCGATTGGTCCATGCCTTGTGCGGTCTGTTCTGACGGAACGGTCGCGTCCCAGTAGCGTTTTTCTACATGAAGCGAGAGGGCGATGCGTATCCGCATCGCCCTTTTTTCTTGGTATCTCTTCTGTTTTCAGGTTGCGATTTTGCCTTCTTATCCACGAATCCTTCATAAATGCGAAGAAAAACGCATTGGACCGATAGGGTGCAGAAAAAAGTTTAAGAAAAATGCTCCTGCAATTTCTGCAGTATGCAGGAAAAATGCATGTATGCATCATAAAAAATTATATATGACCTGGGAATATAGTTAATTTTAGCAAGCTGAAAAGACCCATTGGTCATAATTATGCAAACAAGTGAATGCTATAAATAAAAACTGCTCGTTTTATCCCTCGAATTTTCATTTGTTCGGTGATACCATGGCGCCATCGGCAGGGAAGGATTTGTTAGACAAAAGGAGTGATCAGAATGACCGAACGTGAAGCAACCTTGAAGACGGCTTGCACCCCTGTACTGTATACCATCGCATCTATCTGGGCTCTTTCGTGTATCGGAGTTATTGCTCTTCTAATTTTGGGAGCGTTCTAGGAGTTGGTATTCAGTCGCCATCGTTCGGTATGCGCCCTGATTTCACGTAGTACCTGTGCCGATATGCGTGAAATTGCATAGAACTGGCGTCCTGATTCATGACGAATGAAAATCGGAAGTGTCGCCCGGTTTTCAAATCAATCGCAACTCACAACAGCCCTTCCGTTCGGAAGGGCTGTTTTTTGCATTCGGGCGTGTATTGGCCCTCGTTTGTAACGGCTGCGCGTCAATCGCATATCTCAAGCAACGGCCTCATTCGAAAGCGTCGAGGTCGTTTTATATCTGTAGCAAGCAGTGCGCGAGGTTCAACAAGCACAAATGGCCTTCGGTGCTAAGCAGCCTGGTGTCGCATGAAAAACGGACGCGCCGCGAGTGCGGGGCGTCCGTTTGGGGAAGGCAATAGGAAGCGACGTTTCGGAACTAGACGATACCCTGGGCCATCATAGCGTTGGCAAGCTTGTTGAAGCCCGCAATGTTCGCGCCTACGACGTAGTTGCCGGGAGCACCCACCTCGTTGGCTGCATCGTTGGATGCGTGGAAAATGTTGACCATGATGCCGTTGAGCTTGGCGTCTACTTCGTCGAAGCTCCAGGAAAGGCGCTCGGAATTCTGGCTCATTTCAAGACCAGACGTTGCAACGCCGCCTGCGTTGGATGCTTTACCGGGGAAGAATGCGACGCCTGCTTGCTGGAGATACTCGGTGGCATCGAGCGTGGTGGGCATGTTCGCGCCCTCGGCTACGATCTTGCAGCCGTTGTTGACCAGGTTCTTCGCATCCTCAATGAAGAGCTCGTTTTGCGTCGCGCAGGGAAGCGCAATGTCGCAGGGGATGCTCCAGACGCCGCGGCCGTCGTTGTATACGGAACCGGGGACGCGCTTCGCGTATTCGGAGATGCGGGCGCGCTCCACCTCCTTGATTTGCTTGACGACATCGAGTTTGATGCCTTCGGGATCGTGAATCCAGCCGGTGGAGTCGCTCATCGTGACCACCTTTGCGCCGATCTGCTGAGCCTTCTCGGTTGCGTAGATGGCAACGTTGCCGGCGCCGGAGACGCAGACGGTCTTGCCTTCGAAGGAATCGTTTTCTGGGCGAGCAGCTCCTGAACCAGGTAGACGAGGCCGTAGCCGGTCGCTTCGGTGCGGGCGAGCGAGCCGCCGAAGGACAGGCCCTTGCCGGTGAGCACGCCGGTCCACTCGTTGCGCAGACGCTTGTACTGGCCGAACATGTAGCCTACCTCGCGGCCGCCGACGCCGATGTCACCCGCGGGAACGTCGGTATCAGCGCCAATGTGGCGGGAGAGCTCGGTCATAAAGCTCTGGCAGAAGCGCATGACCTCTGCGTCGGATTTGCCCTTCGGTCGAAGTCCGCGCCACCCTTGCCGCCGCCCATGGGCAGGCCGGTCAGCGCGTTCTTGAAGATCTGCTCGAAGCCGAGGAACTTGATGATGGACAGGTTGACGGAGGGGTGGAAGCGCACGCCGCCCTTATAGGGGCCCAGGGCGCTGTTGTACTGCACGCGATAGCCGCGATTGACCTGCACGCGACCTGCATCGTCAACCCAGGGAACGCGGAACATCACGACGCGCTCGGGTTCTACCATGCGCTCGAGAAGCCCTGCTTCCTCGTATTCGGGATGGGCTGCCAAAGCGGGTTCGATAGAGGTCAGAACCTCGGTGACGGCCTGGATGAATTCCGGTTCGTTGGGGTTTTTCGCCTTCACCTGTTCGATGACGCGTGCTGCGTAAGACATGCTGCCTCCTGCGATATTGACGATATTGAGGCACTTCGGTGCGCCTCCTTGGACTGTCAAAGCAGATTAAAGCACGTTTGTTTCTACGGTGTTACAACGGCGTGACGCAAGGGTAAAACGACGCAGCGAGCGGCGTAGCGGGCGCCCTTCCGTCGGGGCCGAACGCTTCGGCGGGGCATCAGAGGTGTTTCTACGGCTGCTTTCAAGCTTTCGCTTCCTAAGATTTCATTCGCGCAACGCTTCGTCTTTTCGCGGGAAATCTGCGCTACCATAGTGCGTTAAGACCGCGCAGAGCGCAGCTTCGCAAAAGTGCAAAGGTGCTTCGCGGGCGGCATGAAGATGGGCGTTTCGGGTTCGGGCCCCGCATGGGCGCGAGGGACGCATGGGTAGCGGCAAGGGCGGTAGCGTATGGAGAACAAACATCGGGAAGAGCATGGAAATTTCGATATGCGCGCCATTCGGACGGTTGCCGTTGGCATGGGGCTTTTCTTCGTCGCCGCGTTGGCGCTGCAGTACTCCGACCAGTTGTTCGCCGCTTTAGGGCTCGCATGGATCGCGGTCATGCCGCTTCTTCTGGGATGCGTGTTCGCGTCTCTCGTGAACCTCATCATGGCGCGCCTTGAGCGCGTCTATTTTCCCCGCTCGACGAAAAAGATCGTCGCCTCCTCGCGGCGCGTCGTATGTCTCATCGGATCGTTTCTTATCATCGGTGCCGTTATTGCCGTCATCGTCAACCTCGTGCTTCCGGAGCTGAAAGCGTCTACGGGCGTGATTAAGACGGGCGTTGCCAAGGTGGCGGGGGATTTCTACGGCTGGGCGTCGCAGAATCTCGATTCCATCATGGGTTCCATAGACTCTGCAAGCCTCGAAAACCTGGAGCGAAGCTTCACCGACCTGATGGCGGGCCTTTCGAACGGGGATTCTTCGAGCATTATGTCCATGCTCGAATCGGTGTTCTCAACGGCGGGGTCTATTCTTCACAACGTTTTCGCGGTTGTGGTGGCCCTGGTGTTTTGCCTGTACATCCTTCTCGACAAAGAGCGCGTCGTTAAAGGGGCGAATTCGGCTCTCGACCTGTTCATGCCCGCCTCTGCCGCCGCCTCGGTGCGTCGTGCGGCGCATGTGGCCAACCAGGCGTTTTCCCGCTTCATCACGGGGCAGTGCATAGAGGCTGTTATCCTCGGAACGCTGTGTGCCATTGGCATGGGCATTTTCGGAATGCCCTACGCGGTTGCCATTGGAGCATGCGTGGGCCTGACGGCGCTGGTTCCCGTATTCGGTGCGTGGCTGGGCGGAGCGATTGGGTTCCTCATGATCTTGACGGTCGATCCCATGCAGGCTGTCTGGTTCATTGTCTTCCTCATTGTTTTACAGCAGCTTGAGACGCATCTGATCTATCCCAACGTGGTGGGGGCTTCGGTCGGCCTTCCGGGCATCTGGGTGTTTTCCGCCGTGCTTGTGGGCGGCGCCTTGTTCGGCGTGCTGGGCATGTTCCTGGGTGTTCCCGCGGTCGCCACTATCCGTACGCTCGCAATCGAGCGCGCGACCATCGTGCGCAAGAGGCGCGCTGGCGAAAAAGCGGAAGAGGCGTAAATCAGCAAAGGGCGCCGAATTGCGTCGGCGCCCTTGCACTGGGTTCGCGTTTGCTCCATGCCGTTTCGGGAAAGTCGGCCGGGGCGGAGCTTTCTAGTACGTCGTGGGAGCGAGCAGGACCTTGCCCGTGCCTCGGTAAACGTTCACCAGGCCTTCGCCCGAAGCGGCCGACCCGATGAGCGACTTGCCCGAACGCTCCACGGTGAAGTTGAGCGATCCGCTCCAGGCCAGCGCCATATTTCCGTCCACCTTGAGCTCGTCGTTGTCAAGCGTGACTTCGATGAGCTCTTCTTTCGGGCAGGGCGATTCCAGGCACAGTGCGCCATACCCCTGAATTCCCAGGTTGAAAAGCCCTTCGTTGCCAGCTACGGCGGAAGAAATGTTGCTGCGCATGACCGCCTTGTGCTGCAAGCTGGAATAGCACGCCAGGAACAAGCCGTCGTCGAGCACGATGGAATTGCCCCAGTCGGCCACGTCGAGCACGATGATGTAGCGATACGTGGGCTCGAGCACCAAAAGACCGGTTCCTTCGTACTCGGGCTTGATGGCCGATTCGCCCGTCACGCTTCCGCGCAAGGCTTTACCGAGGAAGTCTCCTGCGCTCTTCACGCCGGTGTTGGCGTTGACATTGCCGACCGACCATTGCATGGCGCCCGCCTGTACCGTGATGGGGGCTTGGCTTAGGTCGCAGATGACCTGGCGCCGCCGTACGTTCATCTCGCTTGCGAAATACGCGGTGATGGCGGATGATTCGGTGACGCTCAAGTCGCGCTTCCATTCGATGACCTTGAAGGCGCCGAATTCGACGAGGACGTTGACGTCGTCGTTTTCAGTGAAATTGCTGATCTGATACATGGGTCCACCTTTGAGAGGAAATATGGCGAAGCGCGTCATTTTGCATACGTGCTTCTCTGTCGCGTTAAGCATATCATGCCGTTTTGCTAAGATTTGCCGCATGGATTGCGAATCGGTCGATTGCCGTGCGATTGCGTTCGTCGTGCCGGGAGCTGCGACGGCGTTACGCTAAAAACACGAAAAGGAATTGTCATATGGACATACTGTTTATTCTTGTTGCCGTCATCGGCATCGTTTCCTGGGGCATCGTCAAAAGCGACGAGCTTTCGGGGTTGGGCAGGCGGGTGAAGGCGGGCTCGTTGCGCCATCCTCACGGGAGGCTTGAGCAGGTGTATTGCGAGCATCCTCCCGTGCGTAGGCCTTTCGCCGCGCGCCTGCGCAGCGTATTGCCCGTCGTTGCGCTCCCACTGGTCGTTGCCATATCGCTGGGCGCTTTGGCCCTGGAGCACGCGGGCGTGCTTGTCGGCGTCATGGCGGTCGATTTCTTGTCTTCGGGTGCGGGCGTCCTGCTTGTCGCGGGGGAATGCCTGCTGCGTCTTGCGAAGCCCGCGCAAAGCTTTGCGAACTACATCGTGTTGCTCGTGGCCGGCATCGTGGCGGCTACCGTGCTTGGAGTGCTGGTTCTTGCTGTGGGCGGGCACGATTTCACCGTCGGTTTCGAAGCGGCCTATTTGCTTGCGAACGCCGTCGGCTTCGCCGTCGGGTGCTCCGCCGCCGCGGCGCTTATGGAGGAGCCGGTACGTTTCGAGCGACGCTTTGAAGACGGAGCCGAAAGCTCGGTCAAAATTTCCTCGCAGCGCGGCCTATCGTGCATACGAGGCTTTGATGGTCGATAAACGCGCCTGGAACGCAGGCAGGAAGGAATAACCATGGGAATCTGGGACGACGTAAGCACCATGCTCGGCAAGGGGGCCGATGCCGCGGGGCGTTTCGCGAACGCTACGAATCTGAAGTTCAAGCTGGGCGAGGAACAGCGCAAAAGGCGTGATCTTGCGGCCGAATTGGGGGAGAGCCTGTATGAGACGGTGACGGCGAATCCTTCGCTGGCGGCTGGCCGCGAGCGAATTCTCGCCGATATGGCGGCATGTGACGTCGAGATAGCCCGCATCAAAGAAGAGGTCGACCGCATCGCCCAAGAAAACGAAGCCCTCAAAGCCGAGGCCGTCTCCTATTCGTGTCCTGTATGCGGGAGCACGCTTGCCCGCAATGCGCGTTTCTGCTCCACGTGCGGAACTCCTCTTGCGCCCCTGTCTTCCGACGGCTGGGCTGCTCAGTCCGACGAGGCCGCGGAGAACAAGGCCCAGCAGCCCGGACCGACGTATGTGTCCGTGGAGACTCTCCAACCGCAGCCTTCCCGGGATGAAGAAGGGGGCCGCTAGTTTATGCGCGTGACGATCTATACGATGGCGCTGCGCGCGGTAACCCCGGGCCTGGCGGCTACGGAGCCGTCATGCATTATGTGGACCCTGCGGGAAACCTTCATGTGAAAGAACTGACGGAGGAGTTTCGCCGCACCACCAATAACCGCATGGAGCTTTGGGCGTCATCGTAGCGCTCGAGTGTCTTCGTCGTCCTTGTACGATTGATTTATATTCGGATTCGAAGTATGTCGTGGACGCGTTCAACCAGCACTGGGTGGACGGGTGGCTCAAGCGTGGGTGGAAAAACGCAAAAAAGGAACCGGTGAAAAACGCCGATTTGTGGAAGCGTCTTCTGGAGGCGAAAAAGAACCACCAGGTGACGTTTCATTGGGTCAAAGGACATGCCGGCCATCCCGAGAACGAGCGCTGCGACGAGCTTGCCACCGGATCGGCGATGGTGGACCGCTGCTTGTGGATGAAGGCTTCGAGCGATCTTCTGACGCTCTGTTCGGATAGGCGGTGTCGGACGTGCGTCTCTGCAAGGCCGGGAGCGTCCGATTTTGTGCGCTTGTGCAGAATCGCCGTAGGGTCGTCCTCGCGCGATGGCTCGCCTGAGCAGCGCAGGCGGCTGTATCTGCTGCTTTGCGCCTGGCAAAACAATCCCCGTTTCTCGCACGTCGAGGAGCGGGGATCTTTTTTTGCAGGGGCATCTTGTCAACTGTATATGGTGTGTATATACTGTGCTTATAGGGTATATACACTTGGTCCGCGGACGACGCATCCATGGACCGCACCCGGGCGAAGGGCGCTTCGTCCGGGCGCAGCGCGACAAGGCGGTGCGCACCGCCTTGCAAGAGATGGGAGTTTCATTGGACATCGTCATTTCCAATGCAAGCAGCAAGCCTATATACGAGCAGATCGTGCTGCAGATGAAAGACGCCATTCTTTCGGGCGAGCTCGAGGAGGGGGCCCTGCTTCCTTCCATCCGTTCGCTCGCGGGCGATCTTCGCATCAGCGTTATCACGACGAAGCGCGCCTATGCCGAACTCGAAGCGCAAGGCTTCATCGAGACCGTGCAAGGCAAGGGCAGTTTCGTCGCCGGCGTCAATACGGAGCTTCTGCGCGATGAGCGTCTTCGTCATTTAGAAGAGCTGCTGGGTCGTGCGGTGCAGGAAGCGCTGGGC
>JBKTHK010000031.1:0-20332 GCA_047240885.1 Slackia sp. | reverse complement strand
CATTAATCAAGTAGAGTGGTT
Source organism: Slackia sp. (assembly GCA_047240885.1). GTDB lineage: Bacteria > Actinomycetota > Coriobacteriia > Coriobacteriales > Eggerthellaceae > Slackia. The sequence continues at coordinate 20,311 of JBKTHK010000031.1, read as the reverse complement.
TGCCTCGGCGATCGGTACGTTTCGTGCAATATGCGAGTCTGAAAGTGTGTTTCGGTGCATTTTTGGGCTCAGGGTAGAGCATATCGGCGATTTTCACGTCAAGTCAGCTGCTGTGCGTTCCAACTGGCTGCGCGTAGCGCCCGCCGCCGCGGGTTCTGTTCCGTCGTATCGCATCCTGACCCGCCGTGCTGCGCTTCAGCAGGGGAGTCCCAGCTTCCAACGAAGCTCGCGGTGCTTTCTCTCGAAATCCACAGGATTTGCGCGTCGTTGCTTTTGCGTGGCCTTTCGGACCGCTTCCGCAATGGCATCGCACGCAGCCATGCTGTTCATCTCCTCGCTTGTAACGCCGATTGTCGTCCATTGCATTGTCGCGAGCGCGTTCGCTCGCCGCGAATCGCGTATTCGAGCGAACTCTCCCTGGTGCGCGAAATCGCTTTGATATTCGACATCCACCTTGAATTTTGGCCAGCATAGGTCGCAGCGCAGCAAAGCGCGTTGCGCGATGGATGCCGCCTGATCGTTCAGCTTGACAGGGTGGTTCATAAGGGGGATTTCAAGTCCGTATCCACCAAGGTGGCGCGGTAATCCAAGGAGCAGCGCAAGTGCGGTTTCTCGTGGAGAAGCGGATCCATCAGACATATAAAGAAGAGCTCGTCGCGCAAGGCGGGACCCGCGAAGGGAGGGGTTGCGTTTCAGGAAATCGCGGATACGTTGCGTCGATGTAAGCGCTTCGACCTCGTATTGGGTGGTTAGTCCCGTGCGCTCGGTTTGGTATGTGCCGCATAGTTCATAGCCCAACTCGAGCAGCCAAATAAAGTCGGCTCGTCTATCAGCGCATTGCACGAAAGCGAGTTCGGGTGAGCATACCAGGCAGCTCTTTGTCAGCTCGAAAAAGGAATCGGACGAAACCTGCGTGCTGAGCAGGTGCGCCTCGATATCTCCTTTGCGTCGACATTGCCCTTGTGAGGAGGTGACGAAGTGGAGCGGAGCGCAAACACCTTCGAGCGAAAGGAACTCTAGCGCCTCGCTCGCGTTGCGAAATTCGCGCGAACCGATGGCGTGGTCTCGTAGGGCGTTTGCGAGGAGCGTCGCCGCGTCGTGTGTCGAAACCGAGGTTTGTGGCGCGCTTCTGGTCCGACTGGGGTTGGCGAGGGCTGCGGCGAGATTGCGCTGCATGAAGCGGTGAATCTGCAGGGCTGTGATATGGCTGTATGTAACGCGGTCGAGTTTGGGCATAGAAATCCTCTCGTGCCCCGATTGAGAGGATCTTGCGGTCTTGGGTTGGAGGCGGGGCGTTGCCTCGGGTACTTTCAAAGAAAGCGCCGCACTGGCTCTTGCGCGTTAGGTTGTGCCTGGATGCGCGGGCTCTCTACGTCATTGGCTCTCGCGTTGCGAGAGCTGCTTGAGTGTGTGAAGCCCAGTTGCAGCGGAGTTCGCCTTGTGCGCGCGAATTCCTGTTGCATTGCCAAAACACGCTGAATGACTGAATTATACCCAAATGGCTTTCTCCGCACGTCTTGTTTTCCGCAACGCTTTTCAGGTTTAATGCATTTTTCACCCGAATGGAAAACAGCATCGGCGTACAATAGCACGCTAACGTAAAAATGGGGAAGGCGGAAACGCATGGATATTGTCGGCATTCTTAATCAAATCGATGCCGTTGTATGGGGTCCTTTGATGATTTGCCTCCTGCTGGGATCGCACATCTTCTTGACCATCCGTACGGGCTTCATTCAGAGGAAACTGCCCAAAGCAATCAAGATGTCCGTGGTCAACGACGAAGACAGCGAAGGCGATGTAAGCCAATTCGGCGCGTTGGTGACGGCGCTTGCGGGCACTATCGGCACGGGTTCCATCGTCGGCGTGGCGACGGCTATTATCGCGGGCGGCCCTGGTGCGGTGTTCTGGATGTGGCTCACAGGCGTGTTCGGCATTGCCACGAAATATTCCGAGGTCTACGCCGCCGTCAAATATCGCGTGAAAGACCATAAGGGCGAAATGCTCGGCGGTGCCATGTATGCGTGGGAGCGCGCCTTCAAGCGCAAGGACGGCTCTTTGCCCTGGTGGGCGAAGCTCGGCGCGGTGTCGTTTGCGCTGTTTGCCATCGTTGCTACTATCGGCACGGGTTCGGCAGTTCAATCCGCCGCTATGACGGGTATCATCGAATCCAACTTCCCGGGCATTCCCGAGTGGCTCATCGCCTGGTTATCGCTATCCTGGTGTCCGTCGTCATCTTCGGCGGCGTAAAAACCGTTTCGGTTGTATGCGAAAAGCTCGTCCCGTTCATGGCCGTGGCGTATGCGGCGGGCTGCCTGGTCATCATGGCCATCAACTGGCAGTACATTGGCCCTGCGTTCGCGCTGATCTTCGAATGCGCATTCACCTCGAAGGCAGCGTTCGGCGGTGCTGTTGGATCGGGCATCATGGTCGCCTTGCAGTTCGGCTGCGCCCGCGGTTTGTTCTCAAACGAATCCGGCTTGGGCTCCGCTCCTATCGTTGCTGCAGCTGCAGCAACGAAGAACCCTGCTCGTCAGGCGCTGGTTGCCATGACGGGCACGTTCTGGTCGACCGTTGTTATTTGCGCCATCACGGGTATCGTCCTGGTATCTACTATGCTTGCCCATCCGGGCATTGTGGAGGGTGGTTCCATCAAGGAAGGTGCTGCGTTGGCAAGCGCCGCCTTCGCCACTATCCCCTATTTGGGCACGCCTATTCTGGTCATTGGCATGATCAGCTTTGCGTACTCCACCATTCTTGGCTGGAGCTATTACGGAAACCGTTGCGCAACGTATCTTTTCGGCCGTCGTGCCATTCTTCCGTACCAGATTCTCTACGTTATCGTCGGTTTCTTGGGCGCTATTGGTGTGGGCGATGTGGTTTGGGTTGTCTCCGACATCGGCAACGCGCTTATGGCCATTCCCAACATCATCATGGTGTTGTTGCTGTCTGGCATGATCGCCCGAGAGACCAAGCATTATGTTTACGAAGGCCATCTCGACGAAGCCTACGAGGAGGATATTCCCGTTGTAGAGAGCAAATAGGCCCCTGCCGTTTCGCATGGTGAAAACGCCCGCTGCAATTTCGCAGCGGGCGTTTTTGCTGTTGGTGCAATGCGGCTCTTGTCGTATTGCGGTGTCCCTAAAGTTCCAGGTAGATGCAGTTTTTTGCGTAGGACTTTGACAATCGGGGCGTTCTTGTCACGTTGACACTAATGCAACAAGTGCGTAATATCTTTTTACGATATTCTAAAAAAAGTAACTCGGGGATAATGGAAGGGGATGAATTGGGCATGAAAGTCTGTTTCGTGCTTGAAAGATTCTCGCTCCCCTTTTTTCTGCGCGGCGGTTTTGCCGACGCCTCTCTTGCTGGTGCTCTGAAGAACATGTATCCGGGGGGGGGGTCTTCCCTCTAAGGACTTCCGGTCTTCTGAATCATTGTTTCGCCGTCGTCAGATGGCATTTTTTATACGCGGCCACCATGGTGTGTTGTCGATGCGCCCTTCCGTGCTTGTAAGACGGGGGGTTGTCGCATGATTGCTCGCATCTGGAACGTTCTCCTCACCGTATTTCTTCTGATTGCTGCTGCATTGGTTATTGCCTTCGCGGGCGTTCGTCTTGCGGGGCTTACGCCTTATGCGGTTCTTTCCGGGTCCATGGAGCCGGAGTATCCTGTCGGTTCTCTCATCTATGTCAAAGATGCCGACCCCTCTTCGGTGGAAGTGGGCCAGGCCATTACCTTCAGGCATCAGGCACGCTGGTCACGCACCAGGTGTACGAAATCGATTCCGAGCAGCAGCTGTTTTACACCCAGGGCATTGCCAACGTGGATTCAAGCGGTGAAATCATGCACGGCCGCCCCCACGCCTTGGTCTTCTCTTGTGGGTCAGCCTATCGCCTGCGTGCCGTATTTGGGTTACGTGAACGATTGGATTACCCATGCGCCGGGCATCTATGTGGTCGTGGCGTTCGTCGCGGTGGTCATGGCTATCTCCGTCGCCCTCGAACTTCGTCGTATGACGCTGGAAAAGCGTCGCGCAGAAGAGCTTGAACGGTATGACGAAGAAATGCGCCAGCGTTCGGGCTTTTATGGACACGGCCCGATTCGGAACGCTCCCTATGGAGCCGTGTATAACGACGGATATGCTCCAGGCTATGGCGCAGGCCACGATGCTTGCAACTCTGGCTATGTTGCAGGTCGTGGTCCCGGCTACGTCGAGGATTTCCGTCGCGCTCCTTACGGCGGTGCGGCACCTAACGCTGCCTCTCCCTATCGCGAACATCCCCGCCCGAATCAGGGCTTTGCCAACGTGAATCCGCTGCAGGTCGGCTCATCTAACCGCCGCGGCGCTCATGCACGACCGCAAGACGAATCGCGCAGAACGCACCGCCGCTAACGAGCGGCCTCCTATTTTTGACGACATCCATCTAAGAGATGTTGAAGGGTGCTTTCGAGAAAGCAAAGAAGAAAGGAGTGGAAGCGTGAATACCTCTACGCAGAACACAGGAAGGAAGAGGACTACGCTGACCGTCGTCCTTATCGCTTGCTTGGTGCTGGCGGTGGGTGCGGGCGTCTTTGCGTGGTTCAGCGCTCAGGACAGCAAGACGAACACCTTCGTCCAGGGCAATGACGTGACGGAGCCCGAGAAGAAGCCCGATCCGACTAATCCCGAGCAGGGCGGTAACGAGAATAACTCCGACCTTGACAAATGGCTCGTCGAGACCAACTGGAAAGACAACTCTTCCATCTCAGCCGACTCCATCGTGGCCAAAAATCCCAACGTTGGCATCGGCAAAGATTCCAAGGATGCTTACGTCTTCCTCGAGGTTGAGAACAATTTGGGTGCTGGTTCCTACTTCGTCCTTGGTGACAACTGGGCTCCCGTGACGGGCAAGGTCACCAAGTTTGACAGCACCTTTCCCCAGGCAAGGCCGATCGCTGCTACACGGGTGGTCTGTTCGTGTACGTCGGTGATTCCCAGGGTGCTGACGAAAGCGCCATGGCGATGCTCGTCCACAATGCCGGCAATGACGTATCTACGGGCGAGGCCTTCGACAAGATCTACACCACGAAGGACTATAAGTTCGCCGATTCCTCCAACACTATCAAGGTCAAGGCGTATCTTGCTGCGGCGTCCGCTGAGGGCGAGGACATGGACTCTCAGAAGGTCAAGGACGAGATCATCGCCAAGGCCAAGAACTGGGCCGACAACAACGCCGACATGCAGTAGGCATACTCGCGTAATAGCAACGAGCAAGTAAAAATATCGCCGGGGCGGGAGGATTCCGCCGATCCGCGTTGTGAGAAGGGGTCTGCGGATGCCTGCGCAAGGAAAGCGCAAAAGCCGACTCGACGAAATCGCGCTGGCTTCCATGGCTGCTTGTGGCGGTTGCCCGCGCAGTCATTGTTGAACTCTCTGTCATCACGCACGAAATGCCCTTGAAACGAAGGTTCAATTCAGGACGGTTGTCAAGGCGTCATCGAAGAACGCGGCGGGAGAGGAAGTCGAGGCTTCCAACGGCGACGAGCTCGGCAAGGGGGTTGCCCATATAAGCCGCATCGTGCGCATGGAGAACACGGGCGATCATCCCGTCTTCGCACGTATGAAAATCGGCTTCGAATGCGTTGATGCTCAAGGGCAAGCGCACGCTATCGACGATTTGGTGAACTACACCTATTCCGATGCGTACGACCCTGCGGGCGGCGTATGGATGGATCGCTTGCCGCAGTCCGACGGCTTCTTCTACTTGAAGGAAGCGTTGCCAGAGAACACTGTGTCCGAACCCCTTATTACGGGCTTCGAAGTAAAGACCGAGGAGGCGGTCGCGCGCTACGGCGAAGGCTGCACATTCCAGCTCGTCGTTGATTGCTACGGCGTGCAGAGCAAGAGCCAGAAGAGCGAAAACGTACTTGAGGCGGAAGGCTGGCCGGCATGAAAGACCTTCTGAAAACCGTAGCGGGCGCGCTTGCGCGCGCGAATGCGAACACGCAGCGACCTTGCGAATTTCGTCAGTGCAGGACGGAGAAGAACATGCTGCGTACGTGCGCGCAAGGACGAGATGCTGCAGCGTGCACCACTGAACGTATAGCTGCTAGCGGCGGCAAGCGCGGCGTGTTCGCGCTTGCATTTCTGCTGACAGTTGTGGCTCTGTTTGTTGCATGCTCGCTTGTTGTTCCGCAGAAGGCACTGGCGTATAACCCCGACGGCAGAACGGTCGAGGTCTCGAACGTCGATGAGCTGCTGACTGAGATTTCGGCGTCTCGCATGATGTCGTACGAAGCGAACATCGTGCTCACCGACGACATCGACTTCAACGAGTTCGACCCCGAAGGAAACAAGCTTCAGGAAATCGTCGATGCGTATGGGTCGCTCACGTTTGGCACTAAAGACCATCCGTTCAAGGGCTCCTTCGACGGACAAGGCCACTATATCATTGGATTGAACTACAACCGCGATTTCTGGAAGCCCCTCGCCAACACGGGCTTGTTCTCGTTTACCGAGGACGCCTACATCCACGATATTCATTTTAAAGACTGCTACATCGGCGCCGACTTCCGCGGCGGCGTGCTGGTGGGCCAGGCGTGGAACACGCATATCGAATCGGTGCGCATGGAGGATTGCACCATCTCGGTCACGCCTGCCAACAACTCTGTGTCGTTGATTACTAACGCGGGTATCATGGGCGGTATCATCGCTGGCGAGCTGCGCGGCGGCTCGTATATGTACGATTGCACCGTACAGGGTGGCCGTGCGGTGAACAACTCGGTCGTGGGCGTTTCCGGCCTGGGCGGCGAAGGTCTTTATCTGGGTGCTCTCGTGGGCTCGGCGGAAAACTCCCAGATTGAGTACTGCCGCGTGCTGCCTAAAGAGCAGTACTACATCGACCGAGCGCAAGACCGAATGTCACCGTGTACGATCGCGACGAAAACGGCCATTATAAATATCAGACCGAAGTGTACAACCGCTACGAAGAAGTAGCCGTTGGCGCCGTGGCTGGTCAAAGCGTTCTATGCAGGCATCGTCGGCTATCGTAGAATGTCGACGTGGTGGACTGCTTTTCGACCGCATGGGTTCATACTTGGGTTGCCAATTACGTAGGCGTGGGCGCAGGCAACATCGGCTACGTAGGCGGCATTGCGGCGCATTCCAAGAGTGACGACACGGGCGATACCACGAGCCAGATTATTCGCTGCCATTATGCGGGCAACATGGAAAGCTACCAGTGGAACTCTATCGCCGTCATTCCCATCATCCAGAGCAACGTGTACCTTGCCGGTCTGGTCGAGCGTGACTGGGAAGAGGATACGGGTATCTACAATTCGTACTTCAAGCGCAATGATATCGTGGGTAAAGACTCGGCCATCGAGCCGTATCCTGACGGCTATGTGCGCGCATGGGGTGACTGGCTTGGCTTGAACTACAGCGGCGGAGAAAACGGGCCGTCCGCCCAGGGATTCGGCTACGGTCCCATTGTCGATGACGCCAAATATGCAGACCGCCTGTTCTGGGAAGGCGAAGGTTACGACTTCGAGGGCGATGAGCAGCGATACTCCACCATCGACAACCAGATTCCCGCCCATGTGAACAAGTGGGTCATGGACGATTACCTGGGCATTCCCGTGCATGGCGACTCAGTGAAGGCTACGCTCGATTTCCCGGGTGCGGGCGACGTGACCATTTCCCAATCCACGATGGGTAAGGAGCAGACCACGGCCGATCCGTACAACTTTGCGGTGCAGGCGGTAAATGCCAACGAAACGAACTTGACGTTTACGGCGACGGTTGACAACGACCGTACCGCAAACGACGCGCTCAAGATGGTGTCTTCCGACGCCAACGAAGGATTCCGTTTCCAGGGTTGGTTCCGTAATAAAGACGTGGCGGCAAACCATATTCAGCAGGGCAGCCATGTGTTCTTCGATTCCATGGTGCCGCCTGAGCCTAACGGCGATCTGGCGTTCAACGATGCCGGCGATCAGCTGAATCTTGTGTATACAGCAGTCAATTCAGGCACGGGTGCCGATGAGGGCGCGGCGTTCTCGAACAACGACCTCTTCGTCGCCTATTATCAGGCTCAAGTGCTGTTTCACGGCGTGGACGGAGTCGTGCTCGACTTGACGGGCGCGACGAATGCCGACGCGTCGGACGACTGGTACAACCATCAAGAAGCACTTCCCACCGTGCCCGAACCTGCCGGCCGCGCGGGTGTTGACGAAGGCGCGAAGTTCCTTGGTTGGACTACGCAGAAAAACGGGACCACTGGCGGCGGCTGGCCCGACGTAACCACATCCGAGCTCAATGCCATGAAGGCTAATGGAGAATTCTTCGAGGGCGGCGAGTCCATCGAGCGTCCTATGGACTTATATCCCGTCTACGCGTCGCTGGCGGCGAACATCAGCGTCATCGCCGAAGGCCATGAGCTCGATTCGACAAGTTCGGATACGAATGTGCGCGAAGGCGTTGTTCAGGCTACGGTCACTGCGAAAGACGGGAAATACGAGCTGGGAATCAACGGCCTCGGTGCCGAAGGCGCATTGCCCGATGGCTACCGCTTCCTGGGCTGGTACGAGGTTGACTTGACGAACAGGGCAGCCCCATTGTTGATTCACACACGATGGTGTGCTTTTGTACGACGAAAGCAAATGGAACAACGAACAGAATGAGCTGCCGGCCACGACTACGAGTGCCACCGTGTACAAACACGGGCTCAAGCTGTCCGCCGACGCCACGTATGTCATTCCTGATTCCGTCGATTTGACGCAGAAGCATTGCTATATAGCGCGTTTTGAATATCGGGTGGACTATTACGTCATGGATCCCAACCCCGTCAAGGATACCGAGTGGTCGAAGCCTTATTTGCTCGCATCCGTTTGGGAGCCGTACCTGGGCAAGTTTGACAATATTTCCGGTCCGTATTTTTACGACTGGAAACACGATCACTGGACGCTGGATAAGATAGGAGGATGCGAAGGGTCCGATGCTCATCTTGCCCAGAATCAGCTTGTCGGGGGTGTGGTCTCCTCCGTGCGAGTGAATGGGCATAATGTTGATGTTGACGGTCATGCTAACTACGGAATAGACATCTATACCGACTTCCCGGATTCCGCCGACATGTGGACCGAGCACTTGGCGAGTAACGGGTTGTTCGAGGCGCATGCTGAGACTCATAAGAACTTCCAGCTTATGGGAGGTACGTGGGTGCGCACGAACGATCACGACTACCATGTAAACAGCAAACATCATGAAGCGCCACACGAATACTCATGGAGGATGGGGACCATGCTCGGCACCGCGCAGTATTGGGTCGAGGCGCGCTTGGCGGCAGAGGTCGACTTCATGGATGCCGCCGGCACTGCCGATGCGCCTGCCCCTGTAACCGTGACACGCGGCTATGAGAAATACGAGAACTATGATCCTGCAACCGGGGCGTATGAGAACAACTATCAGCCGGTGTTGATGAGCGAGGACAAGACGTACACATATCGCTACCCCGTTCGCGAGGGATTCGTGGTAAGCGAGTCGGATGAGACCCCCATGAGCGCTGTCCAGTGCGATGACAAGGGCGAACCCCTGACCACCACGAGCAAGGCGTCCCCGAGTAACGAAGAAATGCAGCAGAAGCGTCCCGACTCGCTGTTCTTAGGGTGGATCGATAAGAGCGAGATTACGCACGGTACCATGACGCAGGTCGAGTACGACACGGTGTACGATGAAACCACGCGTATGGCGAAGGTGAGTCTTGATGCCATCGCACCGTATCTGGTGACGGAAAAGACGCTGTGCGAACGTCCCATGCAGCTGTATCCCGTGTATGCGGATTATAGTTACGAAACTACCACCAATATCACACGCGATACGGCGTTGACTGACCCAGCGAACCCGACGGCGGCGGAAGTTCGCAACGACGACGGCACCATGACGCTTACGCTTTCGGCGGACGTGGACGTCGACACGGCTGCGGCTTACGAACTTACTTCCTGGACGGTTGAGAGCCCTGAGGGCACCGTCATTGACACCATCCGTGCGACGGACGGGACGGGCATGCCGGCAACGAACGGCGGCGCGCCTGTAGGAAACGATAACGCGACGTTCGTCTATACCATCGAGGCTGGCCCGCATTACGTGATTGTGGCGAACTACGAGGCGAACCGCGATGCTGAGCTGGATGTGACGTATCACACGAACGATGGCGTAACGGATGTGGTGAAAAAGCATGCGGGAGACGCGCTGGGTAAGGCGCCCGCTGCCTCTTTCGACGTGCCGAATGCAGCGCTTGTGGGTTGGACTGAGCAGCAGCCCGCTGATGGAGCTGAATACTTGATGTTCGATCAGGCGGATGCGGCCAAGATGGTTGACGAATACACGCTCGTCCAGCGCCCGATGGAGTTGTGGCCGATATACCGCATCATCGGCACCGAAGGTGATCAGGCCAACGTGCGCGTGAATTCGAACATCGACAATACGGACGGCGTCGGCGTGGATCACCGTCGTGCGATGGTGAAAACCGCAAGCACCCCGCAGGGCCCACAGACTTATGTAGCGCTTGAGGCCGATGCGGTGGACGGCTATAAGTTCATCGGCTGGTACAAGGATTACATTGACATGACCGTCGACGCGGATGGCAAAGCCACCGTTAACGGCACGCCTGTGCCCGGCAACCGTGTGACGGGCGATGAGATGTTTGCCGGCAATCTCTATACCGCGGTCTACCAGAAGACGCAGGTGTACAAGGTGGTTTACCACTTCCCGGACACGGACGGCGCTGGTCCTGAGACGGAAAGCGCCGATGCGATTGAATTTGCCGAAGACGACACGTCGAAATTTGTCCAAAAGGTCACGACTGAGCAGCCCAAGAAGGACGAAAACGGCAATCTGGTATACGACGAAAACGGCAATGTCGTCATGGAGAAGGTTGAAGTTGAGGCTACGGTCGTCGGCGGCGAGCAGACGGCTTCCATGGAAGGCTATCTGTCCAACAAGGACGCTCAGGGCAAGGTGAAGGAGCTCTTCAAGGAGTGGGAGTGGAAGAAGCAGGACGGCACCACGGTTGCATGGGATACCTTCTGTAAAAACTCCATCGTGGAGAGCATGAAGGATGCGAGCGTGACGGAGATGCATCTGTATCCGGTAACGCATCGCCTGAACGCACTTGACCAGGATGGCGCGCCGTACGCCGCTTCCAATCTGGTGTGGCAGATAGACCCTGCAGCACTGGAAAAGGAAGTTGCCGATCCCAACGCCGAAGGCGCAACGCCCGCCGTCAAGATTGCGTTCGGTCCTCGCACGCTTTATTTGGGTGACACCCTGACTGTCCATATGGATCAGGTTCACTATGCGAAGCCTGAGGCGGACCGTGCGGCTTCTGTCGACGGCAAGCTCGTTGCCCTCTTCGACAACTTCGACTTTACGAAGGCCAAACAGCTCGACAAGAAGGCGACGGGGCATCTGGGCGCGGGCCATGAAGGCGATGCCGTGTTCGAGTTCGACACTTCGGGTTCGCTGACTATCGAAAAGACCGCTCCGCTTATGGCTGCCGGATCCACCTTCACCTTTACGGTGACTGAATGCGACGAGAACGGTGAGGTTGCGCAAGATGCCAAGAGCGCGACGGTGACCATGACTGCACAGGATAACGGTCAGGGTGCGGCAACTGCCTCGGAGACGATCAACGTGCCGTGGGGTTACTACAAGGTTGTTGAAACCAGCTGGGGCTGGCGCTACACGCCGACGTATCAGTTCTTCGAGGGCGGCATGACCGTGGAAGGCAGGCCGGACAACGTGGTGCTGGTCCGCAGCCAAGGTACGGCAAAGGTGACTAACGCCCTCGCCAACGAGGAGTATCTCGACGGCGAGGACCGTGCGAAGAATGTGTTCGGCGAAGGCAGGAATCCGAATGAGAACGGAGGTGGCCAGTAATGCGTCATCGTGAGATGAATGTGCCGCGCGGCCGGGCAAGCGCTGCGCATGGTGCCCATGCGACCGGGGCGCCCGCACCGCAGAGGCAGGGTTGTCCGCGCACGCCGACGCGCCACCTTTCTGCCGAAGAGGCTCGTCATTTCAGGAAGGCGGCTCATGCCGCTTCGTCTTCTCATGGCCGTCCTCCGCTGAAGCGCGTCGCCATCGCATGCGCTGCGGTGCTTATGCTGTGCGGCGTCGGCGGAGCGTTTGCGTGGTTCGCAAGCCAAGACGCCGTTTCGAACGTGTTCACCCGTGGCGAGATTCAGCCTTCCATCGAAGAGACGTTCGATGCCTCTTCCACGGTAAAAGAGAACGTCTTCGTGAAAAACGAAGGCACGGCGCCGGCGTATATGAGGGCTACCGTTTCGGTGTATTGGGAAGACCTCGATGGCAACCAGCTTTGGGAGGCTCCTAAAGAAGGTAGCGATTACACGATGAAGTGGGGCAATGCCGTTTCCGAGGGTGCCAATCCGCGCTGGATTCTGGGCGACGATGGATACTATTACTGGTCCGTCCCTGTTGGGGCGAACGAACAACGCAGAACCTGATCGACAAGGCGACGCAGTCTGGCACTGCTGCGGACAAACGCCTGGTCGTTGACATCTCGACCCAGGCCTGCAAGCCAACTTGTCCGCCGGCGAAGGGTTCGACGCGGCTTGGTCGGCCTCGAGCGGCGAAGGTTGGCGCCGACGCACGCTTGTGAGAGGAGGGCGTCATGGTGAAGAAGCTTTGCAGCAATGGCCGCCATCTGCGCCTGCGCGCTCGCCTCGTCTTGCCCGCGGTCGCCTTCGCGGCTCCAGCCGATGCCAGCCCCGGTGGTGTATGACGGCGGCGACAAGGCATGGCATGGCGAAGGCTTGCAGCAGCGGACGTGTTGGCGGATTTCTCTGGAGTTTTGCCAGGTGATACGCTCGTACAGGAATTCGACCTCGAGGTGCGCAACGTCGAACGCGCGGTGTCTGTTTTCATGTGTCCGCACACGGCACGGCTACGCTTGCCGCCCTTGCCGATGTCGAATTCCTCGTTGCCGACGAGCAGGGGAACGTTATCGCGCAAGGAACGGTCGGTGATTTTGTCGACCAGGCGGAAGCCGCCCTGTCCCTCGGCACGTTTTCGGCTGCCGATTCCATGCATCTGCGCATGAGCTTTACGCCCCACGACGCTCGGCAACGAGTTGCAAGGCAAGGCGTACGCTTTCAGTGGATGTTCTGCGGAAGATGGCGAAGAGGGCGCCGGCCTGACGGAGGCAGCGGGCGGCGCTGGTCAGGAGGTTCGTCTTCCGCTACGTCGGGTGACCTTCTGAGCAAGACCAACGACGCTTCGGCTGTCATTGCCGCCGTGCTCGGCATCATTGGCATAGCTGCCGTTGCTGCAATCGTCGTTGCGGTTGCTCGTTTGAGAAACCGTTCTTGCTACTAATCCATAGAGACCTTCACGGTGGGCTGTTGTTTTCCAGGAAAGCAACAGCCCGCTGACGTTTGCGCGCAGGGGCAGTTCCTGCGGCTACAATTGCTTGAATGAGCGGTGCCATCGGATTGCTTCGGCGTTTCTCGCGGCCGACGAAGAATTCGACAAGGCGCGACCGGCGCACCGTCGTCGTAGAGACCGATGTTTTGCGCATATGGCCTTGTTCGTTGAATCTGTTTATAGGAGGAAGCCTCGTGACGGAGAATGCCCCCTTGCGTGCTGTTGAGGAAGATTATGATGAGGAATTCAAGAGCGGTTCCGCGACGTTTGGCGAAAAGAAGGCGTCTTTTGAAGGGGACGATCGCTCGCAGGAAAGCCGCGGCAGGCGTCGTGAGCGCAAGCTGGTCGGATATTCGCGATTCATGGCTGTGGTGCCAAGCATCGGGTTGTTCGTCTCTTCCATTGCGCTTACCATTGCAACGCTTATTTCTACGGTTGTCGTGACGGTCGAGGCGGCAACGGGTCATTTGAGCATGCAGGACATGCTGGTGGAGTACATCGAATACGCCGATTTCTATCTATTGGCTGTGGTGCTCTACATCATGTCGGTGGGCTTGTATTCGCTGTTCATCGACGACGGAATCGACATGCCTTCATGGCTGAGGATTCACAACCTTGACGACCTGAAAGAGAAGCTTGTCGGCGTTATCGTCGTGGTCATGGGCGTGTATTTCCTGGGATTGCTGATTCATGGCGCGCAGCCGATCGACCTTTTGCTGAAGGGCCTTGGTATTTGCGCGGTTATTTTCGCGCTGGCGTATTTTGTCAGACACGTCATGTTCGCCCATAAGAAATAGGCATAACGACCTACGTGCGAGGGCGGCTTCAGTTGCCGCCCTCGCGCCTTTTGCCGAGCGGAAAACGCTTTCGCATGCTAAAGCGTTGGGCTGAAGGGGGCGGTGCTCGTATAATCCGAGCATTCTGACAGCCAACGACGATCGTCATACGGCGGCGATCTGATTGCAGGCAGTGCGCTCATCTGCGTACCGGGCGAATGCTGTAGCAGAACCGCCGTACGACGTTCGTTTCGGGGAAGGAACGAACATGGACGCGATAGTTTCTGCCATCAACACGCTTGATGCAATGGTGTGGGGCCCACCTATGATTCTGCTGCTTCTGGGCACGCACATCTACATGACGGTGCGCACGGGCTTCATTCAGCGCAAGCTTCCTACGGCCATCAAGCTCTCCATCACGAAAGACCCTGACGCCGAAGGTGACATCAGCCAGTTCGGCGCTTTGACCACAGCGCTTTCGGCGACAATCGGAACAGGCAATATCGTTGGCGTGGCGACGGCTATCATGGCGGGCGGTCCGGGTGCCGTATTGTGGATGTGGCTTACGGGCGTCTTCGGCATTGCCACGAAATATTCCGAGGTGTATGCGGCGGTTAAGTATCGCGTGAAAGACAAGAAGGGCGATATGCTCGGCGGCGCCATGTATGCATGGCGCAGGGCATTTGAGAAGAACGGAAGAACGCCCTGGTGGGCCGTGCTTGGCGCAACGGCTTTCGCTGTGTTGACGACGGTCGCCTCCATGGGCATTGGCTCGGCGGTACAATCGAGCTCCATGACGGGTGTTATCGTGTCGAATTTCCCAGGCATTCCCACGTGGGCGATTGGTCTTGCTATCGTCATCATGGTTGCCGTTGTCATTTTCGGCGGTGTGCGCGTTATTTCGAGCGTGTGCGAAAAGCTCGTCCCATTCATGGCCATCGCGTACGCATGGGGTTGCGTGGTCATCATTGGCATGTACATAGAATTTGTATGGCCGGCCATTTGCCTCATCGTGGAGTCTGCATTCAACCCGCAAGCGGCATTCGGCGGCCTGCTGGGCAGCGGCATTATGGCGGCCATTCAGTTCGGCTGTGCACGAGGCTTGTTCTCAAACGAATCAGGTCTGGGTTCTGCTCCCATTGTTGCTTCGGCAGCTGCAACGCGCAACCCTGCGCGCCAGGCCCTGGTTTCCATGACGGGCACATTCTGGGATACAGTTGTCATCTGCGCGCTGACGGGTATCGTTCTTGTCTCGACGATGCTCGCTCACCCCGAGCTTGTGAACGGCATTGCCGAAGGGAAAATTATGGCGGGTGCCGACCTGACGAGTGCCGCATTCGCCTCCATTCCTTACGTGGGGACGCCCGTTTTGGTGATCGGTATGATTTTGTTTTCGTATTCCACCATCCTGGGTTGGAGCTATTACGGAAACCGTTGTGTGACGTACTTGTTCGGCCGCCGTGCCATTCGTCCGTATCAGATCGTGTACGTGCTTGCTGCGTTTTTAGGTGCGGTCGGCGTGGCGGATATTGTCTGGACGACGTCTGACATTGCAAATGCGTTCATGGCCATTCCCAACATTTTGATGGTGCTGTTGCTTTCCGGCATGATTGCTCGCGAAACCAAGCACTATGTATGGGATAAAAACCTGGATGAACGCATGGAGGATGAGATTCCGATCGTGGAGAAATAATTTTATATATCCATAGACGCAAAGGGCCGCTTTCGAAGCGGCCCTTTTGCGTCTATGGGGAAGTTAGGGGTGTTGCGAAAAAAAGAGGCGTGATTTTGCTTGGAATTCGGCAAGAAATGTTGCGCAACATGGGTTGGATTGGGTTGGAATGCATGGAAAAACGTCGGGATAATCAGGAGTTTTTACCCGTGGATAAGTTCGGTAAAGGGAAGATTGACATTGACTTCGATATGCAGGGGGTATCTTTTAGCGTATATATTGCGCAAATCGACTAGAACCGCCTGCTGCATATAGTTGATGGCGCAATGAGAAGCGACCGCGCTCATGCCGCACCAAAGGAGAATGTTTATGAAATATACAAGACCAAGAGCGGCTATCGCACAGGCCTGTGCTTGCATGGCTGCCGGTCCGTGGCGCCTGCCGCGTTTGCGGTCGACGGAGATAGCGCAGGGCAGCAGCGCTACGAAAGAGGGCTGATGTTAAGGTCAACACGGTCCTGTTCGACGCCAACGGTGGTTCCTTCAGCGGTGGCGTGACCTTCGTGGACATCGCCACGCAGGCCGACGGCACGGTCGTGTTCCCCGAGAACCCGACCACGCGATGGCTACGAGTTCGCAGGCTGGACCTACGACAGCGCCGGCACCGACCCGTACGTCGACGGAACCAAGCTCGACAAGCACGTGAACCTCTACGCCCAGTGGACTAAGGAGGCTGCCGAAGTCAACACGGTCCTGTTCGACGCCAACGGTGGTTCCTTCAGCGGTGGCTGACCTTCGTGGACATCGCCACGCAGGCCGACGGCACGGTCGTGTTCCCCGAGAACCCGACCCGCGATGGCTACGAGTTCGCAGGCTGGACCTACGACAGCGCCGGCACCGACCCGTACGTCGACGGAACCAAGCTCGACAAGCACGTGAACCTCTACGCCCAGTGGAACAAGGTCGAGACCCCCGTTCAGGAGGACGTGACCTACACGTTCGAGGATGTTGACGGTACAGTTCTCGGTAGCGTCACCTACACCTACGAGCAGATCATTGCCGGCGTGTACAACTGGGGTGTCGTGGCTCCCGAGAAGGCCGGCTACGAGTTCGTGGGCTGGTGCGTCGAGGGCACCGACTACACGGTCGACCCCTCTGTCGTAGCAGCGCCTCAGAATGACACCACCTTCGTCGCGAAGTGGAACAAGGTCGAGACCCCCGTTCAGGAGGACGTGACCTACACCTTCGTCGATGAGGACGGAACGGTTCTGGGCGACGTGACCTACACCTACGAGCAGGTCCTTGCCGGCGTGTACAACTGGAACGTTGTCACTCCTGCTGACAAGCCCGGCTACGAGTTCGTGGGCTGGTGCGTCGAGGGCACCGACTACACGGTCGACCCCTCTGTCGTAGCAGCGCCTCAGAATGACACCACCTTCGTCGCGAAGTGGAACAAGGTCGAGACCCCCGTTCAGGAGGACGTGACCTACACCTTCGTCGATGAGGACGGAACGGTTCTGGGCGACGTGACCTACACCTACGAGCAGGTCCTTGCCGGCGTGTACAACTGGAACGTTGTCACTCCTGCTGACAAGCCCGGCTACGAGTTCGTGGGCTGGTGCGTCGAGGGCACCGACTACACGGTCGACCCCTCTGTCGTAGCAGCGCCTCAGAATGACACCACCTTCGTCGCGAAGTGGAACAAGGTCGAGACCCCCGTTCAGGAGGACGTGACCTACACCTTCGTCGATGAGGACGGAACGGTTCTGGGCGACGTGACCTACACCTACGAGCAGGTCCTTGCCGGCGTGTACAACTGGAACGTTGTCACTCCTGCTGACAAGCCCGGCTACGAGTTCGTGGGCTGGTGCGTCGAGGGCACCGACTACACGGTCGACCCCTCTGTCGTAGCAGCGCCTCAGAATGACACCACCTTCGTCGCGAAGTGGAACAAGGTCGAGACCCCCGTTCAGGAGGACGTGACCTACACCTTCGTCGAAGAGGACTGGACTGTTCTCGGTTCTGTGACCTATACCTATGATCAGGTTCTCAACGGCGTCTTTGATTGGGATGTCGTCAAGCCTGCCAAGGAAGGCTACAAGTTCCTCGGCTGGTGCTATGAGGGTACCGACTACGTGGTCGATCCTTCCACCGTTGCCGGCCCGCAGCACAATGCCACCTTTGTTGCCAAATGGGAGAAGATCGGCGATCCCGTTGAGCAGAATGTGACCTTCACGTTCTATGACGAAGACCAGACCACTGTTCTGGGCGACGTTACCTACACCATGTCTCAGATCGAGGCAGGCGTGTACAACTGGAACGTCATCACGCCGGCTCCGCGTGACGGCTACGTCTTCGAAGGCTGGAGCTTCATGGGTTCCGAAGGCATCATCGACTTCAACGTGACCCGTGCACCCAGCACCGACCAGAGCCTGGTTGCGCACTGGAAGGCCGTTGATCCCGAGACCGTCACTCACAAGGTGACCTTCAGCGACGGCATCGAGGCCACTGAAGACGCCGTTATCGAGGTTGAGGATGGCAAGGCTGTCGCTCGCCCCGGCGATCCTGAGCTCGCAGGCTACAAGTTCCTCGGTTGGACCCTTGATAAGGAGACCATGGAGCTGTACGACTTCGATACTCCTGTGACCGCTGACATCACGCTTCATGGCGTGTGGCAGAAGGTGACGGCCGAGACCCCGGGCGCTGATGAGAATCAGGCACAGGGCGAAAATGGCAAGACCGAGGGTTCCGAGACCGAATCTGCCAAGGCAGGCAAGGCCGAGCTCACTACGCTTCCCCAGACTTCCGACAACAGCATGATGCTCGTCGGAGCCGCTGCAGCAGCAGGCGTTGCAGCTCTGGGTGCGGGCGCCTATGCGCTTCGTCGCCGCAATGAGCAGCGCTAAGCACATGAGCCATTAGCGAACCTTATGCTAAAGCGATAGCGTTCGCTGCACGAAAAGACCGTGGCCATCGGCTGCGGTCTTTTCTTTTGTGCGGCTCTATTTACGTGTTGCGCAGGTGCGTTTTCCCGTGTGGGCAGGGGCAAGGACGTCCTCGTGAGCGGAGCTCATCATGGCCCCTTTTGTGCATTTGGTTGTTACCTTTCCATTTTTGGACACCATGTTGATTAAGGGCGTATGCAAGGCTACAATCCGTAATTGAACAGACTGTCTAAAAGTATGTAGTTGTTCATGCCGGAAGGAGACATGCATGGCTGTGGCCGCAAAGAAGCTTACGTCTTCTGCGGGAGAGGCTTTCGGGGTGGCGAGCATAGTGAAGCCGACCGCGTCGTCGCGCACGTGCGACCCTCGTATTGTTCGCACGAAGGCGGCATTGCGAGAAGCTCTTATCTCCCTTATGGAGGAGCGCGGTTTCGACGGGTTCACGGTAAACGACCTGTGCCAGCGCGCCGGCCTCAATCGAGGCACGTTTTATAATCATTTCGAAGATAAAGACGATCTGCTCCAGACGTTCGAAAACGAGGTCCTTCAGGGCCTTGCCGTGTTTCGGGAGAAAATGAGTGCTCTATCCATCAAAGATCTCGTGGGGTATCTCGTTATGAAGAAGCCTCTCCCCGTTCTGGTGGAGCTGTTTGACTACCTTCGTGAAGAAGGGGATTTTCTGCATGCGGTGCTTGGGCCGGGCGGCGACGTACGCTTCGGGCCGCGTTTGCGCGAGGCCGTATGCGGTCAGTTCATCATGTCGCTTTTGCACGAGCAGTATCGGGAAAATCCCACGCCGTTCGTGAACTACTACATTGCATATTACGCCGGGGCCTATCTTGGATTTATAGGCCATTGGGTTGAAACAGGCATGAAAGAAAGCTCGGAGGAAATGGCGCTTATTGCCATGAAGCTCCTTTTCATAAAACCAGGCGAGTCCATCACTATGTAGGGCTCTGAGACGAAGATACATGATTGCTAAGGAGAATCTCATGGCTGACAAGACCATGACTGCAAACAATCAGGAAGCTGTTTCCCGTCGTCTTGCATCCGAAGAGGCTTCCGACCAAACGGGCGGCGTTTCCGCGCATCATGCGCCGCTTCATAGCGGCATCGACGTGGGATCGACCACGGTTAAGGTGGCGGTTCTCGATGACGAGAACACCATCCAGCATTCGTGCTACAAGCGTCATCATGCAGACATTCGCGCGACCATCATCGAGGTGGTGGGGGAGGCTGCCGAGCAGTATCCCGATACGCCTATGACCATCGCCATCACGGGTTCAGGCGGCTTGCTTCTGGCCCAGTGGCTCGGCATAGAATTCGTTCAGGAGGTTATCGCGTCCAAAACCGCTGTGGAAACTTTCGTTCCGCAGACCGACGTGGTAATCGAGCTCGGCGGCGAAGACGCCAAAATCATCTACTACGACAACGTCATAGAGCAGCTCATGAACGGCACCTGCGCCGGCGTCACGGGTGCGTTCATCGACCAGATG
>JBKTHK010000030.1:0-20967 GCA_047240885.1 Slackia sp. | reverse complement strand
AGCAGTAGGTGCAGATTTTGGATGGGTCGATGCCGATGCCTTCGAGCATGCCGTCGAGGGATTGGTATCCCAGGGAGTCGAAGCCGAGTTTCTCGCAGATCGTGCGCAGCATGCACTTGCCGCGTTCGGTGGAGGAGTCGGCGTATTCCTCGAGATGCTTCTGGCCTTCGTCGCCCTCGAGCTCTTGGATGACACGGCGAGAGATCAGGTCCATTTCGGATTTGCTGCTCGAGAAGCTCAAATATTTGCAGCTGAACATAATGGGCGGGCAGGCGGAGCGCATGTGCACTTCTTTGGCGCCGGCGCCGTAGAGGAAATCGACCGTTTCGCGCAGCTGCGTGCCGCGGACGATGGAGTCGTCCACGAGCAGAAGCTTCTTGTCGGCAATCAACTCGGGCACGGGAACCTGCTTCATCTTGGCAACGCGGTTGCGTACCTCCTGGTTGGAGGGCATGAAGGAGCGTGCCCAGGTGGGAGTGTACTTGATGAAGGGGCGCGCGAAAGGCGTCTTGCTCTCGGTTGCATAGCCTATGCCGTGGGGCACGCCCGAATCAGGCACGCCGGCAACGTAGTCGACGTCGGGAAGCGTTCCCGCCTTGGCTTCGTCGCGTGCCATGATGGCGCCGTTGCGGTAGCGGACCACTTCGACATTCTGCCCTTCGTAATTCGAATTGGGATAGCCGTAGTAGGTCCACAGGAAGGCGCAGATTTTCATGTCGTTGCCCGCGGGGGAGATAGTCTCGTAGGACTCGGCGTTCACGCGCACGATTTCGCCGGGACCGAGCTCGTATTCGTCATCGTAATCGAGCTTATGATACGGGAAGGACTCGAAGGAAATGCAGTGGCCTTTTTCGTTCTTGCCGATCAAGACGGGGAGACGGCCGACCTTATCGCGCGCTGCGATGATGTCGCCTTCGTCGGTCATGATGAGCAGGGTGAGCGATCCGTCGATGACCTCCTGGGCGAACTTAATACCTTCGACGAAGCTATCCTTCTGGTTGATGAGGGCGGCAACGAGCTCGGTGTTGTTCACTTTGCCCGAACTCATGGCCATGAACTGCTTTCCGCCGGCGGAGAAGCATTCTTCGATGAGCTGTTCCGCGTTGTTGATGATGCCTACCGTCGTAATACCGAAAGTGCCGAGGTGCGAGCGCACCAAAAGCGGTTGCGGATCGGTGTCGCTGATGCAGCCGATGCCGCTGCATCCGTGGAAGCTTTGCAGGTCGTCTTCGAATTTCGTTCGAAACGGCGTGTTTTCAATCGAATGGATTTCGCGCTGGAATCCGGTTTCGGTGTCGAAGAAAATCATGCCTGCACGGCGTGTTCCCAGATGGGAGTGGTAATCGACGCCGAAGAACACATCAAGAACCACATCGTCGTGGGATGCAGCTCCGAAGAATCCGCCCATTGTGCACCTTTCGTCATTGGGTAACGGTTAAAAAAACCAGTATAAGGCTCCGTGCGGCGCCGCGCGACTCGGCCAAGGTTCCTCATAGCATTTTTCCAGAATGGAAACAAAAAGAAGAAAGAGCGAGGGCGAATCGCGCGGCGGGCGGCGGTTTACTTCTTCAGAAGCGGGGTGATAGATCCCGGCGCCAGCAAGGTGATGCGGTTCGTGGCGCGGGAGATGCTGGTGTACAGGCGATTGCGGTCGATGCGGTTGTCTCCGAACACCTCCTCGCGGGCATCGGGGATGATGACGTGGTCAAATTCGAGGCCTTTGGCGAATTCGAGCGTCATAATCATGATTCCGCTTGCGGGTAGCGTGGCGTTGTCGTCGATGAGGGCGATCGCTTCGTCTCCGAGCAAAGAGGCAATGCGGCGGGCCCCTGCTCGGTCGTTTGCGATGACGGCTGCAAGTCCGCGGCCTTCGCGCTCGATATCCTCGCGCGCCTGCGAGACGACGCGTGCGAGCTCGGATTCATACGTTTCTCGGTCGGGGCACTCCAGCAGATCGGGAGCTATGTCGTCGCGCTGGATGGAGGAGACGCGCATACGGTCGTCGTGGGGCATGAGACCCGAGAACAGATCGGTGATCTGGGGGGACGAGCGATAGCTTGTCATGAGACGGCATTCCTGCACGCTTTCGCCGCTTGCCTCGAACACGGCGCGAATTTCTTCGAACGTCGACGTGTTGTTGCCGATCGCCTGATTCTCATCGCCCAAAAGCAAGAAATGCGCTCGGCGGAAATAACGTCGAAGAACGACGAGCTGAGCGGTGGTGTAATCCTGCTCTTCGTCGACCAGGACGTACTTCGCGTTCGGATTGCTCAGACCCGTACATGCCATTTTAAGGTAGGCCCACTCCACGGGAAGCAGCCCTTCTTTTCCGAGAAGGCGCATGCCTATACGGTCGATGCGAAGCCATTCGTCGCGCTCGACGATGTCGAAGGCGCGCGCATAGCGGTCGTTGAGGTAGGTGAGCGCAAGCTCTCGCGTCTCGTTTTCGTTTTGGGGCTCAATGGTTTCGTGGAAGATACGCACCTGCTCCTGGATGGACAGCTGGAGCATCTCGTTTTGCGCGCGCTCGGTTGCCGCCATCTGCTTGAGCCTGCTGGACAGTCGCTTATGCAGCTCTTCGCGCATGAGCGTGACCAGATGGGGGCCTGCTGGTATGCGCTTGAACTTATCGGCCACTTGGCGGATTTGCCCAGCAGAGAGCAGCTGGGTTCCTTCGCAGACGATGTCTTTGAAATCGTTGGGGTCGAAGACGAGTCCGGCGACGGCATCGTCGATGCGCTGCAGCGATTCCAGGGAGATGTCGGCTCGCCCGCGGCTTCGGTCGGCGGGCATGATGGTTGCCATGAACTCGTTGAAGGTCAT
Organism: Slackia sp.; assembly: GCA_047240885.1. GTDB lineage: Bacteria > Actinomycetota > Coriobacteriia > Coriobacteriales > Eggerthellaceae > Slackia. The sequence goes on along the minus strand of JBKTHK010000030.1, from coordinate 18,144 downwards.
GGTTTCGGGATTGCTTTCTCCTAGGTCGGGAAGGACGTTTTCGATATAGCGGCTGAAAACCGGGTTCGGTGTGATCAGAAAGACGTCTTCGGGCCTGAGGCTTTCACGCTGCTGATAGAACAGATAGGCGATGCGCTGCATAAGGACCGATGTTTTGCCGCTTCCGGCGATGCCGTTGACAAGCAGCACGGGGACGTCTTCGTGGCGGATGACCTGGTTTTGCTCTTTTTGAATGGTGGCCGTGATGGCCTTCATCTGGGATGTGCGCTCCTGGGAAAGCGACGCGAGAAGCATGGCGTCCTGGATGGCTACTGTGGTGTCGAAGTATGCGTTCAGGGTGTCCTTTGCGATGTCGAACTGGCGACGCAGCTTGAGGTCGACTTTGATGGTGCGGCCGTTTGCGACATAGGAAGTGGGACCGTTTTCCTGGTTGTAATAGGTTTCAGCCACGGGAGAACGCCAGTCCACCACTAGGCGCTTATAGTTCTCGTCAGACATGCCGGCGTTGCCTATGTAGAGATCTTTCGGGGCGTCTCCCGGTTTGTACTGCAGAGAGACTTTTGCGAAGTACGGCTGCTCGAGCAGCAGGCGTGTTTTCTCGAGGTTCTGGAGGTTGAGCTCCTGTGTGGCGTTGTACAGGTCGATGTTTTTGTTGGCGGTGGCGTATTCCGCGTAAGTCTCGAAGGCCTCGCCCATGCTGGCGAAGTTGCCCGTGAGCTCGTCTGCGAGCATTTCCTTGTCGGCGGCCACTTCGGCATCGAGCTTTTTGATTTTCGCTGCGAAGGAGGCGGCCATTTTAACGAGTGTTTCGTAGGTTCGGCTCAGATGCTCCTGCTCCTGCGCGAAGACGGGGTCTTCTTCCCGATCGAGTTCGGTTTGCTTCTGCGGGTCTTCGTCGGGGTTATTCGTTGAAAGGCGGGGTTGCGAAGGGTCGGTGAACACGGTTTCTCCTTAGCGGGCGATGCGAATTGCTACGCCGGCGTCATGCCGGCGGATTAAGCTTGATCTCTTCGTTGGTACAATGACAGAAAGTGTTGCATTATAAAGCGGTGAATGCGATTCCGCACGAGAATTGCGCTTACCACTTCGGGCGGGCTTGGGTTCGCGCCTCCCAAGCTTGAGAACCGAGTCCTCTTTTGACATCGGGGACGTATTTCGAAACGATTGGGATATATTGAAGGCGAATCCAAAGACATTGACGAATGATAGATGGGAGAGCCTGCATGGATCAAGTTGCTGCAGATGGGCGAATCGGCTTCGAGCGCTCGAAGGACGCTGACGGGGCGCTCGGGGAAAACGAGGCGGCGGAAAACGACGCGATGCGTTTCGGATCGCTTGGCGCACTTGTTCCGGATGCGGTGTATGACCGCTATTGGAGCTGGGGCTCTGACGAAGGCTCCGAGGGCTTCGATGCATCGGATTGCGAATCCGAAGAGTGCGTAGCGTCGGAGGAGCCTCTTCCTACGGCGGATGAAGCGTTCGAGCTGTTTCTTGGCTGGGTTGCCGACCGCGGCATAGAGCCGTGGCCTCATCAGGAAGAAGCTCTGATGAGCCTCATGGTGGGCGATCATGTCATTTTGGGGACGCCCACCGGATCGGGTAAATCGCTGGTGGCGCTAGGTCTGCATTTCATGGCGCTGTGCACCGGCAAGGTGTCGTATTACACCGCGCCTATCAAGGCTCTTGTCAGCGAGAAGTTCTTCTATCTTGTCGATGTGCTGGGCAGGGAAAACGTCGGCATGATTACGGGCGATGTGTCCATCAATCCGTACGCTCCGGTCGTATGCTGCACGGCCGAGATTCTCGCGAACCAGGCGTTGCGCGAGGGGGAACGCGCCGATATCGGCTGCGTGGCTATGGACGAGTTTCACTTCTACGGAGACCCTCAGCGCGGCTGGGCGTGGCAGGTTCCTTTGCTGACGCTTCCGCATACGCAGTTCTTGCTGATGAGTGCGACGCTTGGCGACGTCTCCGTTATTGCCGAATCCCTCAAGGCCCATACGGATGCGGATGTCGATATCATCGCTGATGCTCCGCGCCCGGTGCCGCTTTCTTACGAATACGTGAAAACGCCGATCGAAGGTACGGTTGAGCTTGCTATACGCGCTGCCGAAACGCCGCTTTACATCGTGCATTTTTCGCAAGACGCCGCGCTCGATACCGCGCAGTCCTTGGCGAGCTACGGCGTTGCAACGAAAGAGCAGCGCGAGGCCATCAAGAATGCCATCAAGGGAACGCGCTTCACCACGGCGTTTGGCAAGACGCTTCAGCGTCTTTTGGGGTGCGGCGTGGGCGTGCATCATGCGGGCATGCTGCCGCGTTATCGCCTTCTGATGGAGAAGCTTGCGCAGCAGGGGCTGCTTCCGGTCATCTGTGGTACCGATACACTGGGTGTGGGTATCAACGTGCCCATCCATACGGTCATCCTGACGGCTCTTACGAAATTCGACGGCTTCAAGATGCGCCGTTTGCGCGCCCGCGAGTTTCATCAGATAGCCGGTCGTGCCGGCCGCTCGGGGTTCGATACCGAAGGCATGGTCATAGCCGAAGCGCCTGAGCACGAGATCGAAAACGCCAAGGCCCTGCAAAAAGCTGGCGGCGATCCGAAGAAAGAGCGCAAAATCAAGAAGAAAAAGCCGCCTGAGGGTTTTGTGAATTGGAATGAAGACACGTTTGCCAAGCTTATCGACGCGGCGCCCGAGACGTTGAAGCCGCGCATGCGCATCACGCATTCCATGGTGCTCGCCGTGGTTTCGCAAGGGGGAGACGCCTGGGCGCGCGTGCGCAAGCTCATCGACGATTCGGCGCAGACGCCTGAGGAAAAGGTGAAGCTGTACGAACGGGCCGATGAAGTGTTCATGACGCTTATCGATGCCGACGTGGTGGAGAAAGTCGAGTGTGAAGACGGCTCCGTGGAATATCGCGCCACGATGGATCTGCCGGATGATTTCGCACTCGACCAGCCGCTTTCCCCGTTTTTGCTTGCGGCGCTCGAGCTGCTTAATCCCGAGAGCGAAACGTATACCATGGACTTGATTTCCATGGTGGAAGCCACGTTGGAAGACCCGCGTCAGGTGCTGCGTGCGCAAGAGCGCAAAGCACGCGAGAAGGCCATGGCGGAGATGAAGGCCGACGGTGTGGACTACGAAGAGCGTCTCGACCGCATCGGCGACGTTACGTATCCCAAGCCGCTGGAAGAGATGCTCGATGCGGCATTCGTCCAGTACTGCGAGGCGGTGCCGTGGGCGCGCGACTATCAGCTTGCGCCGAAATCCGTGCTGCGCGACATGCTGGAGACGGCTTCAGACTTCAAGGAGTATGTGGCTCGTTACGGCATCGCACGCAGCGAAGGCACGTTCTTGCGCTATCTATCCGATGCGTATCGTGTGCTCGACCGCACCGTTCCTTTCGACAAGCGCGACGATCGGCTGAAAGACATCATTTCATGGCTTGGCCTGGTGGTTCGCTCGGTCGACTCCAGCTTGGTCGACGAATGGGAGGCTGCAGGTGCGGTGGAAGATGCTGCGCCGCCGACCGAAGCGGATGCCGTGGTGCGCGACCGTCGCGGCCTCACGGTGCTCGTGCGCAACGCGCTGTTCCGCCGTGTGCGCCTTGCCGCTGCGGACAAGGTAGAAGAGCTGGCGGATGTGGATATGGAGTGGGGCTTCGGCGTACGAAAGTGGCAAGAAGCGCTCGATGCGTTTTATGAGGCGCATGAAGAGATTCTCCTGGACGCCGATGCGCGTTCGAGCGCGTACCTCGTCATCGACGAAGCTGACGAGCGTGCGAACCACGTCTGGCATGTACGCCAGATCTTCCATGATGCGGATGGCGATAGCGATTTCAGCATTGCCGCCGATGTCAACCTCGATGCCACGCAGGATGCGGGCGAGGTCGTATTCTCCAACTATCGCGTCGGGTTTACCGAGGACATTCTGGATTAATGGGCATGAAGGCCACTCGGCCGTCTTGCGTCGGAAGGGCGTGCGTCTATGAATGACGGAAGGGAAGAAAACGACAAACCGGCAAAGGCGGCGCGCGGCCCGTTCGCGGGCGCGCGCGTTCTTGTCGTTGAAGACGATCTTTCTATCAGCGATGTGGTTTCCTCGGCGCTTGCCCAGGACGGCTACGTGTGCACATGCGCGTATTCGGGCACCGAAGCACGTATGCTTTTCGAAAGCGGGAGTTCGTTCGACATCGTCTTGTGCGATTTGATGCTTCCGGGACTATCGGGGGAAGAGTTGATCGCCCGCATTCGCGAGCGCTGCGGCGTTCCTATCCTCGTCGCCTCGGCGAAAGGGGAGGCATCCGACCGTGTAGCCCTTTTGCGTATGGGGGCGGACGACTATGTGGTCAAGCCTTTCGATTTGGACGAATTGCTGGCGCGCATCGAGGCGTTGCTGCGTCGTTCTGCGGCGTTTCGGCAGCCGACCTCAACCGATCGCTCGATGTCGTTTAGAAAGTGGGTCGTAGACGGGGAGTCGCGCGAGTTTACCGCGGCGGGCGCTCCCGTGCGCCTGACGCGCACTGAGTTCGACATCGTGTGCGCGCTCGTTCGCCACCCGAAGAAGGTCTACACGAAGCGCGAGCTGTTCGAGATAGCGCGCAACGAAGAAGCGCTCTCGGACGAAAAGACCATCAACACGCACGTTTCCAACATCCGTGCCAAGTTGAAGGGGACGGGTACGGAGGGCTATATAGAGACCGTCTGGGGCATAGGGTTCAAGCTTTCTGAGGGCGATTGATCACTTCGGTCTTTTCTTATATCTTTCTCGATCTTTGGCGGAAGGTTTCTCAAAACTCGCTCGGTATTCTCGAAAGCGTCGAAATGTCGAGGAAAGGAGACTCGCATGAACGCGATCGAGACCGTCGGCCTGACGAAGGCCTTCGGCGAAAAACTTGCAGTCGATGCGCTTGACCTGACGGTGAAGCGCGGGGAGATATACGGATTCGTGGGCCGCAACGGCGCCGGGAAGTCTACGGTCATGAAGATGCTGACCGGTCTTGTGCTGCCTACGTCGGGCGAAATCGCCTTGCTCGGAGAGCATCAGAAGCCGGGCTGTACAAGCAGACGAATGGGCGCGCTTATCGAGGAGCCGGGCGTGTTGCGTTCTCTTACCGGGCTGGAAAACGTCGCCTGTCGCGCGATGTCTCTCGGCGTGGTGGATGCGGAGCGCGTAGCGGCGGAAACGCTTCAGGAGGTGGGTCTTGCCGATGCGGCCCATAAGCGTGTGAAGTCGTATTCGCTCGGCATGAAACAGAGGCTGGGCTTGGCGCTCGCTTTGGTGGGCTCTCCCGACCTGCTTCTGCTCGACGAGCCGTTCAACGGACTCGATCCGCAAGGCGTGCGCTCGGTGCGCGACCTGATTGTGTCGCTTTCGCACGATAGGGGCGTGACGGTTTTCGTGAGCTCGCATGTGCTCGACCAGCTCGAACGCATGGTGACGCGCTATGGCGTGGTGCGCGAAGGCCGCCTGGTGAAAGAGCTTTCCGCCGAAGAGGTGGAGCAGGCGTGCGCCGACCATGTTCTGATTCGCTGTGCGGCGCCTCAGTTCGCGCTTTCCGTGCTGCAGGATGCATTTCCCGAAGGACATTTTGTGATGCTTGAAGACGACGCCATTCGCGCGCAGAATATCACGTTGGAAGAAGCGGGAAGAGCGCTTGCGGGCGCGGGCGTTGTGATAAGCGAGCTCTCTGTTTCCCATCGCGATATCGAAGAGCTTTTCATCGGACTCATGGGCGAAGAGGGCAGCGCCGAATCGCAGAAGGCGAACGGGGCCTTGCTCAGGCGCAAGCGCGCTGCGAGGAGGTGGTCGCCGTGCTTAGCATGATGAAGGCCTTGGCGTACTATCTTCGCGGTTCCCGCATGATGCTCGCGTTCGTGCTTGTCTTCGTGTTGTGCTGTTCCGTCGAAGCCATTGCCATTTGGATGCATTTCAATGTGCCTTGGTTTGCTGAATTGGGCGTTGTCGTGGGGGTTTACGACGGCGTGCCTTCGCTTATGGTATGGGGTTCGTCTTTTGTGGCGGGATCGTTTCTGGCCATGGTCAACGCGGTGCTTATGGGCTCGCTCACGGCAGATCTCTTCAAGCGCGGGTACGTGAAAAACCTCATCCAGGCGAAAGGGGGCCGTGCGACGCTGGCGTTGTCGTTGGCGGCGTGGTGCGTGCTATGCGCGCTGGCTTCGACGCTGGTGGGCGCTGCGGTGACGGAGCTCGGAACCCGCTTGGCGGGATGCGCGCCCGCCCTTCCCTCGCTGGCTGATTTCCTGCAATGGTTCATCCAGGTGGTGCTGTGCGTGTCCGCCTATTCCATCCTGACCGTTTCGGTGGTGCTGCTTGTCAGGAACGAGGCGATAGGCCTCCTGACGGCGCTGCTTCTTGGCGGCGGCGCCGTAGAGAGCCTCCTGCAGCTGCTGCTTGCCAATGTACCCGGCCTTGCGCCGGCGCTTCGCGACTGCCTTGACGGGTACCTTGCGGCGGATTTGAGCATGCTGGGTTCGGGCGCCATATGCGATCCGTTTTCCTACGTGCAATCGGTCGGCACCATTGCGGTTGCGACGGCGCTTTGCGTCGCAGTGGCAAGAAAACGGAGTTTTGCCTGATAGAAGCACAGCATGGACTTATAGGGCGCGAACGGCGGGAAAAGAGCTGTTCGCGCCGTTTTCCATGAAGCGGTCTTGGTCGGGTCTTATCAATGAGGTTTGCTAGAAGGAAGGGCTTTCATGGTTGCTTGGGGTGTTGCGCTTGCCGCCGTGCTGGCGTCGTTCGTGCTTACTTTCGTCGCCGTGAGCTACGAGCGCGAGCTGCGCTCTATGGCGAGCTTCTTGGAGAAACGTGAACGCGGCAGCAACGAGCGCGTTTCGGTGGACTTTTCCACGCGGGGCATCGCCGGCATTGCGCGGGCGATAAACGAAGAGCTCGACGCGCAGCGCGACGCGCACATTGCCCAGGAGGCCCACCGTGCGGCATTTCGTCAGGACCTCGCCTCGCTTTCCCACGATATCCGCACGCCTCTTGCGGGGGCCCAGGGGTATTTGCAGCTGCACGACCGCGCGGAAAGCGAAACGGAGCGTTGCCGCTGCCTGTCCGAGGCCGCATCGCGCCTAGCGGCCATGAGAAAGCTCACCGATACGTTGTTCGAGTATTCAAAGGCGCTCGACGAAAGCGCGCCCCTGGCTCTTTCGAACGTGCGGGCGTGCGACGTTCTGGCCGACGTTTTGGCGGGTATGTATCCGCAGTTTCTCGAGCGGGGGTGGGCGCCCGAATTGCGTATCGAAGACGAAGAGGTGCTTATCGAGGCCAACGCCGAGGCGTTGGCGCGCGTGTTTTCCAACGTGCTGACGAATGCTGTTCGCTATGGGACGGATACGCCGTGCATCGTGCAGCGAAGCGGCGTTTTCGTCGTGAAAAACAACGTGTCCGATTCGTCTTCGATCGACCCGGCGCGGCTTTTCGACCGGTTTTACCGGGCGGACACGGCGCGCGGCGGCGGTGGGTCGGGTCTCGGCCTGGCGATTGTCGCGCAGCTGTGCTCGCGCATGGGAGGCTCGGCATCGGCGCGGATCGAAGGCGACGTGCTCGAGATTGAGTTGGCGTTCAAAGCGGCGCCGGGCGCTTTGACGGCGTGATGCTGGATTGGTGCCGGATCATCGCCAACGCGAAATCTGACATGAGACATTCCGTGCTGCATGGATGCGAAACGGGAATGACGATTGTGTAACAGTTCCTTTGCGGGCTTTTCTCTTTTTCAAATGATATAGAATCGCTTTGCTGTACAAACGTTGATTATCTTTGCAAAGGAGATGCGAGTGGGTAACGTTTTGCGCGTGTTCTGGCGCGATGTGAAACGCATCGCGAAGGTGCCGCCGGCGTGGCTTGTCGTGGTATTCCTTATTGTTCTTCCCTCGATCTACACCTGGTTCAACGTCATAGGGTTTTGGAACCCGTACGAGAATACGGGCAATATGCGCGTATGCGTGGTAAACGAGGACAAAAGCGTCGAAGACGAGACGCTCGGGCACCTCGATCTTGGCGCGCAGATCATAGGCGAGCTGGAGAACAACGACCAGCTGGGATGGTCTTTCGTCGACCGCGAAGAAGCCATGCGGGAGGTCGAATCGGGAGAGGCCTATGCCGCCATTGTCATTCCCGAAGATTTCAGTGCCGATATGACAACCATTCTTTCGGGCGATTTCCAGCGTCCCCAGATTGAGTATTACGTCAACGAGAAGCTCGGTCCCGTTGCGCCCAAGATAACCGATACGGGAGCGACGACGTTAGATACAACGGTCAACGACGCCTTCGTGTCCACGGTAAGCGCCACGGTCGCTTCGACGATCGACGAGAAGCTGGCCGAATCGAAAGGCGACCTCGAGACGGCGAAGGGCAGCGCGGTTTCCAAGCTCGAGCAGGGCAGCTCCGGCGTGGCCGATGCGCGCGAGGCCCTTTCAAATTTGGCCACGTCGGCAGACGAGGCCATCGGGAAAGTCGACCTTGCGAAGCAGTCGCTTTCCGACGCGAAAACGCCGCGGTGCTTCTTTCGAGCGGTCTTGGCCAGGCGTCGGCCATTACGGGAGAGGTGAACACCGGACTCGTCACGTTATCGACGAGCATGGGCACGGTACTCGACCACGGATCGACGCTTCTTTCCCAAACATCGTCGCAGACGAACTCGGCAATAGGGCAGACCGCGAACGGCATCGTGGCGGCCGCGGGCAGCGTTGACGCCGCTCTTGAGCGCGGCCAGGCGGTCGTGCAGGAAAATGCTCAGATCATAGGGGTGCTGCGGACGCTTCAGCAGAGCCTTCCCGACGGGGAGGGCAAGCAGGCCATCGGCAACGTCATATCCGATCTCGAGACGAAGAATGCGCAGTCGCAGCAGACCTTGGACGGTCTTGCCACGCTTTCTTCCGACACGTCGGCTCTGGCCACGTCGGTTTCCGACGCTTCCGGGTCGGTGGATACGGCCGTCCAGCAGACGCTTGGAGCCGTTGACGGGTATCGCTCTACGCTTTCGACGACCACGATTCCTGCTATAAGCTCTGGGCTGGGCGATATGGGGACGGCCGCGAACGGCTTGAGTACGACGGTGTCCAATCAGGTCCTGCTCATCGATCAGACGAGCGCGGTGCTCGACGATTTGAAGACGACGCTTGGGCTTTCGGCCGATGCGTTGCGCCAGACCGACGAACTGCTCTCGGGCCTTCAAGGCGACCTCGACACCATGAAGACCGACCTTGCCGCGCTCGGAACCTCCGACGCGCTCGGCGATCTTGTGGGCGAGGACGGCATAGACTCCGAGAAAATAGCCGACTTCATGCTTTCCCCCACGCAGGTTGAGACCGAAGAGCTCTATCCGTTGAACGCCTACGGTTCAGCTATGGCGCCTTTGTTCATCAACCTCACGTTGTGGATCGGCGTGTTCATGCTGATGGTTATTATGCGCATCGAGGTAGACGACGAGTCCGTTAGAAACCTCAGCATCACGCAACGGTTCTTCGGCCGCTGGCTTCTCCTTGCCATCATGGTGTCTTTGCAGGCGATCGTGTGCTGCGCGGGATGCTTGTTCATAGGGGTGCAGACGACAAATGCGCCGGCGTTCTTTCTGACGGCCGTTCTTTGCTCGCTCGCGTATTTGAGTATTCAATACACGCTGTCTACCACGCTTCAGCATGTGGGCAAGGCCCTGTGCGTCATCCTCGTGTTCGTGCAGATACCCGGGGCGACGGGCCTGTATCCGATCGAGATGACCCCGAGTTTCTTCCAGGCGGTCTATCCGCTCTTCCCGTTCACGTACGGCATTGGCGCCATGCGCGAGACGATCAGCGGATTCTACGACGGCGCCTGGATGCACGATGCGGGAATCTTGCTGCTGTTCCTCGTGGTGTTTTTGGCAATCGGCGCGCTGGCGCGTCCGTACCTTACCAACCTCAACCATCTGTTCGCGCGTCAGATCGAAGAGAGCGACATCGTCAACGGCGAGCCCGTGCAGTTGCCCGAGCGTCGCTTCAAGATGGCGGAACTTCTTCGCGTGCTTGCCGATAGGGCGGAATATCGTTCTTTGATAGCGGCTCGAGCGGCGCGATTCATGCGTATGTATCCGAAGTTCAAAATGGGAGCTATTGTCGTCGGCGTCTTGGTGCCCGTGGTGGTGACCGTCATCTTCGCCCTGACGGAGACGGAGAAGGTTGTCATGCTGACGGGGTGGCTCATTTGGCTTGTCGTGATAATTGCCGCCCTGATTATCGTCGAGTTCATCAGGGACAATATCAGACGCCAGGCTTCGCTTGAATCCATGAGCGATGAAGAAGTTCGCACGCTGTATTCCCAGCGCAATAGCGTCGGGGAGACGTGTCGCGCTGAGGCGGCCCACGCGCAGGAGGCTGGATGGTCTTCGCACGTATCGGAGAAAGGAGGCAGGCGATGAGGAATATATGGCGTCTTTTCACGGGCGATGTGAAGCGTATCGGCCGCAATGTGGTTACGGTCATCATCGCGCTCGGCCTGGTGCTGATCCCGTCTCTGTTTTCCTGGTTCAACATGATTGCGTGCTGGAGTGTTTTCGATAACACGGGGAATTTGAAGGTGGCCGTCGCCAACGTGGACGAAGGGTATAAAAGCGACCTTGTTCCGATCGAGGTGAACATCGGCGACCAGGTGGTGTCAGCATTGCGGGCGAACGACCAGCTTCAGTGGGTGATCACCGACGAAGACGACGCGATCGACGGCGCCAGGTCTGGGCGCTATTACGCGGCCGTGGTCATTCCGAAAAGCTTCAGCCAGGACATGATGACGTTTTATTCGGACGACGTCGAGCACGCCAAAATCACCTATTACTCCAACGAGAAGAAGAACGCTATTGCCCCGAAGGTCACCGACCAGGGAGCCGACCAGGTATCGGCGCAAGTGAACCAGCTTTTTGCGAAAACGCTTTCAGAAGCGGCTCTGGGTATTTCCTCCAGCCTTCTGGAATACGCCGACACGGCCGACCTCGATGGAACCATCGCCAAGCTGAGTGCCCATGTTTCAGAGGCGGGCGAACGAATGGCCAAGGGCTCTTCGCGTCTGACCACGTATTCCTCGGTTCTTGGATCGGCCCAGTCGCTCATTGGCAATTCTTCGTCTTTGCTGACGCAGGTGGGCGCTTCTGCAGATGAGGTGTCGGCTTCCGTCGACAGCGCAAAGCAGGCGGCCGGTACGGTGACGTCTGCCATGGACGATTCCGTTTCGGCACTTTCGACGGCGCTTGATCAGAGTGCGACAAGCTATGGGGCCGTGTCTGATTCGGTCGATGCGGCGTTCGATTCCGCAGCGGCGCTTTCGGGCGATTCGGCCGCGCAGCTTCGAGCGGCGGGTGGCAACGTTGACGCGCAAGTGCAGGATTACAAGGCTCTTGTGTCCCGGCTCGAACAGCTAAAGGGAAACCTTCCCGAGGAGAACCACTCGCTTATTGATACGCTCATTACGCGCTTGAACGCTTCGATCGCGCTGCAAGAGCAGCTCAGGGACTCTCTGTATTCCGCCGCGGATTCGGTAGAGACGGGAAGCGCGGACACGCAGGCAAAGCGAGAAGAGATTAAATCCCTTGCCGCGCAGGCGAAGGAAAGCCTCGGCGGCGTGAAGTCTGATTACGATTCCAGCCTGAAGCCGAAGTTGGCCGAGCTGGGAACCACAATCGCCGATGCGGGTGCTTCGCTCGTCGGTTGCGGGGTTGCTCGATTCTGCCGAATCCGACCTGTCGGGCGCGGCCGATTCTGTGTCCCAAAACTTGGCGACGAAGCAGAAGCTTGAGAATGCGGCAGGAGACCTCTCGGCTTCCGCTGAGAAGCTGACCCAGATAGGCCAGGATATCAATGCGGCGCTTTCCTCGGGCGATCCTCAGGCTTTGCGCGATGTCATCGGGTCCGACCCGAGCGTGCTTGCCTCGGCACTTTCCGCTCCAGTGGAACTTGACCGCCATGCCATCTACCCGGTGGATAATTTCGGGTCGGCCATGTCGCCTCTGTATACCACCTTGGCCTTATGGATCGGCGCCTTGCTCATGATGGTGACGCTGAAGGTCAACCCGTCACAGCGTACGGTGCGCGAACTTGATAACCCGACGCCGCAGCAGCTGTTCATCGGTCGCTTCGGCGTAGTGGCGCTGCTTTCGCTTCTCCAGAGCACGCTGATGGGATTGGGCAATTTGTTCTTCCTGGACGTCCAGGCGAACAACCCGTTCCTCTACATGCTGTGTTTCTGGGTGTCCGGGCTGGTGTTCGCCTTCATCATCTACGCCCTGGTGGTATCCTTCGCCAATTTCGGCAAGGCGCTGAGCGTGTTTTTGCTGGTCATTCAAGTTTCTGGCGGCGGCGGAAGCTATCCTTTGCAGCTTTTGCCCGCGTTCGTGCAGAATCTGAGCCCGTATCTGCCCATCACGCATGCGGTCGATGCGATGCGCGCCGCGATGTTCGGCGTGTACAACGGCGATTTCGGATGCATCTGGGCGTGCTGCTGCTCTTCACCGTGCCGTTCATCATTCTCGGCGAGTGCTGCGCAACCCGTTCATCAAAATTGTCTCGAAGTTCGTAGAGAAGGTTGAAAGCACGAAGGTCATGTAGGAATCAGGATGGCGCAAGGTTTCGACTTGCGCCATCTCGCGATATGCGCAGGCAGCAGTCGTGTCTTGTTCTGCCTGCGCTCCCTTCTTCCCCTTGCTCTTCTCCTGCTGCCGCCTCTTGCTCTTCCTCTGCTGTTGTCCCTTCTGCCCCCGCTGCTCCTGCTTTCCCCCTTGCTGCTCCCGCTACCCCCCGTTGCCTACCTGCTGTGCCCTTCTGCTGCTCCTGCCCCGCCTCCCCGCTGTGTCCTTCTGCTGCTCCCGCTCTTTCTCCTACTGCTTGTTCTTGGCTTGGAGGTTGGCCAAGAAGGATGGATTTGGGGACAAAAGAATGCGCTCGCGGCGCCTTGTGGTCAAACTGGTGGCATTCGGAGAATGATTGTCTCTGCGCTGTTTATTTATCAGTGCTATCACCAGGTGTTTTCTGTTTTGCTTGGTTAGTGTTGGAAGCGAAGAATGGTGTTGCTTCCGTAAGCGGTCTATATTGGCCGGCAAATGGTTTCATGTTTTCTCCCAATGTGCTCTCTTTGACCATGGAGTGAGTTCAGGACGCTGAGGATTCTCCAAAGGCGTTGATTTTGACCGACTGGGTTCGTTGCGGTGCTGGCGATAGGGGGGGTGCTGGTCGATTGACGCGGGAGAGGGTTTGGTCGCGATTCTGCCGAGATGGCGATAAGGATGTTTGATGCACGGAGGAAAGAATTCGGCAACGATGCCTGGCTACTATCGCCTTATGGGAATCTGCATTTGCGGCATATCGGCATTGGAATTCTATCGCGCATACGGGCATAGGGCATGCGATTTACTTGCGCATGCTCGAACCTCGAAGCTCGACAGGATTTCGATTGCTGGCATGAATCGGGGCGAGGAAAGACTTTCAGAAATGGGCGTTCTCAAGAGGCCTATCCATGTTTTGGTTGATAGGGATGCGAGGAGAAAGCCTAATGAAAGGTTTATATGCAAAACGCATAGCAACTTGCCGCCTCGATCGGTCATCAAGGTTTCCGAAGAGGTATCCGTTGTATGCCCCGAGCTTCTTTTTCTTGAGCTTGCTTCAAGCATCGAAAAGACTCCCAGGGAAGATCTACTAAAAGGCGAGGTGGCTTTGGCGCTTGTCGGATTTGAACTCTGCGGGACGTATCTTTTAAGCAACGAAGGACAATGCGGGTCCGTTCAAGAGAAAATGCGAAAAGGCTTCGCAAACACGCATCAGTCGCTGACGAACAAGGAAAAGATTGAAAAGTATATCGCGAACTGCGGTCGACTCGATGGCGTTGCTTCGGCACGGAGGGCGCTGGAAATCATCCAGGAGGGCTCTCATTCTCCGATGGAGTCGTCTTTATTTATGCTTCTATGCGGTCCGCGTTCCCATGGTGGTATGGGATTTCCTCGAGGACTGCTGAACTATCGAGTGAAAACTTCGAGGGGGCAGCGCCTTGTTGACCTTGTTTGGCCTCGTTTCGGTGTTGGTATTGAGTATCTCGGAAGGAATTATCACGGAATGTTCGAGGTGGAGCACGATGACAGGAGAAGAAACGAAATCGGAGGCGAAGGCGTGACGATCTTCAATGTGAGGTATGAAGACCTTGCGCAGCCGTATTGGTTCAGTCAGTTGGTTAGGGTTCTTTCGAAAGCATGGGAATGCGTGTTCGGGTGAGAAGTCGCGTTTTGGAGACGTCACGCATTAATGAGAGCCGTGGTTTTGCCTAATGGGATTTAATTGATGTTTGCAATAGGCAAGGTTTGCTTGCCAGGTTGGGTAAGGTGATTCATCTGGAACAATGGGTCATTTCCGCAGTAAAAGAGCCGTTTTTTTGAAAGTCGAATCGCCTTTGCTAGTGAATTCTACGGAAAGGCTGATTTGGCCTGAGGCATTGGCGAAAGGGCGACGGTCTCTTTGCGCAGGTGGACGCAGACCAAAGAACAGATGTTATTCCGTGGAGTCTTCGAGCAGGGATATCAGGTCTTGGCGCGAGTGAACGTTGGTCTTTGCGTAGATATGATCCGTATGGGTTTTGATGGTGCTGTAGGCAACGTGCAAGTCGTCTGCAATTGCCTGTAGACTGCGGCCACGAGCAAGTTGCTCCAAGACCTCGGTTTCACGGTTGGACAGTCCATAGTGGGCTGCGACGGCGGAGAACATCGTTCGCTGAGCACGGCATTAAACATTTCGGAAAGATTAAGCTTGGCCGCTTCTTCTATGGTGACTTTTCTTGAGTTAGGCGTGCGATCGTCCTGCTTGAGTTTGTCCTGCTGGCCCAAGGATAGTGTCACGCCAATGCCCGGGGACAGTGCATTCTCTAAAACGATAAACAGGTATACGATGAAGACGAGCACTCCAACGAGCAACATGGACGAACTGGAACCAAAGTTCAAGCCGAGGAACGTTCCTGCTAAAAGCCCAGCGTTCATGCAGGATTTTCCCAGGCCGAACACAAGTGCGGTCGGCGCGCTGACGTTGGCTGCCGAATCTGCCAGGTTTGCCCATACATAGATTTCTAATAGGATGTATCCCGACATGATGACTACCGCAGCTAGGGTTTCTTGTCCCGGTGAAAGGAACGGCAGCAAGAGCAGGCCTGCCGCCATGAGCGGCACTACGAACTTATAAGCCAAATCTATTTTCGTTTCGCCAAATAGTACGATGCTGGCTACTGCAAGCGTCATGAGTACGACGGCGACGCCCGAAAACATCGCTTCTCCAACTCCGACGGTGGTAGCGAAGGGAAGGGCGGATGTGTAGCTGCGCATAAAGCCTGGAGCTAGGCAGTAGATTGCAATAAAAGCTGCAAAGCGTATCGACACCGACCCTCGGATGATACCGATGGGATGTTTTGCACGGTCGTTCCATTTGCCGCAATGGGCGTTCGTATCAGGTTCGTCAGCGTTGCATCCGTAATTCATTCGATGGGTTAGGCGTAGAAAAGCAACTGAAATCACTGGCAAGAGCGTAGTGACAATGATGCCGAATAATTGAGGGAGCATGCATATAAGCAGGTAGTACAAAACACCCGTAGCTACGGAGGCGGGGATGGTTTTTTGCTTGGCGAAGGTTGGTGGGATATCGCGGTACGCCTCGGCCCAAAGGAGGAGCAAACCTGCGGTGCCGAATCCGGACAAGACAGCGGCAGCGTATACCCATATTTCGGACGAGGACTGCCCAAGCGAGAGTCCTATGGTGCCCAGAATCGTAAAAATCGAAAACAAAGGGTCGAGGCCACGGAGGCTATGCGATGGGCGGAATGCGGACAGCAGCCCAAGCGCTACCATGGCCAGACCGTTTGATAATACGTTCAGAATCCAGACTGAGAGACTGAGAGATTCGGGTATTACGCCGCCAAGGACCGTAGAGAAAAAAGCCACATGAACCCAGCCCCAGCAGGTGCCGAAGCCAAGACAATGCAAGAGCATCCACTCGGTCGAATAAGGCTTCTCTAGTGCTTTGGCCTTGTCGGAAGAGCGGGGAAGAGCGTTGTCGGATTCATTATTTTTCTTTATTTTACCAGGCATTATGATTCCTATCCCCTGAAACAGCCTATGCGCATATACGCTCAAGCAACCCAAAATCCACCGCCGTAGGCGACGAACGGAGAGGCGGTTTTCCATATAGTAGAGCGCGAAATCGGGGCTGGCAAATGGCTGGTTTCGATGAGAGAAGGAGCGTCTGCGAGACGCATTTCAAGGAGGAACGATGAAAACAACCAATCTGTCTCGTCGTAGTTTTTTGCAGGGCGCGGGTGCTACTGCTGCCGTTGTCGCAACGGCAGGCATGCTTGCAGGCTGTAACGCCAATTCTTCTGGGAGCGATGTGGAAGTTTCTGCAGCGGGATCCTCTGCGGCGGATTATGAGCCCGCTGAGAGCATGGATGTGGATATCGTTGTAGTTGGCGCCGGATCGTCGGGCGTCGCCGCCGCTGTTCAAGCGGCAGAGCTCGGCGCGACTACGCTGCTGCTGGAGAAGAACACCAAATGCGGAGGCAATGGTCAGCTGACTGAGGGGATGTTCGCCCTCAATTCTCAGATGCAGAAAGATCTGGGAGTGGGTGACGATGTTACTTTCCGCCAAATCATTGCTGCTGAGCAGGAGTTCTTCAACTACCGCATTAACGCCTTATTATGGAAGGACATGGTAGGCGCATCTGGCGACGATATCGACTGGATGGCGTCTCATGGCGTGAAATTCTCCGGCGTTGTCGATAACTATCATGGATTGGGGAAGTTCGACTGCTTTCATTGGTTCGAGGATGGCAAGGGGAGTAACTATATCGATCCCATGGTTGCCAGCGCCGAATCCATGGGGGCTACCGTCATGACCGAGACTAGCGCACTTGACCTTATTGTTGAAAATGGTCAGGTCAAAGGTTTGTATGCCGAGAAATCTGACGGGTCTATTCTGCAAGTTAACGCCAAGGCCGTTATTCTGTGTTCTGGCGGTTATGCCCAGAACGAGGAAATCATGCTGGAAAGGGGATGGGATTTGACCTATTCCCACAACAACGGAATCGAGGGACATGATGGAGATGGCCTTCGGATGGCCATTGCTGCTGGCGCTAACGACGTTTCGCGCGAACGCTGCTTCCTCCGCGAAGCGTATTCTTTCGGCATCGATTTCTTTGCCATTATGTCCCAGACTATTCATCGCGGCGGCCCTGTTCTGTGGGTTAACGAGGATGCCGAGCGCTATACCAACGAAAACTGCGGCCATTTCGTGCCTCAGTGCGTTGGAAACGCCGTTCATACTCAGGGCGCTTCTTACCAGGTTCTAAGCCAGGAAATAGTGGATTATTTTATGGTTGCGAATGATTACCCCGAATTGCCCGCTGATTTGGATGAAGCAGCGGAAGCATGTCCTGGGGAGAACTTCTACAAAGCAGACACTATCGCCGAATTGGCTGAAAAGCAGGGGTTGGATGCGGCTACTTTGGAGGCAACCGTTGCTCGCTACAATGAGCTGTGCGATAAGGGCGAGGATGACGATTACGACAAAGAGGCCGAATTCATGATTCCCGTTAAAACCGGTCCTTTCTACATCATGCGTCAAGATATGGCATTCTGGACTTCTATTGGCGGAATCGATACCAACCGCAAGATGGAGGTTATCACCCCCAAGGGCGAACCCATTCCTGGGCTGTACTCTGCTGGTACGGATAGCTGTAACCTGTACCGCGAGACCTACACTATGTCAATTCCTGCTTCCTGCAACGCCAACAACTGCTACTCCGGTCGTACGGCGGCGAAAAGCGCTTTCGAGGCCTGCGTGAAGTAAACGCCGTCTTTTTGGGCTTTCGCTTGGTGTTTTGTCGGAAACTGACCCCTCCACGCCTGCGAGCTTATTTTGCTCGCAGGCGTTCTTTCTGCAGGGGCAATTCTTTCGACCCAGGGCGAATCGCCCGATGGCTCCATCGAAGGGTTTCGTGCCGCTTACTCTTCCACCACCAGGGGGACAAACTCGAATTTCAGGCAGTCGACGAGTCCTCTGTTCGTCAGGCGAAGCTCCGGTATGCAGGCCAGAGGAAGCAGAGCCATGGTCATGAAGGGGGATACCAT
>JBKTHK010000029.1:0-21326 GCA_047240885.1 Slackia sp. | reverse complement strand
ATAACACCCTCAGCGGTGGTGAACTCGTGCTGCACGCCTTCAATCTGAATAGCGGTAGCTTTCGCACCATCGAGGGAGGACAGAAGCACGCGACGCATGCAATTGCCCAGCGTATATCCGAAACCACGCTCAAGCGGCTCTACGATGAAGCGAGCGACAGTATCGTTCACTTCTTCGGTTGTGACGGTTGGCCTCATGAACTCTGCCATAGTTTGTAAGCCTCCTAATCAGCCGCTGGTTATTACTTAGAGTAGAGCTCGACGATAAGCTGCTCGTTGATATCCAGGTCGATCTGATCACGGTTGGGAAGGGAGAGCACGCTGCCCTGCAGCTTCTCGATGTCAACTTCGAGCCATGCAGGAACCTGCATACGCTCGTTGGAGACGAGAGCGCTCTTGATGACGAGCATTTCCTTTGCCTTGGGGGCAACGGAAACGAGGTCGCCAGGACGGACGCGGAAAGACGGAATGTCAACGCGACGACCGTTCACCAGGATATGACCATGGGTCACAGTCTGGCGAGCTTCCTTGCGGGTGCGAGCGAAGCCCAGACGGAACACGACGTTGTCGAGACGAGACTCGAGGATACGCATGAGGTTCTCACCGGTACGCCCGGCTGGACTGCCTGCTTGAAGTAGCCACGGAACTGCTTCTCGAGCACCCCGTAGATGAACTTGACCTTCTGCTTCTCGCGAAGCTGCATGCCGTATTCGCTTTCCTTGCGACGGCGCTTGGGCTGACGGATAGATTCTTTCTTGCTGCTGTAGCCCAGCACAACCGGATCAATACCGAGCTGGCGGCAGCGCTTAAGAACCGGAGTCCTATTGATTGCCATAATGATTCGATCCTTTCTGAACTACACGCGACGGCGCTTGCACTGACGGCAGCCGTTGTGCGGGATGGGGGTGCAATCCTGGATGCTTGCCACTTCGAGGCCTGCAGCCTGCAGAGAGCGGATAGCGGTCTCGCGACCAGAGCCGGGGCCCTTCACGAAAACGCTGACCTTCTTCAGGCCATGCTCCATAGCGGTCTTAGCAGCCTGCTCGGCAGCCATCTGCGCAGCAAAGGGGGTAGACTTGCGGGAGCCCTTGAAGCCCACGGTGCCTGCAGAATTCCAGGAAATCACGTTACCCTGAGGATCGGTGATAGAAACGATGGTGTTGTTGAAGGTGCTCTTGATATGAGCCTGACCGACCGCAATGTTCTTGCGCTCGGAGCGCTTGATGCGCGTACGAACGTTCTTCTTAGCCATGTGTCAAAACCCCTACTTCTTCTTGCCGCCGATTTGACGCTTGGGACCCTTGCGGGTACGAGCGTTGGTGTGGGTGCGCTGACCGCGAACGGGAAGACCCTTGCGGTGACGCAGGCCACGGTAGCAGCCGATTTCCATAAGGCGCTTAACGTTCTGAGAAACCTCGCGATGAAGGTCGCCCTCAACGGTGAGGTTCTTGTCGATGTACTCGCGGATTTTCTGGAGATCGTCCTCGGAGATGTCCTTCACGCGGACATCCGCGTCCTTGCGGTGGTGACGTAGATCAAGCCGATCTCAGGCCGGAGGTCGACACCAGACGTGCCATAGTTTATTACTTAACCCTGACGCGCGTCGAAGATTTGCACTTGTCGCACATTTGACCGAAGGACGGACCTTCATTTAGAATGCGGCTAGACGGTTCACGTAGGGTAACCTTTTGTTTTCTTTTACTCTATGCAACACGCCCAGCCGCAGGCGATAGTTGTCATATTGCTATGTGTCGGACATGCGGCCGCTGCACTTTTAAGCGCAGTAATGCACCCTTGAAACCCTCGAGATGACGGGCAGGGTGCAGCTATTTGGAACGATAGGTAATACGACCGCGAGACAAGTCGTACACAGACAGCTCGACGGTAACTTTGTCGCCCGGCAGAATTTTGATGTAGTGCATGCGCATTTTGCCGGAAATATGCGCCAAAATCTGATGGCCGTTTTCGAGCTCCACCTTAAACATTGCATTCGGGAGCGCTTCGAGAACCTTACCCTCAAGTTCGATGACGTCTTCTTTTGCCAAGAATCTTCCTTCTTCACTCATCTTTGCCAAGCAGCAGCTGATTATTTTACCAAATTTTTCATCCCTTGGACAAAATTCATTTTGGCATCACAAAAGACAGCGCTTTTGTAGCTGCTTTGGAGCATTTTAGCACTCTTTCTTCCATTTTCGACCCTCTACCTGCGGTATTTTAGAAAAAACGACCATTTATCTTTGGAGGTAGATTACAAATAATATGCTGGTATCTTAAAGTAATCAGAACTGCTTAAAGCAGATTGCATACCGACCACCCAAGGAAAGGCACCCGCATGCACAGCTTTCGCAACGACTACATGGAAGGCGCGCACCCTTTCGTTCTAGAGCGCATCGTGCAAACAAACAACGAGCAGCACGTCGGATACACCGAGGACAATCTCTGCAAAAAAGGCCGATCCGCGATTCGCAGCGCCATCGTGCGCAGCGACAACAAAGGAACCCTGCGCAGCTCAGGAATCATCCCTGCCGCTTTACAGGTCGAATTCGTCGCAGGCGGCACCATGGCGAACCTCGTCAGCATCGCCGCATCCCTTCGCCCGCACGAATGCGCGATAGCGGCGCCCGATGCGCATATAAACGTGCATGAAACCGGAGCGATTGAAGCATGCGGGCACAAAGTGCTCGTCACCGACGACGCCGACGGCATGCTGAGCGTTGCCGGAATCGACGCTGTCATGAAAGAGCACGAATACGGCCGTAACTTCCACATGGTAAAACCGCGGCTGCTCTACGTCTCCTTCGCCACCGAAACGGGTCTTGTGCTTTCGTTGAGCGAACTTACCGCCCTTCGCTCATATGCAACCAGCAAAGACCTTCTGCTCTTTATAGATGGAGCCCGCCTCGCCGTAGGTTTGACCTCGAAAGACTGCGACGTCACGCTTGCGGACATATGCGCCGCCGCAGACATCTTCACCATAGGAGGCACGAAGAACGGCGCCCTCTTCGGAGAGGCGATCGTTGTGAGAAATCCCGACATCCAGCGTGATTTCCGCTACATCATGAAACAAAAAGGTGCCGTCATGGCGAAGGGACGCCTCCTTGGCGCACAGTTCGATGCGCTCTTTTCGGCCACGGGCGCACAGGCAGGCGTTGAAGAAGCGTTTGAAGACGAACCTCTCTACCTCTCGCTCGGACGCCACTCCAACGCCATGGCCGCACGCCTTAAAGAAGCCCTGAAACGCCATGGGTTCGACAGTTTCGTCAGCGACTCCCCCACCAACCAGCAATTCCTCCTTCTTGAAAACCACGTCGCGCAGGATTTCATGCACGCCTTCGATGCCGACGAAATCTCCCGTCCCGACAGCGAGCACACCGTCGTGCGCATGACGTGCTCGTGGGCCACGACACAAGAAGACATCGACCAGGTTGACGCGATGTTCTCCCAGGCAGAAGCGAATGCGGAAGCCTAGACCCGTCAACAAGCGCGCATCGCCGTAGCCCGACCGTTTCCTAAGAGGAACGCACCCAGTGGTACAATGAGGCTGATTCCAAAACTTGGAATTATCCCAAAGTCAGGAGTTATCATGGCAAAGCAGTACAAACGCATTTTCGCCGCGCTCGATGGAGGGCAGACCCAGAACATGGTTGCCGAGCGCGCCATCGAACTCGCAGCCGACACCCACGCCGCGCTGATGTTCGGCCACGTGGTCGACTCGGTCCCCTACGAAGCAGCCGGCACCGACTTTGCAGCGCTCGCTGCCGACATGAAAGCGAAACTCGAGGAATCAATCGCCGACCTGCTCGAAAAGGCCCGCAACAACCCCAACATCCCCGAGGTGCAAGTGGTGGTCAAGGCCGGCCGCATCACCGAAACCCTGAGCGAGCAGATTATCGAACCGTACCATCCTGACCTGGTTATCTGCGGAGAACGCGGACTCTCTAACATCAAATACGTTTTCGTAGGCAGTGTCTCCACGTATCTCATCCGCAACCTGCGCTGCGACGTCTTGGTGGTCAAGGAAGACGAAGAAGCCTAGCGCCACTCCAGAGCATATGTAAAGAGAAGCCGGCCCATCTCTCAAACCCCGGCTTCTTTTCTTTTGCCCTATAGAACAAAATTGCGTCCGATTTCTAGCTCCCTTTTCTCGAAAGCACGGTCAGGAAAGAAGATTCTGGGACCGCATTCCAAAGGCAGTGGCTTCGATTTCACGCGCGCCATACCCATCAACAGAAAAATCAAGCAGCAGATAGTCGTCAGGAGCCGCTTCCTCGAACTTATTCCCCCACTCCACCAGGGAAACTCCGTCTCCCTCGATAATGGCGTAATAGTCGATATCATCGAGCTCCACCGCGTCCTCAAGACGGTATAGGTCGAAATGGTATAGGGGAAGACGCCCGTCGCGATATTCGCATACCAGGTTGAACGTAGGACTCGTCGGCACCTCGTTCATGCCAAGGCCGCACGCAAACCCCTGCGTGAAATGGGTCTTTCCCGCACCGAGGTCACCGGTAAGCAGGATGACATCCCCTGGCTGAGCCTTCTGTGCCATGTCAAAAGCAAGCTTCCTGGTTTCTTCGACCGATGTGCTCCTAAAATGCATCTTACTTTCCTTTAGTAACTTATTTACTATCTCATAGCTACATTATTGCAGCTACTATTTAAGCTTGGAATAGACTCGCCTTCATGGAGACCTTCTATGAGTTTCCAAATTATACTAACTAACTTATAGTTGCTTGTAGCTCATAAGGAAGCAGGTTGCCTACAGAAAGAAGAATTCTGTAAGCAACCTGCAAAATAATCGAACGATTTATAGTTCGAAACCATACGAATCGAGAACGCGCTTTGGCACCATGAAACGCACAGTCTTTTCAGGATCGACCATCTGGCACACTTCGACATTGCCGCATAGGCTGAACAGCATCACGAGCTCCGCAGGATCTTTACCCGTGCGGTCGGAAACCAGATCGACCATGCGATGCACCGCGCCATCAGCAGCGGCATCCAGCGTTTCGGCGGAATATATGACGCCGAACTCGGTCTCATTTTCAATCAGGGGCGTTTCGATGGAAAGATCGGGCATGGCGGTCAACGTAACCGTGGCATGGCCCGCGGCCTCGGCGCCGGAAACACTGACCTCCCCATCGCCCATGACCGCGTGCATATCGCCGCACCCGAACAGCGCACCGTCGACAGCCACGGGGAAATACAGCGTTGCGCCCGGGGCGATTTTCGTGTTATCCATGTTGCCGCCATGAGCGCCAGGAGTTCCGCAATTCACCGGATCGCCCGCAGGAGCAACACCGATAACGCCGATCATCGGAGTGAGCGGCAGACGGACTTGTCGTCCCATACCAATTCATCGCCTTCGATTTTGCACAAACGGGTGCTCCAACACTCCAACTTATCGCCATAAACGCCTTCGTCTTTACCCGTACAGCTCGCCGTCTGGCCGTCGAATTCGATTGCGTCGATATGAACCTTCAGCGAGCCGCCTGCCACAGCACCTTCTACATAAATCGGACCCGTCGCGGGGTTGATGGCATCCCAGTCGATACTGTCCAGCTCGTCTTCGGGAGTCTGGACCTGATTGCCAAAGCAATCCTTCGTGCGCACGCGCACCGTCTCGCCCGATTTCACCGTTAGAGCAGGCTCCAGGTCTTTCGAGAACGCATACAGAATCTTGTCATCGGAAAGCTCGATCATGAGCACGCCTCCGTTCCTTCGTAAAGTTGTCTCCGTCCATCATACCCGCCATCAAACAGTTCGCAAGCAAACGAAACGCACCGCCGAATACTCAGCGTGCGCGAAACTCCAGCAGCATTGTATGATGGACACGAAGCACAATGCGATCGGTCGCAAAAGGAGATTACGATGCTCGAAAACGAGCGCACGAGTTGCCAGGGCTCCAAAGCGTCAATCGAAAAAGACGTACACGGATGGATTGCGAAAAACGGAGGTCTCGTAGCCACGCACATTGCGGTACTGCTCTTCGGCCTCGTAGGCCTTTTTCGCCAAGGTCGTCGCCCTACCGGCCATTATCCTGTTCTAGGACGCACATTTTTTTCGTCGCATTTCTCGGGGCCTACCTTGGCCGTCAAACGACAGAAATTCGCCCTGAAAACACGGGCGACTACGCTCATCGTCTTCGCAGGCATCATTCTTGCCATACATTGACAAGTTTCATGCACCGATCCAAGTTTCAACCGTAGCCGTAGGCACGCTTACCCTGTAACGTTTCCGCTGTTCAGCGCCGTGCTTGAACCCTTGCTTTTCCATGAGAAAATGCGTATCAGACATTGCGTGCGCGCTGGTCATGCTTGGAGGCGTCGCCTGCATTGTGGACGATTTCAGCCTGAGGGTTCTATGGCCCAAGGCGTTTTATGGGGGCTGCTCAGCGCGTTCACCTATGCGCTTCTCTCGCTCGCCAACAGGAAATTCTCCAGCGGCTACCCCGCTTCGCTCGTATCATTCTACGAACAGGCCACGGCCACCGTGGTGCTTCTCCCCGCCCTGTTCGTGCTCAAGCCGTCGTTCACCGCTCTCGACATCGGCATGCTCGCCATCATGGGCATCGTGTTCACGGCAATTGCCCACACCCTCTTCATCGGAGGGTTGCGCACCGTCAAAGTGCGTACCGCAGGCATTATCACCGGGCTTGAATCGGTATATGGAGTCGTGGCCGCCCTTTTGTTCCTTGGCGAGATTCCCGGCATTCGCGAAGTCATCGGTGGCGCCATCATTTTGGCCGTTGCGCTGTATTCCACCCTTGCTTCAACCCGCAGCAATTAAAAAAGCGAGGTCCCGGACGGAACCTCGCCTCTACGAAACACGTGCGCAACAAGCAACGAATGACTCGTTTTTTCTACAGAGCGAAATCCTTTTCGCCGTTGAACACGGCCAAAGCATCGGCGACTTCGTAATCTGCCAACGTAATGGCAGAAATGGCCTTGGTCAGGCGAACCGCCTCATTCAGGCTGCGCTGATGAATGTTGCGACCGGTTGCATTGCCGCAAGCGCCGCCGATGTGAATCTGGTCATGCAGCTGGGTAAGGAAGGTTTCCGCATCAACGGTGGAGCCGCCTGCGCAGACCAAGCCGGTGCGGCCTGCTGCGGTAGCGGCAATCTTGAGGTTTTCGGCAGAGGTTGCCTCGTCGCTTGCCTTGGGAGGATTGACCTTGACGAAGTCAGCGCCCAGGCACAGAGCAACGCCTGCAGCACCGGCGATCAGAGCAGGAGCCTTTTCGTCGGCAACAGCCTTGCCGCGAGGATAAATCCACAGAACGACAATCAAACCTGCAGCATGAGCCTCGGCGATGAGCTGGCCCGCTTCCGCCATCATAGTTGCCTCGTATTCGCTGCCCAGATACAGGGTGTAACCAAGACCGACAACGTTGACGCCGGCTTCGCGCATGGCAAGAACGGCCTCGAGATCATGCAGCTGGGGGCTATAGGGATCATCCTGAGCGGTCTTGACCAGGTTGGTCTTGGAATTCATCTTGACCAGATAATTGATTTCGGGATAGTCGGCCGCATAGCGAGCGATCAGACCGCGCTGGCCGGCCAGAACGCCGCAAACGCCCTGGGATCCGATTTTGAACAGATGCTCGGGATCGAGGTCGGCAGGATCGATTCCTTCACCATAGAAATCGCCATTGAGATGCTCCACCTTCTGATCGCATGCGAACAGCATCAAACGACCGGTTTCGCGCGTGGCGGCCATGTAGTTGTCGATGTACGTTTCGCGGGCCTCGGGCGCTACGTCGACGGGCACCTTCACCTGATCACGAGTGATCTTGGGCATGACATTCCTCCTTGAAAAGGTTTCATCCGTGGAATCGCATTCGAATCAAGACATGCGACAAGGCCAAGTGTAAGGGAAGAAGGAACAGCTTTGCCTCCTGTTCACGGAAACGGTAAGCATGCGGCGGGAGACGGCATACCGAAGGAGACGAACGGTAGATATGTTTTTACGACACACAATCCGCCATCGCGAGAAGAAGCGAAGCGCGCCAAAACAACCTGGTAAAATAGGCGTGAACCAAGGATGATCCATGCCTGAAGCAGATATCAACGAAATCGAGGCGGCCCTGTCGCCGTCAATACGGAAGCAGACGCCCTGCAGTACAGCATCGCCCTGACGCTCAAGAATACAGCGAGCTCGAGATGCTCTCGCCGAAAGCAACGGCGAAGATTTACGCTTGCCGCGTTTCGCCACCTCTGTCCTACGGGCGAGGAAAACTCCTTCGACCATAAGTATTGCGAGCTATACCGCTCCCTCGCGCAAAGGCATGATAGAGGGCGCCGAGGTCGGAGAAGGATTTTTCTTCTTCGGCATTGCCGACCTTGGACGCAACGCCGTGATGGCGAATGCTGCGCAGGAAAAAGCTCCCGAAAAAGACGGGGACTTCCTCGAATCGCTCGGCGCACGCTTCGGCGCAGACATGCGCACCGTTGCCGTAAGCGTCGGATGCTCGGCCGCTGTCGGCCTTATCGCAGGCATTGTCGGTGCGCTCATCGGTAATGCAATCGCATAGCTTCGCCGCGTACAACCTCGCTATCGTAACAAAGGCTCCAGTAACCTGAGCCTTTTTCGTTGCGGCGAAGGGAGGGATATCGGTGAGTCGATCGGTGGCTGCGCCCTTATGCAGCAATGCATCGGTTCGAAGCAGGCATTCGCCAGCTAAAGCAGCCGCATGCAAAGATCGGACGGCCTTGCCTGCTCGGACTGAAGGAAGCAACGACGGCCTTGCCCGTGATAAGGCCGGAACCCGCATTCGGGGAAAGGTCGCCCGTGTCCGGGGTGGTAGACCCACAGCAATACACGTTCGCAATCGGATTGCCCTGATTGTCGACAAGCTGGCTGTCGGTTGCACCCTTCGCCACCATGCGTCTTGTAGCGGAACGGGAAATGCTTGAGCGCATAGTAGGGAGCTTCAAGCTTCTCGAGGAAGAGTTTTTTGCCGAACGCTGCATCCTCGCCCGCATCCACGTAACCGTCGTATTCGGCGAAGGTGGCCTTGAGGTTTTCGGCGGGAACGTCCATGGCCTGCGCGAGCTCGTCGAGCGTGTTGCAGGGGCCGACCAGACGATCCTCGTGAGCCTTCATGTTCATCTCGACATTCCAAGCCTGAGACCCCTCGATGAGCTGATTGTCGAAGATGGTCCACCAAAAGCCCAGGCCCAGCTCCGCACAGGCATCGGGGGTGTCATGGGACTGGTCTTCCTTGATGAAGCGACGGCCCATCGGGCTTACCTGCACGTTGCGGCCGAAATAGCCCCATACCGTAACCTGCGCAAGGTCGCTCATGCGGTTGGAATCCATGTCCATATGGGCATATACGCCTCCGATGGAGCGACCGAGCTCGTGACCCTCTCCCATGGAATACACCGTCAGCGGGCAGAGCTCTGCCTGCTGCGGCATATATTCGGAAACCATAACCTGGTTGCAGGAAAAACCGCCCGTAGCCAAGACGATTTTCTTCGCCTTCACGTCTATGATTTTGTCGGTCTTGGAGTCGACGAAGCGAACGCCAATGACGGTCCCTTCGGAATCGACGATGAAGTTGGTCGCTTTGCGGTTCAGCTCGACCGTGGCGCCTTTGTCCTGGAGACCGTTGATGAGCGGCGTAAGAACAGAGGTCATGTCGCCGATGCCGTTCAGCGGAAGCAGCATGGACGTGGGAGCCCCGGTGTCTTTATAGGCCTCAAGCGGCTGGAACTGCGCGCCGTAATCGGCCTCAACACGGTTCGCCCACTCGGTCTGGCCCAGATAGACGTTCTTCTTATACTCCATGTCGTCGGTCTCGCCCTTTTTCTCAAGAACGGGAGCGTACTTTTCCCACTTCTCTTCGACGCTGCCCTCGATGCCGGCTCGTTTCTGCATTTCAGAACCGGAAACATTCATAACGCCGCACGCCATGAAGCTTTCGCCGCCATAGGTATCGCGCTTGTCGGCAAGCATGACCTTGTAGCCCGCCTCGACTGGATCCATCGCAGCGGAAAGGCCGGCGATGCCAGTGCCGATAATCAACACGTCGGTTTCTTCGGCGAATTCAACCGGAGCAAAGCCGACAACGGTGTCGCCGGAATTGCCGCCTTCGGAGGCGCAGCCTACAAGCGCGCCGCCCGCCATAAGAACTGCGCCGGATGCCAAAGCACCTTTCAGAAAATTACGACGATTAAGCGTAGTATCCATAGTTTCCCTCCTCGGTACGCTTCGACGCTTCCCCGCGTCGTTGTCTCCATCATGGCTTTTTCGGCCAGAAAGCGAACCGTACAAAATGGACTGTTTCACCGTTGTGCCAGTTCAGGATAAAGAAAATGCGTATTTTCACCTAATCTGTCGAAGAGGGCATCGCGTGAAGATTCGAAACGGTACCTGCGCAATGGACTAACCGCTACAATACGTCGTACACAACAGGGAGGGGAATCTTATGTCGAACGACGCCGCTGTGCGCACGCCGCACCATGCCTCGCTCGTCTTCGGCGCGCTCATCGTCATGGGATACGGGCTTTTTCGGTCCGCGAATTCTTCCATATACCTCTCCCATTTCTCTCAGACAGACGGATCGTTCATCTTCATGACGGATGCGACGTTCAACATGGCGTCCGCATTCGCCACGGCAGTTTGCGCACTCGCGATTGCGCTGCTGAGTTCCTTTAAAAACCTGCCGCGGTTTTCCATGCCCCTGTGGCCCGCCGCCGCCGTTTTGATCGTCGGCATGCTCCTAGCGACCACGAATCTTGGCGACCTCGTTCCCCAGCAGTGGACGCTCGGGCTGTCCGTGGCCGTTTTCTCAATCGGGTCGATCGCCATGAAGCTGTCGTGGATCGAGATATTCGCCATGGAAAATCCAACGAAAGCGATCGTTCACATCGGCTGCGCTTCGCTTGCCAGCTCGGCCTTGCAATACACCCTTTCCCCCGCAAACGGCTCCCTGACGCCTGTTCTTACCATTGCGTTTTTGGTATGCAGCGCGCTCTGCCTGCAAGAGACCCGTCGCCGTCTGCGCACAGACGAATCCCTCGAACCCATTCCGGCACGCCCTTGCGCCGAAGCCCGTCGTAAAGCGATGAACGAAATAGGCGACGCTCTTCTCACGCTCTGCGCACTCGAAGCGGTCATCGGACTCATCAACAGCTTCATGCTGGCGGCTTCCATGGAATTCGCCGGCGCCGCGCTTGTTCCCGGCATGGCCATGACCATCGCCTCCGCGCTCTTCTGCGTGGCATTGCTCGTCGCCCGGCGCATTCCCGCCGCTTCCGCGACATTTCGCATCGCGTTTCCCATCTTGGCGGCCATGGTGGTCTTCGTCCCCTTCATGAGCGAAGGCTACTCGCGCCTGTTCAGCACCATGCTGCTGGTAAGCTACGATTTCGTGGCGCTGCTTGTGGTATACCAGGTTGCCTATGCCGCGAATCGCTTCGGTGTATCGAGCTACGCACTGTTTGCCCTGACTACGGGGTGCGCCAAGTTTTCCCTGTTTGCATCTCTCGTCGTGGGCAGCGCATTCGGCGGCCCGCATATTGAGCAAGCATCCTCCACCGTGAGGTTTCTTGTGCTTTCGTGCGGCATCATCTACCTGCTTGCCATGGCGATCGTGCTGCTTTCGCGCGACCGCAAAAGGCACGAACGCAAGAAAGGCGTTTCAAAAGACGAAGCGCCTCTTTCCTCTTTCGAGCACACTCCAAAGGCTGACGAAGCCGCCGATGAAGAGGCCTCTTACACTTGCAAAAAAATCCCGGCAGATGAAGCGACTCCTTACACCCGCGAAGGAGCCTCCACCAGCTCCATCCAGGCGCCGCCATCGGCCAATGAATCCGAAACGGACGCCTTCGAGGAAACGTGTCAATTCCTCGCCGCCCAGCATGGACTGACCGAGCGTGAGACCGAAGTGCTCGGATATCTTGCCCGAGGGCGTACGAACACCTATATAGCCGAAGAGTTATCCATATCGCCCACTACCGTGCGCGGCCACATTCGCCACATCTACACGAAGCTCGATGTGCACAAGCGTCAAGAACTTATAGATCTGTTCAATTAAGACCGTATTCAATCGCGGGAAACGGCGGTTCGAGCGCTCGCTTGAACGCATATGAATCAACGCGATTCTTCACGCGATCAACCTCTGCAGCATCATAACCAGCGGCGATAAGCGCGCTTCGATCCATGCCGCGCTCGCAATAATCGATCAAAAGACATCGAGATCATCATATGACCCCAACGTATCCTCGTCACGCTGATCGGGGGCAAGCTCTGCGCTTGGCGGTTTCGTAAGAACACGCTCAGGAATGAGGATGCGCCCCTCTTTGCGAAGAGCCTCTTCGTTCAGCCAGCGCGACATGGCAAAAACGTCGGTCTTGTACAGCCCTCCGATAGGAGCATAGGCGCCTGCCGTGTCTCCGTAAAGCGTGGAATAGCCCATCATGGCTTCGCTTTTGTTGCCGGTGTTGACCATCATCCATCCATGGGCGTTCGAAAGCGCCATGAGCACGGTCATGCGGCATCGCGCCTGCGTATTCTCGGCAGCAAGACCCCGCGCCATGATGCAGTGGTCCCCGAGGACGTCGACGAACGCCTCGAAAGGCTTTCCGATTGAGATACGCTCTGCGCGAATTCCCAAGTTCAAGGCGAGCTCCTGAGCATCCACCAGCGAATGCTCGCTTGAGTACGGACCAGGAAGCATGTAGCCGTGGACGTGCTCGGCGCCGAAGGCGTCGACGCACATGCAGGCGACCAGGCTCGAATCTATTCCGCCCGAAAGGCCGATGACCGCATCCGTCATGCCTATGCCGCGCGCAAACGAGGCGAGCCCTTCGACGCATGTATGGTACTTTTCCTCGATGAGCACGATACGCTTCCTTTCTTCAGCAAGACAATCCGCAAACGCGCTTCGGCCAATGCAAGCGCGCCCCTCAAGAATATCGCCCGGATACCGTAAAGCGAAGCGCGACAACGCAGCTTGCCGCGCTTCGTCAGAAAACCCTAGTCCTTAGGCTCGGGCCTTGAAAGCCCAACGAATCGAAAAGCGTTGCCATGTTCCTCAACGATGCGAACCATGTCGCCGAGAGCGACATGCAGCGTTGCCGTATTGTCGTTCGGATGCACGCCCAAGCCTCTGTAGGTCCGCAGCTCTTCATCGAACACCACCTGGACCAGGGATTCTTCGTCATTGAGTACGCCAAAGGGGGAGACCGCTCCTCCGCGCAAGCCAAGGTATTGCGCAAGGTCGTCCTCGGAGGCAAAACGCAGCGGGCGCGCTTCGAGCTTCGTACGCAGCTCTTTCAAGTTTGCAGGCTTGTCCTCGGGCATGACCACGAGGTAGTAATTGCGCTTCTTGTCGTCGCGCAAGAAGAGATTCTTCACCACTTCGTCGCCGAAAGGCAGGTTCAAGGCCTCCATGCCCTCCATGGTGAACACCGCTTCGTGCTCCACCATGTTGAATTCGTAGCCTCCGTCACGCAAAAACGCGATGACTTCCTCTTTGCCCCAGTGCTGCGCCATGAAATTCCCCCTTCGCGGCTATGCGTCCGCACCCAGATATCCGAGCGCGGTTTCGGTATCGACAACGCGGCTATCGTAGCAGCGTGTGAAGTATTCTAGGCCCTGTTCCTGCGTTCCAACGAGGAACGTCCCACATGCATCGGCAGGAACCACCGTCTTGTAGCCTCGATAATACGCGCCAGCCAACGTCTGCAGCACGCAAATGTTAGTGTCGCAGCCGAATGCAATCAGAGTGTCGACGCCGAGCTCGCGCAGCGTCAAATCAAGGTCGGTCTGGAAGAATCCGTCATAGCGGCGCTTGGGAATGAGATAATCGCCCTCCTGGACATCGAAGGTATCGAGCGGACGGGCCGCATCGCTTCCCGCAATGCCGTGATCGCCCCATAGCTCTATTTCCTTATCGAGACCCGCGATATGCGCATCGTTGACGAACACCACAGGCACGCCTGCGTTGCGTGCCGCCTTCACGACTCGAACCGCATTTTCGACCATCTCTTCAAGACCGGGAACAACCCCGCCGCTGCCGCCAAGCACGTCGATTACAAGCACGGCCGTATGGGACAGATCGATTTCATTCGACTGCTGCCAAGGGGTCGATTGAGCTTCGGGAAGATAAGGCATGATGCGTCCTTTCGTATACGAATTCCGTCCACCATTGTAGCTCGATGCCCCTCGACGGCAACGGGCGATAGGCCGGCGGCGCAGAGGAGCCCTCTGTCTAGGACCAACCATCGTACGCTATTATGCAGAGCAGCAAGCCTGGAAAACGCACGCAACAAAGAGCCCGACACCGGTCGGGTTTCCTTTCAAGCCTCTTAAAACACCTGATAGAAAGCATGTCAAAGCCTTTTAGCGGCGCCGATCGACATCTTTTCGTACGCTACAGTCCGTCGAAAGGAAATTCATGGACATCAGCAATCAGATCAAGAAACGCCGAACCGACATGGGGCTTTCCCAAGAAGAGCTGGCCGACCGCATCTACGTATCGCGCCAGACCATTTCGAACTGGGAGACGGACAAGACCTATCCCGACATCCAAAGCCTGCTGATGCTCAGCGTTCTTTTCGACACGACGATCGACGTGCTCGTGAAGGGAGACTTGGAAATGATGGAGAAAACCGTGGCTTCGGCCGATGCGAAGAAGATGCGTACCCTCGGCATAGGAATGTACGCGCTGTTGGTTCTGATGATTCCCTTCGCCCTGGTAGGCATTGCGCTGTGGGGCGCCCTCGGGGTTTTGCTGGGGCTTGTCCCCTGGGCCGCTTCGATGGTGGTGGGCGTGATGGTGGAGCGCATGAAGGTGGAAAACGACGTACAGACGTTCCGCGAAGTTCTGGCGTTCACGAAAGGCGAGGCGATCGACCGCTCGACCCGTTCGAGCCGCGCTATCGCCCGTCAGGCGAAAATGAAGAAAGCTTTCGGCGAGAAGCCGCTTTGGCAGGCGATCGTACGCGGCTTGGGAATCGGCATTGCAGCCGTCGTCCTCGGTGCGACCGTCGGCTACGCAAGCGCGATGCTGCTCGATATGCCGCTGCCGTTCTAGCCGTTCTTCCGTTCCAACCGTCCGCCGGCGACGCGGCGACGTCGCGTTTCAGGCGGGCGAAGAAACGAACGAAAACGAAAGGCGGGCCATCTTTCGCGCCTTGAGCGCAAACGGCCCGCCTCGTACGTTCTATGCGCGGAACGCCTCGATCTTCGCGCGCAGCCAATCGGCCCATTCGTCGACGCCTGCACCCTTGGTGGCGGAAATCGGGAAAATCGGAGCCGCAGGGTTGAGTTGCGTCACCGCGTCGCGGAACGCCTCTTCGTTGAAGTTGAACACCTCCATGGTGTCCACCTTATTCAGAATGATGGCCTCGGATGCCTGGAACACACCGGGGTATTTCAACGGCTTATCGTCGCCTTCGGGCACCGACAAAATCATGACCTTAGCACCTTCGCCCAAATCGAAGTCGGTCGGACACACCAGATTACCAACGTTCTCGACGATGATCAGGTCGAGGTTGTCCAGGTCGAGCGCATCCACGGCGCGACGGATCATGTCGCTTTCCAGGTGGCACGCCCCGCCCGTGTTGATCTGCACGGCCGCGATGCCCTGCGCGCTGATGCGAGCGGCATCGACGTTGCTGGCGATATCGCCCTCAATGACGGCGATGTTGTACTCGTCGCGCAACGCCTCGATGGTGGCAAGGATCGTGGAGGTCTTGCCCGACCCGGGGCTTGCCAGAAGGTCGAGCACGAACACGCCCTTCTCCTTGAACAACGCACGGTTATCGGCCGCAAGACGATCGTTCTTATCGAGAATAGGCTGCTTCAAATCTATCTTCATGGTTCCTCCTACCATCTATTCCTTGCTGCGCGCGTCGCGCAAGCACTTCGATGCTCGCGGTCCGGCAACATGCCAGACGCCTCGACTGCCTGCTTAGTCTTCGCCAGAAGGCGCGTTCGCTCCGGCGTCCTCTTCGTCATCGGGAAGGTCAACCTCGATGCTCTCTATGCGCAAATCCTTGCCTTCTATCAGTTCAGCAAACCCGCCGCATTCGGGACAGGTCACATGGAAGCGATCGTGGCGGAATTCTTTTCCGCAATCAAGGCAGCGGCTCTTTGGCTCTACCATGGTAATTTCAAGCTTGGCATCTTTGAGCAACGGCTCCGTTTCGCACAGCACTTCGAAAGCGAATTGCAACGCATCTTCGATTGCCTCGGTCATCTCCCCAACAGAAAGCGAGACTTTGAGCACACGGGTTGCGCCGTTCGCGCGCGCCGCCGAACTCACACTCTCGACAACGCCCGTCATAATACCCAATTCGTGCATGCTTATCCTTTCGTGTCCGAGCGATGTGAAGCACACGCTTTTCGCGGATGGACGCGTTCAACATATGACAAAGACGCCCCTTCGCGCCCTGAAAGCATCCGCTGCTTTCGGAGAGCAACCGACCGAACGAGTTCCTTCCCCCCCACGGGCAAGCTCCTTCGTTCAAAAGCAACTTCTTATGCGAAGACATCCTATCGCAGAAACGAGACCGCACCTGTGCAGCATTCAGTATCCGAACCGAATCTCCGCGCAACAGGCTTCTCGAACCCGCCTCGACCATATTTGCCAGCCACGAAGCAGGTGTGAAGACGTGCCGCTAGCAAAACGGCCCGGTTCGAAAACGAACCAGGCCGCAATAGTTGCTACATCCGTTTGGCACCGTACCTGCCAGACGTTTCGTCCGTCAGTCGAGTCGTTAATCGTCAGAAAGGCGCTTTTTAATGGCAGCCTTTTTCTGGCCCCATTCTTCTTGCCATTCGGCCTCTTCGCGAGCTTCGCGCTCGGCCTCTTCCTTCTGCTCCTTCACGCGCGTGCCCAGCACCAAACGAGCGACAAGCAGACTAATCTCATACAGCATGAGCAACGCCGCGAACATCATGAGCATGGTGATCGGCGAAGCGTCCAGCGTGACCATAGCGGAAATGACCATGAGGACAATGTAGACCGTACGCCAGGAATTGCGCAGCTTGGCATACGGAATGATTTCGAAAACCACCAGGTAGAAGACAACCAGGGGCAGCTCGAAGGCAAAGCCAAAAGCAAGCTCGAAGTTGATGATGACGTCGATCCACGCCTTGGCATCGGGGAAGATGTTCGCAAAGCCGTTGGCCTGGTCGGTCAGCCACTGCACCGCAGGAGTCAGGATCAGGGCGTAGCAGAACACGGTACCGCCGATGAACAGCGCCACACCCGCAGCAAACGTGGGAATGAACCACTTGCGCTCATTCGGCTTAAGCGCGGGCAAGAAAAATGCCAGAATCTGCCACAAGATAATGGGCATGCAGGCCACGACCGATGTCCATAGCGCCACCTTGAAACGAATGGTGAACGACCCGAAGACGTCAAAGACGTTCAGGGCTATAGCGCCCGTTGTTGCGTCTTTCGGCAGATAATCGTACACCGGAAGGCACATGAATTGAATGATCGTGGGCGTTGCCATGTAGAAGATGCACATGGCAATAAACAGGCTGACCACAATACGGACAAGACGCATGC
Organism: Slackia sp.; assembly: GCA_047240885.1. Lineage (GTDB taxonomy): Bacteria > Actinomycetota > Coriobacteriia > Coriobacteriales > Eggerthellaceae > Slackia. The sequence continues at coordinate 3,793 of JBKTHK010000029.1, read as the reverse complement.
GCAGCTCGCCCAAGTGATCGAAAAGGGGCATACGCGCCGGACCGATAGGCATTAGTTATCCTCCTTCTTGACCGAATCGGATGCCTGAGCAGCGCCGTTGGCAGAAACGTCAGATGCATCACCGGAAGCGTCCTGCTTTTTTGCAGCCTTCTTTACGGCGGGTTTTGCACCGAAGATTTCATCGGCAAGATCTTTGTCGGCGGCCTTTTTCGCTTCTTGCTCCGCAGCAACCTTCGCAGTTGCCTCCTTGCGCGCGCTCATGACGTCCTCATGAACCTGGGAAGGGGTTTTTGCAGCGGCAACAGCGGCTCCGGCCACGGCGGCCTTTTCCGCAGCCTCTTGTTTCTCAGCTGCTGCAGCAGCGCGCACTTCCTTGGCGGCCTCATTGGCGGCCTCGCGTTTTTTCTTGTCCTCGCGCTCTTTGTCGTACTTCGCTTTACGAGCGGCAAAGGACTCCTTCTTCTCGACCTTCTGCTTGTTATCCTTGTCGATAGCGTCAAGCGGGTTTTTCACGGGCTTGTCGCTCGCAGGGTCGTAAATCTCGGTCTTAACGACCTTGTTCATCTCGTCTTGCGCGCTACGGAATTTCTGAACTGCCATACCGATGGTCTTGGCAAGCTGGGGAAGCTGTCAGGGCCGAAATCAGGAACCCGAACAGCAAGATAAGGAATAGCTCGAATCCACCTATACCGAACACAGCCAACCTCTCAAACTCTCGTAGATTAACTGCGTAATCTTACCACATGCACGAAGAGGGCTCCGCGCCAATAGGGCGCAGAACCCTCTCCATTTTTAATCCTTCGAAACGCCAGATTGAAATCATGGCTTCACCATGAAACAGGAGGCTTTTCGTGCTAAGCCTCGCATCCCATCCGTTCGCTACACGGCAGCAGTCCCTCTCTCCCCCGTGCGAATGCGAACCACATCTTCAACAGGAAAGATGAAAATCTTTCCATCCCCCACCTCTCCAGTGCGGGCGATGCGGCATATGGCCTCCACCATTTCCTCCACCTGCGCATCATCCACCACAACCGATACCATGACTTTCGGAAGCATGTTCACGAGAACCTCGCTTCCTCGGTAATACTCCTTCCAGCCATGCTGCTTCCCACACCCCTGCACCTGGGAGATAGTCATCCCTTTCAACCCCGCGCTCAGCAACGCTTCTTTAAGCGCCTCGAGCTTCGTCGGGCGGACAATTGCCTCTATCTTCTTCATTGTGTCTCCTTTCTTCAACCAAACGCTCGCACTTGTCTTCTAACAACGTCGATTAATCAAGACCGTTGAACGACGGATAGGCGCTCTCGCCATGCTGACGGGCATCCAAGCCCTCCCCTTCTTCGCGAGCATCCACACGCAATCCGTGAAACGCCGCCTTCAGCACGAACCCTACGACCAGCGTGGCAACCGCCACGAAGACGACAGTGACGACAATGCCGAGCAGCTGGGAAACCAGCAAGGACGGATCGCCCGTGTACAAAAGGCCGCCCTCCTCGGTCCAGGACAGCTCAGGAACGCAGAACACGCCCGTCAGGAGGCCGCCCACGATACCGCCCACGGTGTGACATCCGAAAGCGTCAAGCGCATCGTCGTATCCAAGGCGCGGCTTGAGAAACGCGATGGCCGCATAGCAGATAGGAGCCGTAGCCACACCCATGACAGCGGCCGCCCACACATCGACGAATCCGGCAGCAGGCGTAATGGCGACCAAGCCGGTCACGACCCCCGTGCATACGCCGACAAGGGTCACCTTGCCTGTATGGGCAGATTCGACCAGCATCCACGCGAGCATCGCTGCCGCAGGAGCAACCATGGTATTGAGCAGGGCGAGCGCGGCCACGGCATCGGCGGCGAAAGCGGAGCCGGCATTAAAGCCGAACCAGCCGAACCACAGAAGGCCGACGCCCAAGAGCACGAACGGAACGTTGTGTGGGCGATACGCCATCATGCCAAAGCCGCGGCGTTTCCCAAGAAGAATGGCAAGAATCAGACCGGTGAGGCCCGAGGAAATGTGAACGACGTCGCCACCGGCGAAATCAAGAGCACCTATCTTGTCGCCGATAAGGCTACCGTCGCCGCCCCAGACCATATGGGCAAGCGGCGCATACACCATCAGGGACCATACGGCTATAAAGGCGATTACCGCAACAAACTTCATACGCCCCGCAAGAGAACCGGTGATGATGGCTGCAGTTATGGCTGCAAAGGCAAACTGAAACGCCATATTGACCACGCCTGGATACGGCGCATCTTCCAGCGGCGCGTTGGACACGGCCTCGGACAAGGCGCCCGAACACATCAGCTGGTCGAGCCCTCCGAAAAACGGCGACGACCCGTCTCCTCCGTAGGCAAGAGACCAACCGGCCACAATCCATGTCACGCCCACGATTCCGATTACCGAAAACGCCATAATCATGGTATTCACCACGTATTTACGACGCGAAAGACCACCGTAAAAAAACGCCAAAGCAGGGGTCATCAGGAACACAAGCATGGTGCATATCATCATGAATGCACTTGTTCCTTCGTCGTACATATCTTCTCCCTTCGCTTCACAACAAGGCAATTATGGGAAAAGAATTTGCAGTAACACCTGTTCAAAGGTATGTTTAACACTGCAGCATACAAGACGTAACGAAAAAGAAACGCCGGTAACATGGCGCATACCATTCGGAAACGAAGAGGAAATACGCAGCTTGTTCGAACATGAAAAGGAGCCTGCAAACGAATCAGACCTCAGGTGCATTCGTTTACAGGCTCCAAGCAATGCGGCGGACCGATTTTGCGAAATCAAGACCGGCTAGTTCTCCCAGAGATACCCCGCACCTCGCACGGTTTCGATATGCTGGGCCATTTCAGGGCCGAGCTTCGCCCTCAGACGACGGATATGCACATCCACCGTGCGCGTTCCGCCGTAATAATCGAAGCCCCACACCTGCGAAAGCAGAACCTCGCGTGAATAAATCCGGCCCGGATGCGTTACCAAAAACGCGAGCAGCGCATACTCCATAAACGTAAGGTCGACCGGTTCCCCTGCAACTTTGACCTGATACGTGGCAAGGTTGATCGTCATAGACCCCACGTGAACAAAATCTGCGTCGGAGGTCATCTCGCCTGGCCACAGCAACCTGCGACAACGCACTTTGACCTCATCGTCGGAGGCGTACTCGCATGCGAAATCAAACGGAATCTGAACGGGAAGGCGCACCGAAGTGGCGCGACCCCCTTCCATCACCACAACCCGCGCCGTTGTACTGCCTCCGCGAGAAAGAGCCGCCTCCACCTCCGCCAAATCGCACGACCCGTCGGAATCGTCTATCAGAAGCATATCGAACGATGCGCCCCTCATGGCATCGAGAGCCTGGTTGGGCGGCACTTTGAGCGCTCGCACGTCTGCGTCCATCGACGAGAAAAGCGCCGCAGCGCGTTCGGGGGTAACGGCATCTCCACACGAAACAATAATGGTCTTCGAATGCATGCGCCCCTCCTACAAAGTTGCGAGATAGCGGTCTATTTCCCACGAAGTAACGTGAGCGCGGTACTCTTCCCATTCCGCTCTCTTCGTTTTCACGAGGTACGAATGCACGGAATCCCCCAGAACCTCGCGCATGAGCTCGGATTGCTCGAAAGCGTCCACCGCACGGGACAAATCGGACGGCAGGGGAACAAGCCCCATCTCCTCGCGCTCGGACGAAGAGAGCGCGAAGGCGTTCTTCAAAATGGGCGCAGGAAGCTCCAGCCCCTCTTCCATGCCCCGCAGGCCGGCACCGATCATCACCGCGAACGCCAAATA
>JBKTHK010000028.1:0-22974 GCA_047240885.1 Slackia sp. | reverse complement strand
GCCGCCTCGCTGTACGTTGATGATGACGGCCGGCAAGTCGGCGCCTGCCAGATATGAGATGCCCTCGCTTTTCAGAGAGACTCCGGGCGAGCTGGAAGACGTCATGGTGCGGGCGCCTGCCGCGGAAGCTCCGTAAACCATGTTGATGGCAGCTACTTCGCTTTCGGCCTGCAGATACGTTCCGCCGATTTTAGGCATAGTCTTGGACATATATGCGGCGAGCTCGGTCTGGGGGGTGATGGGGTATCCGAAGAAGTATCGACACCCGGCCGCTACGGCGGCGGCTCCCATGGCCTCGTTGCCCTTCATGAGGACCTTGTTCTTTTCTGCCATATGTATCACCTCCACACTTTAATAGCTACGTCGGGGCACATGGTGGCGCAATTCGCGCAACCGGTGCAGTTGTTCTCGTCGACAAGACGAGCGGGATGGCATCCTTTGGCGGTGATGACGTCCTGGTCGAGCTCGATGATGCCCTGAGGGCAAAAATCGACGCACAGTCCGCATCCCTTGCAATAGGAGTCGTCTACTTCGATTTTTGGCAATGATCCAACCTTTCCTCAACGCCGTGTCAGCGGCATGTTCCCGCTCGAATCCGCCTGGTCGCATAGTGCGGCACGGAGCGTAAACGCGGGCTCTTCAAGGTTCGTACAAAGCGCCCTTTGAGTAGTCTGTCCAGAATAGCGTCTCGAAGCGGCGGCGAACGCAAGGTGACGGCATTTTCCGTTGGGCGGATGCAAATTTTTCTTCGGCAACGTTTCTTGCAGCGCTGGACGGTCCCGGCAAAGTGTCCAGTTATTCACGGCATGCGCACATGGCGCTCGACGGGAACGGCGGATGACGCGCGCGTGCTGCACATCGCGCGGGGGACGGCGGTGCATACGATGGGAAGCCTGAGCAGGGAGGCGGTTTTTCCAAAGGAGCTGATGCCTCAACGACGGAAAGCGTTGTCTCTTCGAAAGGTGCGTGTTGTTCACCACGCCCGTCGCTTCGAGCTTGCATCGCCGTTCTATCTCCTTGAGCATCTGCGCCGTCTCTTCGGGCGATTCGATCTCTCGACGTTCGTTTATCACGTAGAGCATCGCGTACGGCGCAGCGCTTGACTTGACGGCGTCGGAGAAGCGTCCCATGGCCTTGGCTCCTTCGTCATCGCCGCCCATGTCGATAATGAGGGGGCGCGTATCGCTTGCATGCTCGATTGCCACCTGCATACTGCCGGGAAGGCTCGGCGTGTCGAGCATGCTCTGCGCAAATACGGGAGCTATGATGCGTATGCCGCGGCTCTCGAGAAAATCCGTGTAGTCGCTGCTGCGAAAATATGGATTCACGATGTCGACATCCATCAGGGCGACCTCTTGTCCGCATTCTTGCGCGGCGAGGGCGAGATTGAGGGAGAAGTTGGTCTTGCCGACGCCGTAGTGCCCGGCAATGACGGTAATGGGCGAAAGGGGCAGAAGCTCATTCATGGTTCTCCTCTCGGTTTGCTTTCGTTTCGATTGTTTCCAATGCGATAAATCGGATGAAGTTATCGTTTTCCGATTGCGCTAGAATACTATCGTACGCTAAAGTACAATAGCACATACGGAGAAGAACATAAAAGTTTGCAAACCTGCGAAGGAAGTAATCATGGAGCCCAATATCAAAGAAATCGTCAGCCGCGTTCGCGCGCTGCGCGAGGACCTGGGCCTCACCATGCAAGAGATGGCGGAGGCTACAGGACGCAGCGTTGCCGAGTATGCGGCGCAGGAGAGCGGCGAACAGGATCTGTCGTTCACGTTTTTATATCGCTGTGCCGAGAAGTTCGGCGTCGATGTGGTCGATATCCTGACGGGCGAAAGCCCCCATCTCACCGGATATTCCCTCGTTCGCAAAGACGAAGGTCTCTCGGTGAAGCGTTATGAAGGATTCGAGTATCTTCACAAGGCGCCCAGCTTCCGCAACAAGCTTTGCGAGCCTTTCGTTGTCACCATCCCGTATTCCGATGAGGAGGCGGGGCTTCCCATGGAAGACATCCACCTTTCGTTCCACGAAGGTCAGGAACTCGATTACATCATCAGCGGCCGTTTGCGTTTCGTCTACGACGGAAAGCATGTCGAAGAACTCGCCGCGGGCGATGTCATCCTCTACGACAGCGGACGCGGCCATGGCATGGTTGCCATCGGCGGCGAGCCGTGCGTTCTTCTGGCGTCTGTGATGAAGCCGCAGGATGAGAAGATTCTTTAGGCACTGCCCCTTTATATAGGCAGTGCCGTTCGCGCTTCCACTTCTCGTTCATCCTGCCGCCGCTTCATCAAAAACAAAATCACTATAAGTTTTGGTTCGATTGCGGCGTACAAGTCAGAAAGACTACTGTTATGCGCAATATCAACCAGCGTTATCTTACCGAGTCCTTCAACAGCGAAGGACAGCTCGAAACGTTCAAGGTCAATGTTCCCGAAGATTTCAATTTCGGCTACGACATCGTCGACGATATCGCCGAGAACGACCCTGACCGCAACGCAATGGTTTGGTGCAACCCTGAAGGCGAAGAGCACGTGTTCACCTTCGCCGACATGAAATATTGGTCGGACAAGACCGCGAATTATTTCAGCGATCACGGAATCGGCCGTGGCGACAAGGTCATGGTCATTCTTCGCCGCCATTATCAGTTCTGGTTCGTTGCCACGGCCCTGCACAAGCTCGGAGCCGTCATGGTTCCTGCCACCTTCATGCTGAAAGAGCACGATCTTGAATACCGACTCAATTTCGGAGAAATCAAAGCTCTCGTCTGCACGTCCGTAGGAACGATCGCCGATGTGGTGGACAACGTCGAGGCGTTATGTCCGGGCCTTGAGGTCAAGATGCTCGTGAACGGTGCCGGCGGCGGGCTTTCTCCTCATGACGAAAAGGGTAATTTCGTCGTTTCCGGCTCCGAGGCCACCTGCGGCATGGACTTAGGTCCTGCGCTCAGCGGCCCCGAGGGCATCTGCGCGGTTCCCGCCAAACGGGAAGGCTGGCTTGACTTCAACACCGGCGTGCGCAACGCCTCGGCTGATTTCGAGCGCCGCGAAACGTCTCCCGACGAGCCTATGCTCATGTATTTCTCCTCCGGCACGACGGGCAATCCTAAACTGGTCATGCACAACAGCGGCTACGCCCTGGCGCACATCCTCACCGCGAAGCCCTGGCACAACGTGCAAAGCGACGGAGGCATCCACTTCACCATCGCGGACACCGGATGGGGCAAGGCCGTGTGGGGCAAGTACTACGGCCAGTGGCTCATGGAAGCATGCGTGTTCACGTACGACTTCGATCGTTTTGCGGCCAGCGAGATCTTGAGCCTCATCGGCAAATACAAGATCACCACGTTATGCTGCCCGCCCACTATGTATCGCATGATCATGCTTGAAGACGTCGATTCTTACGACCTCTCGTCGCTTGTGCACTCGACCACGGCGGGCGAGGCGCTCAACCCCGATCTATTCGATTTCTGGAAAGAGCACACGGGCTTGACCATCTACGAAGGATTCGGCCAGACCGAGACTCCGCTCACCATCGCGAATCTGGTCAACTCCAAGCCTCGTTCGGGTTCTATGGGCAAGCCTGTTCCAATGTACGATGTGGTTGTTCTTAACGATGACGACGAACCGTGCGAAGCGGGTCAGACGGGCGAGATCTGCATCAAAATCGACCCCGTTGTCCCTCCGGGAATCATGATGGGCTATTACAATAACCCGGAAAAAACCGCTGCGGCCATGCGCGACGGCTGGTATCACACGGGCGATACTGCCTGGTGCGACGAGGATGGCTACTTCTGGTACGTCGGCCGCAACGACGACGTCATCAAATCGAACGGGTATCGTATCGGGCCTTTCGAGATCGAGAGCGTTCTTCTCGACCACGAGGCAGTGCGCGAATGCGCGGTTACCGGCGTGCCCGATTCCTTGCGCGGCCACGCGGTCAAGGCGACGGTCGTGCTTGCCGATCCGTTCAAGCCTTCCGACGATTTGACCAAGGAGCTGCAGATGTGGGTGAAAAACCAGACGGCTCCTTACAAGTATCCTCGCATCATCGAGTATGTCGACACGCTGCCCCGTACGGTGAACGGCAAGATTCGCCGGGGCATCATTCGCGCGGAAGACGAGGCGGCGGCGAAGGTCGTCGAAGAGCCGCTTGAGCCTAAAAACGTCGACGGGCTTGTATAACGCTCTTGCGTTCATTTCGACTTTGTTAATTTTGGCAAGCGAAAAGATACAGGCACTTTAGTTGGCTAAAGTATTCAATCAACGCTTTTGAAAGCTGCCGCTCGAGGATATCGACGGCGGCTTTTCTAAGGCGAACGGTCGGCGACGAGCCGGTCTTACCTTATCTGCAGGACAATGAGGACGGAGGATTCCATGTCTGACACCAACAAGCTTGGTCATAAGATCGCCACGCTTCGAGAAGCCCACCACCTTTCTCAACAAGACCTTGCCGACCGTTGTAGCTGTGACGTCGAAACCATCATCGGTCTTGAAGACGGGGAGCTTCCCGCCTCGCTTGCTCCGCTCATCAAAATCACGCGTGCGCTCGGCGTGCGTCTCGGTACCCTCATGGACGATGACGAGCAGCTTGGGCCTGCGTATATCGATTCGAAGCAGATGGAAGAGGTGGCTCGCCTCAAGAGTTTGCAGACTGCAAGCGACGCCGGCGACCTGAGCTATTTCTCCTTGGCGGCCGGGCGTCCTTCCCGCCATATGGACCCCTTCATCATCACGGTCGATCCCTCGGGCGCGACCGACCACGTGCTCACTGCCCATGAAGGCGAGGAGTGGCTTTACGGCATGGAGGGGTGCATTGAGATCGAGTACGGCAAAGACGTCTACGTCCTGCATCCCGGCGAGAGCATCTACTACGATTCCATCGTTCCGCATCAGGTGCGCGCTTACGACAACCAGAAAGCCAAGTTCTTGGCCGTTGTCTACACGCCGGTCTAAGGAGTTTCAAGAATGACTGAAGAGCATAACGAAAACGCATCGGAGCCTGCGCGCATTCCCGTGCCGGGGGATATCGACTACCCCTTGCATACCGAAAAGACCATCGGGCGCTATTTTCGCGACCAGGTGGCAGTCGACCCCGACCATGAATTCGTGGTCTATCCCGACCGCGACCTTCGGTGGACGTATAAAGACTTCGACGAGCGCACCGACAATCTCGCCCGCGGCCTGCTGGCCATCGGCCTGAAGCCGGGCGATCACCTTGGCGTATGGGCGCGCAATATTCCCGATTGGCTGACGTTTATGTACGCGACAGCGAAAATCGGTGTCGTCATGGTCACCGTCAACCCGGTGTACAAGGGCCATGAGGTCGCTTACGTCCTCAAGCAGTCCGATATGAAAGCCCTGTGCATCATCGATGCCTACCGCGATGTCGACTACATCAAAATCATCCGTGAACTGGTGCCCGAATCCCTCACGCAGGAGCGCGGTCATCTGGAGTCGGAGGAATTCCCGTGCCTGAAGAACCTCATCTACATGGGGCCTGAGAAGCATCGTGGCTTCTACAGCGTTCCCGAGCTCGTGCTGCTGGGCCAGCATGTGCCCGAAGAGGAGCTTGAGAAGGCCGAGTCGCAGTTCGACAACAACGATGTCGTCATGATGCAGTATACGAGCGGTACCACGGGTTATCCGAAGGGCGTCATGCTCACGCATCGCAATATCATCAACAACGGATTCTATATCGGCGAGGGGCAGAAGCTCGGGTCGGACGACCGCATCACGCTACCTGTGCCGTTCTTCCATTGCTTCGGCTGCGTTTTGGGCGTTATGGCAAGTCTTACGCACCGCTCGACCATGATCATCGTCGAGGATTTCAACGCAAGCCTGGTTTTAGGTGTTCACAAGGAACGAGCCACGGCTCTTTATGGCGTGCCCACCATGTTCATTGCGGAATTGAATTCTCCCGAGTTCGACCAGTACGATCTTTCCAGCCTTCGTACGGGCATTATGGCAGGCAGTCCCTGCCCTCCCGAGACCATGCGCGAAGTCATGGATCGCATGTACATGAAAGAAATCACCATCTGCTACGGCTTGACGGAAACGAGTCCGGTATTCACGCAGACGTCTGCCGATGATGACATCGTGCATAAATGCGAGACTGTCGGTCTCAAGCATCCGCCGGTTTCCGTGCGCGTTATCGATCCGGAAGACGGTCATATCTGCGGTCCGAACGAGCCGGGCGAGCTGTGTTGCAAGGGTTATAACGTCATGAAGGGCTACTACAAGATGCCCGAGGCCACGGCGAATGCTATCGATGCGGACGGTTATTTGCATTCCGGCGACTTGGGCATGGTTGACGAAGACGGTTATTACCGCGTGACCGGCCGTATCAAGGATATGATCATCCGCGGCGGCGAAAACATCTACCCGCTGGAGATCGAGAACTTCCTTCTGGGCATGCCCGGCGTACTCGATGCTCAGGTTGTAGGCATTCCCGACGAGAAGCTCGGAGAAATCGTCGGTGCGTTTATTCGTACGCGTCCCGGTTATGAGGATATGACAGAAGAAGACGTGCGTGAATACCCATTCCGCGCATCGCCCGCTACAAGGTGCCCAAGCGCGTCTTCTTCGTGGACGAATTCCCCATGACTCCTTCCATGAAGATTCAGAAGTTCAAGCTTCGCGACATGGCGGTGCAGCTGCTCGAGGAGCGCAATCGGGCCTAGTTTTGTTTGGACCTGGGCGTTTGCTTTGGTCGTGCGGCGAATCGAAGATCGAGAGAGGAAGGCGGCGATATGCCGCCTTCTTTTGCCTGTCTTTCTCATTCCGTTGGCAGGAGGCTCTTCTCTGGAGGTGCCCGAATCCGAAGGCTTCGGTTCTGCGTCGGCCGATTCGCGGAGAAGGCCGCGAAGGACGAACTGCGTACCTAGACCTCGATCAGGTGCATGGTGCTTGCGGGGACGAAGTGAAAAGCGTGTCTATTTCGACAGCGGCAAAACGACCGTGAACACGGTTCCGTCTTCGGAGAGCTGGCCCGATGCTCTCCATGCGATTCCGTTATTTCTCGGCGATGGCAAGTGGAGCCCGAAGCTTCGCGATTCGTCATGGGTTCGGCCCTGTCGGTCATAGAAGCGGTCGAAAACATGTTCAATGGACTTTGGGGATGGGGTTTCCAGGTTCGCACGGAAAGCACGGCCTTTTCCCGGCGGAGGGCACCGTCACACTGCTTGATTCTGCAGCGTATTTTCAGGCGTTGTCGATCAGCGTTCCGACTAGCTTTTCCAACGCGCGGTTGCTTCCCTGCACGTGCATGCCCTCGACGATGTCGTCTTCGATGGTCACGTTGCGCTCGAATGCGACCGATTCGAAGTGCAGCGTCTCCTTGGAGACGATGCTGCTCAGGTTCGTGCGTGCGAACTCGTATGTTTCCGTCGATTCCGCCTGTGCGAGGGAGAGCATGTCGCTGACGAGCTCTTGCATGCGAACGGCTTCTTCGCGGGTGCTTTCCAGCCATTGCATGTTTTCGCGCAGAGGGGTCTCAGGGTGTTTCTCCAGAATGGATGAGTTTGCCAGAATGACGGTCAGGGGGGTCTTGAGCTCATGGGAGGCGTCGGCGACGAACTGTCTCTGCTTCTTCCAGGCTTCTTCGACGGGGCGAAGGGCCCAGCGGGCGAAGAAGACGTTGATGGCGAAGAGTACCAGCGCAGGCCCGGCCAGCGCGAGGATGCTGCGAGGATTCCATCGCTCGACGAATGAGGAGTCGGCGAATGTCACGTACGTACCGTCTTCATGCTTCGCTTCATGTAGACGAGTCCGTAATCCGACAAGACGTCTGTTCCATCGGCTGCTTGGGCAATTGTCTGTGCTGCGCTTTCTATGGTGCTTTCATCGACGGAGATGATGGATTGCTCGGGGAATGCGGCGGTAAGGCTTCCATCTTGCGAAAGGCGGTATACGGCCACGGGAATGGCGGGGGACTCTTCGCCTCTTCCCAAGACCATGCCGCCTGTTTCTTCGGATGCCGCCTGCGGGCTTTCCCGGTTAAGGGAATCGGACGGCGATGCGTCGATCGGGTCTTGCTGGGCGGCTTGCGATTCCTCGGCGCCGTCTTGCAGGCCCGACTCTGCCTGGGCTTTTGCTTTCCGGTCCGTTTCGGCGGCTTTGTAAATGGCCCCTCCGAGAGAGGATTGCACCTCTTGGAAATTCTGCTGGCGCTCGTTGAAACAGATGCCGACAAATACGACGACCATCACAAGGAATATGGTCGCCATGTTGAGCGCGATGAATTTGATGCGGAGTCGTTTGAGCATGGGTTCCTTCTCGAGGAGGCGTTTCGTGATCGCGGCCGCGACCGCCGCGTTTTATTCGGCGAATTTGTATCCTACCTTACGGATTGTTTCTATCCGCGCATTTGATTCCAGGTAGCGAAGCTTCTTTCTCAAAAACGAGACGTAGGCCTCCACGTTGTTGTCGGCGGCGTTGGATTCGATGCACCAGATTTTCTCGATAATCATCTCTTTGGGGAGGATGCGTTCTTTGTTGGACATGAGCATCTTTGCCAAAGCGAATTCCGTCTTGCTGAGATGGATGGTTTTTCCGTTTCGTGCGAGCTCGTGGCTGTCGAGCTTGAGCGAGACATCCCCCGCGTCGATGCTTTCGAAGATGACCGACCCTTGCCTGCGCATGAGTGCGCGAAGATGAGCCATAAGCTCTGCGGGCGAAGGCTCGTCATGTAGTCGTCCGCGCCGTGGTCGAGCCCCGCGATTTTGTCCGACACGCTGCCTCGCGCCGTCAGCATCAGGACGGGTGTGTCGATGTTTGCGTGGCGGATTTCTCGGACGACTTCGTAGCCGTCCATGCCGGGCATCATGATGTCGAGGATGATGGCGTCGTAATTTCCGACGACGGCCCAGTCTCGTCCGGTTGTACCGTCATGCACCATATCGACCGCGTAGTCGCTTTCCTCGAGGATACGTCCGAGGGCTTGGGCGAGCTTTACGTCGTCTTCGACAATGAGCACCTTCATGGCATGCCTCCATAGGGTAGAAGTCTTTCCTGATATTGTAATTCGCCGCCTGAAATAAACCTGAAAGGACGTAGACCCCTCTTGCGCGCCGAGTCATAAGCGCCTTTTGCCTCTCTCTTCTTTTTCGTCTCCGATCTGCTCGTGTTTGGAATTCGCTTTTGCGAGAAATACGACCGCTTTTCTGAAAGTCTCTCTCGCACGAACCTGAAAAGAACGCTGCGTTTCAGGTTTTTTTCAGGTCGGCTTCCTATCTTGCGAGCCAGACGAAGCGTATGCGGCTGTCTTGTCGCAGGATGGAAAGGAGATTCTCGTGGCACGCGACGTTCAGAGCGTCTTCGAACGCAAAGAAACGAAATATAGGCTCAGTGCCGATCAATACCGCGCGATTCTTGACGCATTGGAGGGCAGGCTTGCCCCCGATGCGTACGGAAGCACCGTGGTCAAAAGCGCATACTTCGACACGGAGCAGCGCGATATGGTGGCCCGTTCGTTGGAAAAGCCTTTCTATAAGGAAAAGCTGCGCGTGCGCGGTTATGGCATCGTGGGCAAAGATGATACGGTATTCGTCGAGATTAAGAAGAAATACGATGGAGTGGTCTATAAGCGCCGCATAGGCATGTCTTACGCAGCGGCGCGCGCTTACCTCGACGGCATGCCGTATGAGAAGGCCTGCCGTGCTTTCCCTGCAAAAGGGGAGTCGCAGACCACCTGCGCTTCGCATGAAGAAGAGGTTCAGGTGACGCGCGAGGTGGATGCCTTGGCATCGCGATGGGGCGCGCTGAGCGCGTCGGTCGTCACATCGTGCGTGCGCACGGCGTACGGCCCCATCGGCGAAGACGGCTACGGCTGCTCGGGGGAAGACGGCCTTCGCATCACGTTCGAGTCGTCGCTTGCATATTGCGACCTGCGGGCGAAAAGGCGTGCTTCTTCGTTTCTGCCTCTGATAGGGCCCGAAGAGGTGATCATGGAGATCAAGGTGCGCGGGTCGTATCCAAAATGGCTTGCCGACGTTTTGGCTCAGTGCAATGCGTATCCGTGCTCTTTCTCGAAATACGGCGAGGCGTACAAGCGTTGCATGCAGCACTGCTCGAAGCCCGTCGACGGCAAGGGAGAGGCGGTGGCTGTCTATGCTTGATTTTCTGTTCTCTTCGATGCTTTCGGCGACAGAATCGAGCGTTACGGGGGTTTCGGCGGAGGGGTTTCTTGCCTGCTGCGTTGCCTCTCTCGTGCTGGGCGCCGCCGTTGCGGTCATCTACATGTTCCGCCATACGTATTCTAAGAACTTCGTCGTAACGCTTGCCTTGCTGCCCGTCATCGTTCAGATGGTCATTATGCTGGTGAACGGAAACATCGGCGCAGGAATTGCCGTGATGGGCGTGTTCAACCTGGTGAGATTTCGGTCGATTCCCGGCAGCGCCAAAGATATCGGCAGCGTTTTTCTCGCTATGGCCGTCGGCTTGGCTACGGGAATGGGGTTCGTTCTTCTGGCCGTCCTGTTCGTTGCGATCGTAGCCGTGGCCAACGTTGTTTACGTTCTTTCGCCGTTCGGGCGGGGTAACGCCGAGGAGAAAAGGCTGCGTATCACCGTTCCTGAGGACTTCGAATATGAAAACGCCTTCGATACCGTGCTCGCGCGCTACACGAAGGAGCATGAGCTTGTTTCGGTGGAGACGTCGAACATGGGGAGTCTGTATCAGCTCGAGTACAAGGTGAAACTCGAAGAAGGGGCGGGGCAGAAAAGGCTTCTCGACGAGATTCGCTGCCACAACGGCAATCTCAAGGTCTCGCTTGGTCTTTATAGCGAAAGAGAGGTGCTCTAGTGACGATGCATTTCGGCGCCGGCCGCAGCGAATACGCCGCGCTGCGCCATCGAGCGGCGCATGCCGCATCCCGTGGGCTCTTCTGCTTGGCCGTCCTTGTGACGTTCTTCCTTTCGGCGGCTGTTCTGCTCGCAGGATGCACCTCCGGGCTGATTCGACCCCGAGCGGGATATACCGACGGTTCGGTGGCCGAGCAGGCGCGACGTCGTCTGAGCCCGAAACCGACGAATCGGGCATGGACTTCTCGTACAGTTCGCGCGATTTGGATGCAAGTTACAATGCTGAAACGCGACGTATATCCGCCTGTCGGACGATTCTGTTGAAGTACAGGGTCTGGGTGCTACGGCTGTTGACGGCACGGTGAGCGTGAGCGCAGCGGGAACCTATGTTGTATCCGGCAGTATCGCCGATGGGAGAATCGTGGTGGAGGCGGGAGACGAGGACAAAGTGCAGATCGTGCTTTCGAACGCCTCCGTCTGTTCCCAGGACGGACCTGCGATTTCGATCCTTTCGGCGGACAAGTGCTTCGTCACGCTCGAGCAGGATTCGACGAATGCCCTTGTAGACGGGTCTGCCTATACGCTCGAGGAAGGGGCGGACGAACCGAATGCGGCGCTGTACAGCAAGGCCGACCTGACGCTGAACGGGGCAGGGTCGCTTTCCATCGAGGGCAATTGGCGGCATGCGGTATGCTCGAAGGACGACCTCGTTATCACCGGCGGAACCTATGACGTCTCCGCCGTCGAAGACGCATTCCGCGGAAAGGACTGCGTGAAAATAGCCGATGGGTCGTTTACCGTCGAAGCAGGCGGAGACGGCTTCGTTTCGACGAACGAGGAAGACGAAACCCGTGGCTTCGTCAGTATAGACGGCGGCACTTTTGATATCTCCGCGCAAGATGACGGCATTCAGGCGTATACGCATGCAAGGCTCGCGGGCGGCGAGTTCTCGATAGACTCGGGAGATGACGCCGTGCATAGCGACGGGTCGGCGTCCGTTGCGGGCGGCACGTACGATATCCGGCGGTCGGCGCCTTCCACGCGGAGACGACGCTCGAGGTGATCGACGGCACGGCGCGCGTCGTTTCGTGCTACGAAGGGCTCGAGGCCCAGTGTGTCTACCTCCGCGGCGGAACCGTGCGTGTAACGGCCGACGACGATGCGGTCAACGCCGCTTCGTCTTCAGCCGACGGGTTGTTCTCCGAAGCGGTGGCTTCTTCTTCCGACCCCGTTGGCGAAGGCTCCCTTTCGGCGGCAGATCCTTCCTCTGCGCCTGCTGCCGGCGCTTCCGCCGGGGCGCCTGCGGGCGAGGCCGATGTGCGCGGCGCAACTCCCGAGAGCGGTATGGCCGAAGGAGGCGTTGGTATGGGCGATTCGTCCTGCGTGATAGAGATTTCAGGCGGGTATTACGTTCTGACGTCGGGTGGAGACACGCTCGACTCGAACGGGAGTATCGCGATTGCGGGCGGAACAGTTCTGGCTCAGGGCGCACCCAATACCGACGATTATGTGCTTGACTACGACATTGAGGCAACCATCGACGGCGGAACCCTCATTGCGCTTGGCGGCAGGGGGATGGCGCAGAACCTCACGAGCGGTTCGCAGGCGTTCGGCATGGCAAGCGTTTCTGGCAGCGCCGGAAAGACAGTCGCAATCGTTGACGGAGAAGGCTCGGTTCTCGGCTCGTTCACGGCGGTCTACAACTTCGACACCGTTGTCGCAAGCGTGTCGGGCATGCAGGACGGCGAGACCTACGGTATCGTGGCGATCGATTCGCTCGAGGGCGCCAATGAAGACGGCTACGCGAGCTCGGGTACGCTATCAGGAATCGATGCGATGGAACTGGTAGTTTCGACGAGCGCTCAAAGCGGCTTGGGCGGCCTGGGCGCCGACGGACAGGCCGCAGGGCCTGGTATGGCGGGAGATGTCAGACAGGGTCCGGGAGCGCAGCCCCGATAGAGGCAGTCCTGCATTCCTCCTTTAAAGGTGAAGGCGTCGCCAGGGCGCCTTCACCTTTTCTATGCCAGGGCTAGCGGTCGCCTTGTCCGAGGGGACCGTCGGTCTGAGTAACGACCCCTTCAGGTGTGCCCTGGTCTATGACTTCGGCGTCGGCGGCGTTGATGAGGTTGCCCGCAAGACCCTCGACTCCCGATGAGCCAAATCCTGTCGCCGGCGGCGAGGCGCGTGTTGCGCGAGGGCTTCATGCGGAAGAAGGTTGTGTTCGATCGCGACCACGAGGCTTCCGTATGCCGATTTGAAATCGATATTGGCAATCGTGCGCCCGACGAAGGCCGATTTCGCTTCAATCACGAACGAGAAGCAGGTGATGTCGGGGGAGGAAGGGAGCTGGCGAGTAGTCCTCGAGGATTCGCCGAGCGCCTTGTCCTCGTCGATTACGTTGTCTTTCAGAAGATGCTGCAGGTAGGAATCCACTTCGTCTTCCGTGCCGACAAAGGTGAGCACGTCGCCTCCCCTGACGCAGAGCGGGTCTTCGGCGTCTCCGATTCTGCGCAACAGGTCAGGCTTCGAAAGCCGGGCGAGGGTGTCTCCTGCAATTCGTCGACCGTCTCGTTCGATGGCTATCAGGTCTAGTCCGTGCGCCATGCCGAAAAGGAAGCCCGCCGAATGCTGCGATTCTCCGGGAAGGGTGCTTTGTCCCACGATTTTCAGCATAGATTCGGGGGAGAGGGGTCGCGGCTTTGCCTGGAGCATGCGGCTGGTTTCGACGCGTGTCACGTAGAGGTGCTTTTCGACCCAATGGACATGCTCCTCGTCGCTGAGGCTCTCGCGGCGCTCGGCGATGATGCTCTCGTTCAGATTCCGGATGAAGCGTGTCTCTATTCTCAGGAAGAAAGAATGGACGGACTTCGATCGCGCTAAAAGCACGCTTGCTAAGACGGCGAAAAGGTAGGGCCATACGGTATGGCCGATGTTCGACGCGTGGACGATGTATACGACGGCGGCGATCGAGACGAGCGTGCTAAAGAGCGCGAGCGCTAAAAGGGGAAGGTGGTTGCGCCTACTCTTAATCCAAAGCACGCTGAATTCGTTCCTACGTCCGCTTCGGACACTGTGGAAGAGATTGGACACAAAGGCGCTGGTAATAAGAATGGATATTCCGGCGATCGCGTATCCTGCGACGAAGTCGGGGGCGACTCGGGCCAGAAGGGGCCCGGCGATGGCGTTGAGCACCTCGACGGATGCAATCGCGGCAAGCACGATCAGGTCCACTTTGACCGCCCAGCGCTTGATATATCCCATCCAGAGTTTGGAGGAGGGGCTGGATTCTTTCGCTTCAGCCTGGGCTCTTCTGTCGATTGAATCGAGGATGGCCTGGGGAAGAACGCGGACGATGGTCCGATATGCGGCATCGGAACTTTTGATGTAGAAAGGCGTTGCGAGCGTGGTGAGCACCGAAACGGCCACGATGACGGGATGGAGGAAGTCCTCGGTGACGCCGAGCGAGGAGCCGAGCGCTGCGATGATGAAGGAGAATTCTCCTACCTGGGCCATGCTCATGGAGCATTTCACGGTGGTTCTCAGCGACTGCTTGGAGACGAGCGCTCCGAGCGATACGCAAAGAGGCATGCCCGCCAGGACAAGCAGTGAGACGATGGCGATGATGGCTGCATTGTCGGCGATAGCCTGTGGGGATATAAGCATGCCCACGGAGACGAAAAAGACTGCTCCGAAAAGGTCTTTGATGGGCTTGACGAGCTTTGCTATGCGTTCTGCCTGTATGGTTCCGGCAAGGATGGAGCCCGCGAGAAACGCTCCGAGCGCGGCCGAGAATCCGATGGCGCTTGCCAGTGCGACCATGCATAGACACAGCGCGAGAGATGCTATGAGCAGAATTTCGTCGGTGAGGAAGCTCGCAATGCGCTGAAGCGCTACAGGCACGAAGATGACGGTCAGCACGAACCAGACAATCAGGTGAGCGCCATGCGTCGAGTTTTACCGAAACGGCCCGTCCATGCTCGTTCCTACGGCAAGGGTGGAGAGCACCACCTGAGAAACACGGCTGCGATATCTTGATAACAAGCACGCCGAAAACGAGCCCTGCGAACCCTTGTCCTTCAGGTGCAGCTCATCGAACGTCTCGCGATGATCGTCGTCGACGAGATGGCAATCATGCCGCCGAAAACAAACTTGTGAAGCGGCCAGCCGAGCAGAGTACCGCATGTGAATCCCGCGACCATCATGAGCCCATCTCGATGAGCGCCGTCAGAATGGCGGGGCGGCCCGCGGTGGCGAGCCTTGTGATGCTGAACTCCAGTCCCAGGCCGAACATGAGGAAGATGACGCCTATCTCCGACCAGACGGAGATGCTTTCGGTGTCAGAGACGTCGGGAAACCATGAGATGGCGGGGCTCACCAGGAAGCCCGCCAGCACGTAGCCGAGCACGAGGGGCTGTTTGAGCCGTCTGCATACGATGGTGGCAATGGCGGCCACAGCGAGGATGAGGGCGAGGTCTATGGCAAGCGGGGGAAGAGTCTGCACGGGCTTCTCCTTGATGGCGTATCCGCTCGATTGTAGCAGCCTTCGTTTGCTTTCGATGTTTTTCCGGGCGAGGGGTTCAACGTGGTACACTGCGATGGCGTATATCGCACGCGGAAAGGCGGCATGCATGCATATCATTCGACGTGAAAACCAGGTAGAGCGCGAGCGCGCCGGTCTTTCTCAAGACGCTATGCTCTCGTGCGAGACAGAAGGGCGTGCGCGTTCTGCCGAGCCTGATTTCCTGCGCAACGAGTTTCAGCGCGACCGTGATAAAATCATCCACGCGAAGAGTTTTCGCCGCCTGTCTCACAAGACGCAGGTGTTTATCGCTCCCGAGGGCGATCACTTTCGCACGCGCCTCACACATACGCTCGAAGTGGCGCAGATCGCCCGCACGATTGCGCGTGCGCTCGGCCTGAACGAAGATTTGACCGAAGCCGTGGCCCTCGGCCACGACCTGGGGCATACTCCCTTCGGTCACACCGGTGAGGAGGCTCTTGCGGCGGCCATAGGAAGGCATCGGGGAATTCCGGCGGACGATTCGCGCGTGGCTGATTTGTATAGGCACAACGTTCAAAGCCTGCGTGTAGTGGAGTTCGTGGAAAACGAAGGCAGAGGCCTCAACCTCACCTCGGAGGTTCGTGACGGCATCGTCTGTCACACAGGCCCCGTGCGCGCGGAAACGCTCGAGGGGCGCATTGTAGCCGTGGCCGATCGAATTGCTTACGTCAATCACGATATCGACGACGCGATCCGCGCGGGCATCCTCGAAGAGAGTAATTTGCCCGAAAGCACCATGCGGTGCTCGGGTCCGACCACTCTGCGCGCATCGAGACGCTTGTCACGGATGCGGTCGTGGCCTCTGCGGCGGCGGGCGATATCCGACTGAGTGATTCAGCCTTTGCGGCCATGGGGGAGTTGCGCGAGTTTCTCTTCGACTCCGTCTACAAAAGCGATCCTGTTCTGCGCGAAGTGGCCAAGGCCCAGCATCTGATTGCCAGGCTGTTCGATTATTTCGTATCGCATCCCGAAGCGGTTCCGGTGGAATGTCTCGCCGTCGCCGAAGGCGATGTCGTGCGCGCGGTGACCGACTATATCGCGGGTATGACCGACCGATACGCTACCAGGGTCTATCAGGACCTTTTCATTCCCCAGCCCGCCTTTTTCTCGTCCGCTTGCAAAAGCATCTAGAAAAGCGGGGTCATCTTCGTATAATAGGGCAACTATGAATACATCGATTGTGCAAGAATCATTCAAAGCGGCTGCGCCTATCATGGCGGGCTACGTCGTGCTCGGGCTTCCTTGCGGCATTCTTTGCACTGCCGCCGGCATGGAGGTCTGGATGGTCGCGCTCATGTGCGCCCTGTTCTATTCGGGGGCGGGTCAGTACATGATTCCCAACATGTACATGGCGGGCAATCCGCTCACGGCCATCATCGCAAGTGTGTCTCTGGTCAATACGCGCCAGATGCTCTACGGCGCCTCGCTCTCGCAGTTCTGTGGTACGTGCCGTAAGCGCCTGGCGTTCATATTCGGCGCTACGGTCACCGACGCTTCGGCGTGAACCTCGCCAATTTCTTCAACGGCAACTGGTCGGTCGGCAAGGCGTTGGGCGTGAATCTGTTCTCCCAGTCCACCTGGCTGCTTTCCAACGTGGCGGGCGCCGTGGTAGGTTCCGCGATTTCTCTTCCGACGGCTCTGGCCTCATTTGCCATGACGGCGTTGTTCATCTGCCTCCTGTGCATGCAGAAAATCTCTCGCGCGAACCTCGTTGCGGCGGGAAGCGCGTTTCTCGGCGTCATAATCTGTAAATGCATCGGCCTTTCTGGCCCTGCCATTTTGATCGGGGCCTTGATCGGCATCGGCGCTGCGCTTGCGTTCAGTCTCAAGATGGAAGAGCCGGGCGATTCCGATATCAGGATGGGGGCGTAGCGTGTCTATATCCGACTTCTTCATCGTATTCGTTTCCTGCGCACTCACCATGCTCGCCTGTCGCGTCCTTCCCGTATTCCTGCTGAAGGGCAAGAAGCTTCCCGAGACCATGGTTCGTGCTCTGAACTTCATTCCGCCCGCGGCATTCGCGGCTCTGGTTGCCAACGACCTGTTCGATCCCGCAAAGATTTCGTCGGGCGATGTGTGGTCGTGGCTTGCGCCGCTTATTGCCGCGCTTATCACCATGGGCGTCGGGCTGAAGACGAAATCCCTCGCGTGGTGCATCCTCGTAGGCGTGTGCTCCCTCGCCGTTCTCATGTACGGCCCCTCTCTTGTGTAGCTTGCCTCGCGTTCGGCAATTGGGTCGGCGATTCTTCTGAAAGGAATGGAAGATGAAAAAGGTTCTCCTGGCTGTTTCGGGCGGCATTGCTGTTTATAAAGCGTGCGATATCGTGAGCAAGCTCACGAAGCGCAACGTCGATGTGCAGGTCATCATGACCGAGAATGCTACGAAGTTCGTCACGCCCCTGACATTCGAGGCCCTGTCCAGCATATGGTGTTCACCGACACCTTCGATTATTCCTATGATGCCTCCATCAAGCACTCTCCTGGCGCAGAGGCCGATTTGTTCTTGCGCTCCCGCCACGGCGAACATCATGGCAAAGATGGCTCACGGCATTGCCGATGATATGGTGTCTTCGACGTTTCTTGCGGCGACGTGTCCTGTGCTGGTGTGTCCCGCGATGAACACCAACATGTACGAAAATGCCGCCACGCAAGCGAATTTGCGCATTCTCGAAGAGCGTGGCATGAAAATCGTCGGGCCCGGCGTGGGCAAGCTTGCCTGCGGCGATATTGCCAAGGGCGTTCTTGCTCCGGTCGACGATATCGTGGACGCCATCATGGAGACGCTTGGACAGTAGCCCGTCTGTCTTCGGAATGATTCAAAGAAAGAGCGCGCAAGCCTGAGGCTGCGCGCTCTTTTGCGTTTTGCGGAGTGTTTGCTTTGCGGAGGGATCTTATTTCGCCTTTCCGCAGCTCGGACATAAGTCGTTAATCAGGCACATTTCGCATTTCGGGTTGCGCGCGCTGCAGAACTCACGCCCGAAATGCACCCACTGGTGATTAATGAACAGCCAGTCGTGCTGCGGGTAGATTTTCAAGAGCTTGGCCTCAGTCTTTTGCGGCGTATCGTCGTTGCGCGTTGCGAATCCGAGCCTGTGCGCTATGCGATACACGTGCGTGTCGACGGCGATGCCCTGCGGATTGCGAAATGCCTGGCACATGACGACGTTGGCGGTTTTGCGGCCGACGCCGGGAAGCGTCTGCAAGGCGTCGATGTCGTTGGGGATGGTTCCGCCGAAATCTGCAAGCACGGTTTGCGCGCATGCCACGATGTTTTTCGCCTTCGAGCGAAAGAACCCGAGCGGGTGGATGATCGCTTCGATGTCCTCTACGCGGGCGTGGGCCATTGCCTCCGGGGTTCCGAAGCGCGAGAAAAGCTCGGGAGTCACCTTGTTCACGGCGGCGTCTGTGCATTGCGCCGAAAGAATCACCGCGATGGCGAGGGTGAACGGGTCTTCATGGTCGAGCGAGCATTTGCCCTCGCCGTAGTATTCGTATAGACGGCGTTCTATCTCAGCTGCTCGTTCTCGTTTTTGGGTCAGGTTTTCGCGTGGCATGGGCGTATCCTTTGTACGGTGGTTTGACGGCATTGTAGCCCAATACGGGTTCGTGGGTTCTTCGAGAATGTATGCAGTGCCGCAGAATGCGAACAATCGTTTGCTACAATTCAGATAGATCCGGGTCGCTTGTGCGGCCTTGTTGTGTTTGTCTTTCCGCCCGTATGCTGCGCGGGCTTTTGGTTCATGGAGGAATGTATGCTCATCGATTCGCTCGCGTTCGCCATCGAAGAAAGCGGTGCGCTCGCGCCCGTCTACGAGAAGCTCGACGCGGGCCAGGATGCAACGCTGGCCATAGCCGCTTCCGCCCGCCCGTTCGCAATCGCCGCGCGCTTTGCCGCACACCCGCAGTCTATGCTGGCGGTCATTCCGGGCGAAGATGCGGTAGACGGTTTTGCCCGAAGCATCGCTGCGTATGTGGGAGATGCTCACGTAGCGGTTTTTCCCATGCGTTGCGATTATCCGTTCGCTCCCAAAGAACCTGATGCACGCTTCGCCGCCCGCCGTGCTCATGCGGCCTGGGCCCTTCAATCGAGCGCAGACGTTGCCGCGCCGCATCTGCGGCCTCTCTCGTGCGTGCTCTTCCGCCGAGCGCTTCGCGGGTCTTCGCGCCGATTGTTGCGGCCGAAGGGGCGGAGGTGGTCGATGCGTCTACGGGCGAGGTGCTCGATTTCGAATCGATGGCCGATGCGCTCGTGGCGCGTGGCTTCGTCAATACGGGCGATTCCCTCGAAGGCCCGGGGTCGTTTTGCGTTCGCGGCGGGACGATCGACGTGTTCCTGGGCAACGTGCCGTACCCTGTTCGCCTTGATTTCTTCGGGGACGAAGTGGATGAGATTCGCCGCATCGTTCCTTCCACCGGGCAGACGATCACGTCTCTTCCCGACGTCGAAATCTTCCCGGTGCGCGAATACCGCCTCACGAAAAAGGGCATGGCACGCGCCATGCCTACGGTGGCGAAACGCGCCGAGACCGACCCGGTGTGGCGCGAGATGTTCGGCCGCCTTCAAGCGGGGGTCGATTTCCCCGGGGCCGATGCCTTGCTGCCGCTTCTTTACACGAAGACCGAGACGCTATGCGCCTACGCTTCCGAGCGGACGCTCGTGGTGCTCAGCGAGCCGCGAAGCATCTTTGACGACGCTTCGCGCACATACGAAGACGCGTGCAAGCGCGCCGAAGGAAGCCATATTTCTCCCGAAGGGCTTTATCTGCCTCCGACCGGGCTCGATTTCGGTTCCGCGCAGCGCTATACGCTTTCGTCCATCATGAAGGTGGGCGGCATGATCGACGAGCAGCTTCCCGTGAAACGCACCGAGATCGCAGGCAGCGCGGAAAAGCTCATCGGCCGTCTGCGCAGCCTGGTCGACCAGCGCTTCACCACGGTGTTCAGCGTTCCTGACGTTCGGGCTCGCAAGGACATGATGCTTCTTCTGGTAGACAACGCGCTGCCTGTCGTGGAGGTGCTCGATGCCGAGCTCGACGATTCTTCGCAGGACGCTTCCGACGGCGATTCCGCGCGCACGAAGCGTTCGCGCAGGGGTTCGGCGCGCTTCGGATCGGACCATCCCGAATGGCATCGCAACGTGCGCCGTCTCAAACGCGGCGTGGTGAACGTGGTGGATGTGGACGTTCCTTTGGGTATGATCGTGCCCAAGGCGAAGATCGGCCTGGTTTCGGTTCATGACACGCAGGGACGCAACGCGCAGATTCGCAATCGCCGTCGCGTGGATATGACCGAGGTCACGTTCCCGTTCGCCCCGGGCGATTACGTCGTCCATGCGGCTCACGGCATCGCGCTGTTCAAAGATCTCGTCCGCCAAGATGTCGGCGGCATGATGCGCGATTACCTGCTGCTTGAATACGCCGAGGGCGATAAGCTCTTCGTTCCCGTGGAACAGCTCGATCGCGTGACGCGCTACGTAGGCCCCGAGGGGTCGTCGCCCCGTTGCACGCGTTTGAACACGAGCGACTGGTCGCGCGCTCTTTCCAAGGCGCGCAGGCCACCAAGGAGCTTGCGTTCGACCTGGTGGACGTCTATACGCGCCGGCGAGCGTGCAGGGTTTACGCGCTCGATACCCTTGGCAGCGTGAGATGAAGAGGCGTTTCCCTACGAAACCCCTGACCAGCCGCTGCCATCGCGGAGGTGAAGGCCGATGGCAGTCTTCCAAGCCCACATCGCCTGGTCTGCGGAGACGTCGGATTCGGCGACCGAAGTTGCCCTGCGCGGCGTTTAAGGCCACGCAGGACAATAAAGGTCATGGTGCTGTGCCCTACTACCATTCTGGCGCAGCAGCACTACACAACCTTCAAAGAGCGCTTCGACCCCTTCGACGTGCGCGTCGAGGTTCTGTCGCGCTTTCGCAGCCCCGCCGAGCAGAAGCTTGCGCTCGAAGGGTTTGCCAAAGGCACAGTGCAGGTGCTGGTGGGCACGCATCGCCTGTTGTCGCGCGACGTGAATCCTCACGACCTCGGACTCGTCATCATCGACGAGGAACAGCGTTTCGGCGTCGGCCATAAAGAGGATGAAGAACCTTCGCGAGCAGATAGATGTGCTCACGCTGTCGGCAACGCCTATTCCGCGCACTATGCAGATGAGCCTGTCGGGCGTGCGCGACATGAGCCTGATCCTCACTCCTCCCGACAACCGACGCCCCGTGGAAGTTCATGTGGGAGAATGGGATGTCGACGTGGTGAGCGAGGCCATCCGCCGCGAGCTTCAGCGCGGCGGCCAGGTGTATTACGTGAGCAACCGCGTCCGCACGATCGACGAAGCGGTCGAGCGCGTCGGCGCGGCGGCTGCCGAGGCGCGCGTGGGCGTGGCGCATGGAAAGATGACGAAAGAAGAGCTCGAGCGCGTCATGGAGGATTTCTCCGCGGGTGCGATCGACGTGCTTGTTGCCACCACGATCATCGAAAGCGGCATCGACAACCCTCACACCAACACGCTGATCATAGAGGATTCGCAGCGTTTGGGCCTTGCTCAGATGTATCAGCTGAAGGGGCGCGTCGGGCGCAGCTCGGTGCAGGCGTACGCCTATTTCATGTTCCCCGACAACATAAGCCTGACCGAGGAGGCCATGGCGCGCCTCGATGCCATCAACGAGCACCGCGACCTGGGCAGCGGTATGCGCGTCGCCATGCGCGACCTCGAAATCCGCGGCGCGGGCAGCCTGCTTGGAGCGGAGCAGAGCGGCAACATGAGCGGCGTCGGTTTCGACCTGTTCGCCCAGATGCTTAGCCAGGCCGTCGCCAACGCGCGCGAAGGGGCTTCCGGCGAAGACGCCATGCTGCCTCCTGCTCTTTCCGACATCACGGTCAATTTCCCCGAGCACACCTACATTCCCGAGGAATACGTGTCCGATGCCGATGCGCGCGTGTTGCTATACCGAAAGCTCGCGTGCGCCGATACGCCTTCGGTGGTCGAGGAGCTTCTGGGAGCAGACGAGCGAGCGCTACGGCGCTATGCCTCAGGCCTGCGCCAACATGTTCGCGAAATCGCTCGTGCGCGCCTGGGCGAACAGAGCACGGCGTCAAGCTCGTCGGCGTGTCGGCGGGCAAACTGACCGTCGAACCGGTGGATGTGCCCAAAGACGCCCTTCCTTCGTTGCGCCGTGCTTCCGGGCGCTATGTCGCCCAAAGCGGAAAGCTCGTTCTTCCTTTGAAGTATTTCGGTTTGAAAGAGGGCGAGAGCCTTATTGCCGCTGTGCATGAGTTCCTGACGAACCTTTCCGAAGGAACCGTTGCGCCGAGCAAGGACGTCTCGCGTCCCTCTTCCGCAAGGAGGAATCGATAATGGCGCGGACGGCATCGGGGCGAAAAAGCTCGCCTAAGGCAACGGCGGCGTCGAAGGCTGCTTCGTCTCGATCCGGGTCGAATAGGCCGCAGGGTTCCCGCTCGAAACCGACCCGGGCTTCTTCTCCGAGGCGTTTCGCGAAGCCCGTCCTGCTCGTATTGGCCGTGCTCGCCTTCGTGCTTGTCGCGGCTCTCGGGCTTGCGAACATGCAAGGCGAAAAGGAAATCGCGGCGCTTCGTCCCGACGGTCTGCCTTCCTACATTAC